>DASRRM010000494.1:0-40715 GCA_035695715.1 Tepidisphaeraceae bacterium
CGGCACATCAGGACACCCCCCTGCATCGAAATGCCGGCAGCAATCCCAATTTGTCGCGCCTTGGGAGACAACCCATCAACTGACCGCGACCGCCGACGTCGCCATTGCCGTCGCGGCGTCGCTTTGCGATTTCGCGATTCCATCCTGCCTGACGCAACCGACCCATTTGCCGAAGTCATCCGTAAACCTGCGGCGGCAATCCGTTGAATCGGCGGTGATTTGGCAATAATTTGACGGCTATATCGTTTTCAAGGGCGTTGGCAACTGCGCAATGGATTGCCACCTTTGCCGGAGGATTGACATGGTTCGCTCGCGCATCACTTTTCCGTGGGTTTTGTCGGTTTTGGTGCCTGCCGGGCTGGTTTTGGCCGGTCATGGGGGAGGCGGGCATGGCGGCGGGTTTGGCGGGTTCGGACAAAATGGCGGTATGGGTTGGTCGCGAAATTCGCAAACCAAGCCGCCGGTCGATCCCAAGGTTGCCGCCCAAAAACTGCGCGAGAAGATCGCCAAACTGCTCGATGATGGTTTTGCCGATCTGCGTGCCAGCGATACCGCCGCCGCCCTTGATGCATTTTCCGATGTGATCCAGCTTCAGCCCGACAGCCCGCTGGGCCATCTCGGCATGGGCCTTGCGCGCGCCCAAAAACGCCAGTTTGAATCGAGCGAAGCTGAATTCATCACCGCGGCCAACGATGCCAGGCGCGCCAAGGCCAACACCAGGCCCGACCCCGATGCCGACCCGAAGATTGATTCACCGTCGGCATATCAGGCCGATATTCGGCTGGCGAATTACGATCTCGCCGTGACGTTCACGCGCATGGAATCGCGTCCGCGCGCCTTGGTGCTGTTGGACAGGGCCGTCATCGAGAGCAAGCCGGTGGATGAAACGCTGGTGAATGCCCAGCGCTCGCTTCTGGCGATTATGGACGCCAAGGCGAAGTCGGCCATCGCGGCCATGCCGGCGATGCTCAAGACGCTGCACACCGCCGAAACATCGCTGACGGCGCTGCACGCACCGCTGAAGCGCTGGGGCGTGACGTGGATGGCAGAGAAGGATGCAAGCAAGCATTATTACGCCGGTGAAGCCGAGCCGCTGCCTAAGGTGTTGCCGTTTCTGATGCCGCTGGACGAGGTGATGCCGGAATTGGCGAAGAAAGGGGCGGAGAAAAACGCGGTGGTAGCCGATGGGACCAATCCCTTGTCGCCAGTGATCGCGCCGGATGTGCAGGTTGCCGAGGGGCCAGCGCCCGTGCCCCCGCCGGCCGCTGGCGATGCAACTCCGGTTCCACCCACGGCGGCGCCTGCCGGTGCCGCGGCCCCGGCTGATGTGCCCGCGCCCGCCGCGGCTTCGGGTGATGCGTCGGCATCGCCCTCGCCGGTTCCACCGCCGGTGGCGTCAACCAAAGCACCCGCCGCTCCGCTCACGCGCACCGTCACCGGGGCGGCATTCGCCGTCGGTCCCGACCTTCTGCTGACGTGCAGCCGGCTGACCAGCGGCGCGAAATCGATCGCCGTGCAGGCGACCGATGGCGCCAACTATGATGCCACGATCGTCGCCAGCGACGATGCCAGCGGACTCGCGTTAATCAAAGTTGAAGGCGGCCACTTCACGCCGCTGGCCTTGGCCGACACGGCAACCTCCGGCGCAGTGCACATCCCCGCCTTTATCCGCCCCGGCGTATTCGGTCCTGAACTCGACGTGCTGCCCGGCACGCTTTCGGTGTCAACGTCGGCCGCGTTCCTTCACGCCGCCACCCATCCCCGCTCGGCAGGCAGCCCGCTGATGGACGCCCATGGCAAAGTGGTCGGCATTCTGACCGCCACGCGCGACGATCCCATCGCCCACCTTCCCGTGGTAACGGCCGAGACCATCCGCAAATTCGCCGACGGAAAATTCACCTCCGCCACCGAAACCGCCGCCAGTGGACCGGAAGATTGCGTGCTGGAATTGTCAGCAACGCGCGAAGAATAGCACAATTCATCAGAGCGCGCAGCAATCGCAGGCCATCATCGAACACAACCAGCGTGTATCTCGCAGTGCCGCCACTCAGTCGCTTGCGTTTTCGCGATTTTCACGGCGACTCACGGCGGCTCACGGTGCAAACCGCGTATTGTATTTCCGATACAATTCATCCCGCTTCCGGCGCGTTTCAGCCGTCGCGCCGTCGCGCTCGGGCAGCGGTTCAATCGTGCGGCCATCCTTCGTATACAAATCGCGGTCCTTGCACCAACCGGCCAGTGCCAACACATACTTTCGCGTCCAACCAGCCGGCGGTGGGGCGGATGGCGCTTGGTATTGCAGTTCCACTTCCTCGCCGGGACCGAAAATCGCGCAGGCATCATCCGTCGCGCCAAGCAATTCTTCCACGGAACCGAAAGCGGTATACCACCCGGTCTGATGCCGCGTGTCCCAGAGCGGCAGCCGCCGGGAATAATCGTAATGAGGCTGGCGCTGCGGCCCGGTGGTGCGGAAGGGAAATCCGACGTCCGCCAGCATGGCCGATTTCATCGGATGAATTTTCCGCACCGCCTGCGGGCAAGGCTCGGCCCACGCCAGCGCCAGGCGGTCCCAGTAGATTTCCTGATCGGTGCGGATGCGCAGGCGCGTTGTGCCGGGCGGCAGTTTGTCGAGCGGAATGGCGACCGACATCTGCCGGGGCATGCCGGCGGGATAGCCGAATTCCTTCAACACCGTCACCCATTTCCCATCGCCGCCGCACGCTTCCAGCGTCGGCGCGCGATACAGCGCCTTGGCCTGCCACGCGGCAAACATCGTTTGCGAATACGGATATTCGATCCACCCGTCGGCAAGCAGCAGAAGTTCCGCCTTGGGCGGTGCCGCGCCAATGTCCGCGACAGGATGGATTCGCGCATCGTTTGAGAATGATTTCGCTTCAACGCCGATTCTGAGGTACTCCGAAGAGTCGGGTCTTCCCGTGCCCGACCCCGCTCTTCGGAGTACCTGATAACCGGCATCGAAATACCTCGTCGACTCGATGACGTCCCGCCCCGTTTTCGCAACACCAAACGTCAGTCCTTCCGCGAGTGATTTCCCAGCTCCGGATTTCCCAGCCCCCACGTTGTCATCTCGCACGGCGCTTTTGGGAACCATATCGTCGATCGCCCGATCAAACGTCATCTCCACAAAATGCTCTTTGGTAAATCCAATAAACCGCGAATCGCGCGCTCCGGGCTCCGCGGCAACACCATCAATTTTCACCACCGCTTCTGTGACATCTTCACCGCGATCGTTGACTGCATGCGACGGCAATAGCAATTTTCGATAAAACCGTGGCTCGCCCGTCGGCTGTGGATCATTCACCGCCATCCGCTCATCCAGCGTCATCATCCAGCCCGGCGGCAGATCGTAACTCGCCAGGGCGGCCGAATCGAGATAACACGCCTCCTCCATCGGCTCGCCGATCTTCACGACCAGCCGTCCATCTTTTTCGCGTGGAAGGCCCGCCGGCAACATCACATTTTCTACTGGCCGTTGCGGCGCATATTCATTGGGACCGGTGGCGAATCCGATCCCGCCGCCGCCCAGGCAATCGGTGACAAACGAAAACTGCTTCCCATCCCAGGCGAAAATAACCGGGCAGCTCGAGGTCTGGCGCTGCACCTCGGCGATGTGGGTGAGCTTTCCCGCCGGGATACTAAGCTCGGTCTGCTGCAGGCCATCGGGCCAGGTCAGGCGGACAAAATCGAGCTGCTTGCCTGCGCCCGCGCCGATCGAAATCGGCTGCAGGCTCTGGCCCGGACCGGATTGCCGGCGGTATGTACTGGTCACCGCCCAGTGCGAGTCAAATCGCCCGGCGATGGTGACGCCGATGCCCGAGGCATTGGACCGCATCGATTCGGATTTGCTGGTTTTGCCGCTCAACGACAAAGCCGCGAAACCAAAGCGCCCCGGACCTGGGCTCCAGACGACCGGCGGACCACCGTTGATAGGTAGCCCCGCAATCGACGGCCCGGCCCAACGTTCGAGGTTCGCGAGGGTCCACGTGATAAAGCCAGTCGACGGCGCAAACGGACTTCCTGCGCCTTGAGTAGCCGGCAATGCAAACCATCCACCGGCGTTTGCGGCCATGACATGTAGAGTTCCATTTCCGGTGATATCGGCCACTGCGATCGGGCCGTGCGCCGTGAAAATCGGCTCCCTTTTGTGATCGGCAAAGTCAGCCTGGGCGCGCATTGCGAGGTTTCCGCTCGTCCAGTTGCCATCAGCGGATTGAACAAATCGCTCGATGACCCCGCGATGAATGCAGAAGATCGAGACCCGCCCATTTGCGTCAGCGTCCGCGGCCACGGCGGCGGACATGCTGTCCTTTTCCAGCAGGCCGAATTTCGCATCCCGATGGTATTTCCAAACGCCGTCGTTGATGAATACCTCGTTGGGCGGCGTTTTCTTGATCACCATCAGATCGACGAGCCCGTCATGATTCAGGTCGGCCGCCACGATTCCCACCGCCGGCCGGCCATCCCCACCAATGCCTGCTTTTTCTCCGATTGCGCTGAATGTGCCGTCAAGATTGTTGTTGAGAAGCTCGGTTGGGCCATCGGACCGGACCAGAACCAGATCGAGATCGCCATCGTGGTCGGCATCGACGGCGACGGCGTCGACGGTGTTAAAATCTCCGCCCGAAGCGTGGGCCGATTCGGTGATATCCTGCCAATTTCCCCGGGAAATCTGGCGGAAAAGCTGATTTGCGCCATGCCGGCAGAAGTAGACATCGGTGAAGCCATCATTGTCAAAATCCGCCCAGACGACGGCGTTGATATCCGTCACCGACGACAGGGGGCTTTTCAAATCCAGCTCAAATCCGCCATCGCGCTGCAGCAAAACAGCGTTGCGGAGTTTGCCATTGACTTCCAGGGCGGAGGAAATGAACAGATCGACCTTCCCATCCCCATCAATATCGGCGGCCGTGATCGTCGGCCGCGGCTCAGCGCCATCGTCTTTCCGCCAGATAACGCCGGGATCATTCAGAATCTTCAGCGGCTGCGGGCGCGCGAACAAAGCGCCAGCCGGGGGCGGCGAACTGGCCGGGGCGAGATCAATCGCGATCGCTTCGGCTTTTTTTCCCATGCGCGTGTATTTGAATTCGGCGAGTGCCGCACGCGGGTCGTCGGCAAGCCGTTGAAATTCGGCAAGTCTGGCATCGGCCTGGTCTTTTTTCCCGAGTTGCTGCAGCGATTGAAATTCGCCGTAATCGGCGCTGCGCAGAAGCGGATCGAGCCGGGCGGCGCTTTCGTAACGGGTTACAGCCTCGGCATATTTGTTTTGCATCGCCAGGCATTGGCCGGAAAAATATTCCGCGTACGCATCGGCAGGATCGACCTTGAGCACCTGCTGAAATTCAGCCAGCGCCTCGGCAGGCTTTCCATCGTTAATCCGCAGCAGGCCCAGACAATAAGCCGACGGCAAATTCTCAGGGGCTTTGGCCAATACGGAATTGAAAATCGAGGCAGCGTGGGCGGCGTCGCCCTCGCCCCGGCGATTCAGCAACGCGATGCCGAGGTTGACTTGGGCATCGAGCCGCTGGTCGCTGCCGATCGCGATTGGCCGAAACGCACGAACGGCGCCGTCAAAGTCGAATTGCCCCATCAACCCCACGCCGCGATTATTTTGTGCGATCCAGTCTGAAGTTGGCGCGGGAGCAGTGGGGGGCGCGATTTGCTTGGGCTTTTTGCAGCCGCCAACGGCCACGAGAATCATCGAAATGATCAGCCGGCAAATGCGCGGTTGGCAAAAAGGCATGCCGGCACTTTACGCGCGGCGGGGAGGGTGTCCATCGTGACAGCGATTGAGCGCCGACCGTCAAGGCGCGTACGGCTTGACTGCGGCGGACGATTTCCCGCTCCCTATCCAGCTTACGATCCAATCAACTCCCGCCCGTACATGTATTTCCGCAGCACTTCCGGCACCGTTACCGTTCCATCGGCATTCTGATAATTCTCAAGGATCGGAATCAAAATGCGTGGGCTGGCCACCACCGTGTTATTCAGCGTATGAACGAAGCGCGTTTTTCCGTCAGTGCCTTTATAGCGCAGGTTAAGCCGGCGGGCCTGGAATTCGTAAAGGCGGCTGGCCGAATGCGTTTCGCCGTAGCCGCTCTCCGGGTCTTTGCCGTTGCTGCGGCTGGGCATCCAGGTTTCCACGTCCATCATCGACGCATTTTTCACGCCAATGTCGCCGGTGCAGCATTGAATGACGCGGTAGGGAAGGTTCAGGCGTTTGAGCAGCTCCTCCGAATACGAAAGCATTTCCTTGTGCCAGCGTTTGCTTTCCTCCACGTCATTTTTGCAGATGACGACCTGCTCGCACTTGTCGAACTGGTGAACGCGATACAGGCCGGCGGTGTCTTTGCCGTAGGTCCCGGCCTCACGCCGAAAGCAGGTGCTGATGGTGGTATATTTTCGCGGCAGGGTGCTTTCTTCCAGCACCTCGTCGATGTGATAAGCGGTCAGGCCCACTTCGCCGGTGCCGGTGAGATAGCGGACGTCGTCGCCGGTCTCCTCGATTTCGCCGACGCGATACGCCTGCTCGCGGCCGGCGGGGAAAAATCCAGTGCCCAGCATCGCCGGCTCGCGCACCAGCACCGGCACGCTCATCGGCGTGAAGCCCTTCTCGTTGACCATCAAATCAAACGCCAGCCGAAGCACGGCCGCGTGCAATTCCGCGCCGCCGCCCTTGAGGAAATACGAGCGCGAACCGGCCAGCCGCACGCCCGCCGGGAAATCAACCAGATCGAGCTTCTCGCAAAGTTCGATATGGCTCTTTGGCTTGAAGTCAAATTTCCGCGGCTCGCCCCAGTGATACAACACGACATTCTGCGACGCATCCTTCCCCACCGGCACATCCTCATCCGGCGGCTGCGGAACTTTCAGCAGAAGCTGCTCGACTTCCGTCGCGAGCGACTTCGCGCGCTTCTCGGCCTCCTTCGCCCTGGTCGTCACTTCGCCAACGGCGGCGATAGCCGCCTTCTTTTGTTCCGGATCCTTCGTTGCGCCAATTTTCTTCGAGGCTTCGTTCTGCTCCGTGCGGAATTTCTCGAATTCGCGCTGGGCGCTGCGCTGCTGCTCGTCGGCTTTCAACAGCGAATCGAAATCAACCGGCACATTCTTCAATTCCGCGCCGCGGCGGTATTTGTCGGGGTTTTCACGTAGATCTTTAAGGTCAACCATGGGCTTCCTTGCAATATTATAAAGCAGGATTTGGCTCGCAACGAACAGAAAATGAATTCAATCGCCTTTCACGCCGTGCCCCATTCCGCAGTGAAAACTCATCGGTGATTTCTTGTCGTCGCAACATTTCAATCGAATGGCCGGAAATAGCCTTTGATATTGGCATTATTCCGTACACAGATCTGGATGTGATTATGACGACGAAATCCGGCGTTGTGGTAGATCGGTTCACCCTCAACAAATGCTGCTCGAACGCTATCGAAGGGGTCGGAATTCTCGCTGGTGCCGTGCAGAAAGCTGATCACCGCGCAGTCAAGTTTACGAAGGAGATAGCCTGCGCTTCCAGGAAGATTTTCATTGGAGGGAAGGGGCACACCCTCCCTATCGCGGACCTGCTTCAAGAGCCTATAAGCTTGCTCGACCAAGTCGATGGATGCGGTGTTTAGCAGATCAAGGCATTTGCCCAAGTCGATTATTGCACCGATCACTGCCGACTCGAAGATGCCGCCTTTTGCGCGAATACGTGCGGCCTGTGCCTCGGCCCAAATCATCGCACGGGCGGGGCTATTTTCCCAAAAGTAGATCCCGTGGCCAAGCCAGTCATACTCATTTTCGCTTGATTTGAGATGCTCGCGATGGGAAACCACACGGTTGGCCAGGGTGCGGTCACAACCGTGAAAGCCAAGAACGAAAGAAGGCAGTCGCGAATAGCTCATCAGCGGTAGGGTTTGGCAAGGCGCTTACCGCTCTTATCAAGGATGCCGACGCGCACGAGAAGCTTTCGGCCGCCATCTTTTTGTGAAAGCGCCTCCTTCACGGTCTTGTCCATCGCGGCACGCCACTTCTTGATTTGATCCTCGTACGTCATGAATCAACTCTCGCTTCGGCACTCGAAATTACAATCACCACGCGAAATGCGCAAACGCCTTGTTCGCGTCCGCCATGCGGTGGGTTTGCTCGCGGGTGTTCATGGCCTTGCCTTCCTTGCGGAATGCCGCCATCAACTCATCCGCCAGGCGATCGGCCATCGGCCTTCCGCCGCCATCGCGGCAGGCGGCGAGAATCCAGCGGAACGCCAGGCTTTGCTGCCGCTTCTTGTTCACCTGCATCGGCACCTGATAGTTGGCCCCGCCGACCCGGCGGCTGCGGACTTCAACGAACGGCTTGACGTTGTTAATGGCCGTCTCGAAGATTTCCAGCGGCGGATTGTCCTTCATCTTCTTGGTCACCTGCTCCATCGCCGCGTAAAACACCTTCTGTGCGACGGCTTTTTTGCCATCCCACATCAGGCAGTTGATGAATTTGCTGACCAGTTTGCTGTTGAATCGTGCGTCCGGCTTCAGCATGTCGTCGCTGGCCGTGAATTTCTTGTATGCCATGTCTGTGCGTTCCGTTTCCTAACGATGTTTCTCCCCATCTAATGAGGCAACATGCCTCAGGATGGGAATACTCCGGATAATGTCGAATTCCAAAATCCGAATCGCCGAATCAATATCGAATTCCGAATGACCAAATTCCCAAGGACAACGAACCGTCGCGAATTCTCGTCATTCGACGATCGTCATTCGGATTTGATTCGCAATTCGGCTCTTCGCCGTTCGGATTTACTTACTTGCCCTTTTTCGCCCCATACTTGCTTCGGCTGCGCTTGCGGCCATCGACGCCCAGCGCGTCAAGCGTGCCGCGGACGATATGATATCGCACGCCGGGCAGGTCGCGGACGCGGCCGCCGCGCACGAGGACGATGCTGTGTTCCTGAAGGTTGTGCTCTTCGCCGGGGATGTAGGCGGTGACTTCCTTGCCGTTGCTCAGGCGCACGCGGGCGATTTTCCGCAGGGCCGAGTTGGGCTTCTTGGGGGTCATGGTCTTGACCTGCAGGCACACGCCGCGCTTTTGCGGGCAGGCTTCCAGGTCCTTCACCTTATTGATCCTCGGCAACGCCTTGCGAGGCTTCTTAATCAACTGATTGATCGTCGGCATGTACAGTTTCCTTGTTCTTCCGCCCGGCACAGCACGTGCAGCGGCTCAAATTTGAGAACGAAGCAATATACGGGATGGTGAACGCGGCATCAAGAGGCGGGATGAAAATGGCGAATCGCGAATAACGAATGACGACGCGCAGTCCACAATTTAGCGCCTTTCGTATTCCTGCCGAAAAAGCTCCAGCAAGTGCAGGTCAAGGCGATCCTTGACGCGTCCAGTTGCCTTCTTGCTCGCAATGATGTCACGCAGATTGGCGACCGGAAAGATATCTTCGCGCACGGCGCGCTGTTTGGCGTCCTCGTAGCTTTCGATGCCATCGGGGGCGAAAACCAAATCCAGATCGAACGGACCCTCCTTAAGCTGCACAAAGTCCTTGCCACGGACTATTTCCGCCTCAGTCGCTTCTTCGAGGACAAATCCAATACTTCTTAGCGCGACAACCATCCGGCGTCCGTTTTCCTGCGATTTCGCCGGGAAAATATCAACGTCCTGAGTCGTCCCCGGAAAGCCGAGCAGAATCGCGCCGCTCTTGCCAATAAAAAGGTAATCAACCCCCGCGGCGTTGAACGCCCTGGCAACCTCCTGTGCCTGAAGCGGATTGAAAGGAAGGCGCTCGCTCATGGGTCGCTCGGCTGGAAGCCCAGATATGCCGGTAGATTCCTGGCGCACCATTCCCGATACGCTTTGGTCGACTCAAAGGTCCGAACTCCGACATCATCCAAAATCGGACGATAAACCCGACAAAAGCCGTATTTCATGCGCGATTCCAGCGAGCGGGCCATCTGACGGCGGCATTGCTCGCGAAACGCCATATCTTCTGGCGGTTCATGGGCTTCAGGTTCAGGTTCTGTTGCGCTTCCTTTCATGGCAACCCATGGTAGCAGCCTGGCGAACAAGTTTCATTACAAGTCGCCATCGCGGTGCACCCATGGGTTTTCCCGCAGGCTCAATCCTGCCCATACTTACTGCGCCGTTTATCACTTACGCCGTGTCTCCGCTCTGCGGGGTTTCATCCGTTTCAACTTGCTCCAGCCACGATTTCAACATCACGCCTGCCTCGGCGGCGGATCCGTCATACATCTTGTCGGACATCTCGTCCGGCATCCCGGCCTCTGCGATCAGAGGCCACAAGCGCCGTACCCAATGAGGCCATTGTTCCGGCTGCCATCCGGCATGATAACGGCCTTGGAGCGAGCACAGTTCGTCCCACCATCTTACAAACTTTTTCAATATCGCGCGCGCCTCGGCGGTCCGTTCGCTCGGACGGGGATCGCGTGGAAGAAAAAATGGGCCGCCGCCAAGCATTGTCATAGACATCCAAAACTGGTCCATCCCCTCGAGCATCAATTCGCGCACTTTTGGTCGTCGCTCGACAGTTGCGGCCCCACATAGAGCTTCGGGCACCACGTGCAATCTGACGATGTTCTCGGTGGTCGAATCCGATGGATCGGAGTCGCGGAAGATCGCAAACGGAGCTTCTTCGATGGGAACAAATTCCTGCCCGCGCATCGCCTCATCCCACGACCCCGTCTTCAGCAGAATTGCCATTATTTTCTTCCACCGCCGGGAAACGCTGCGCCGATCCCCAAACAAGAATGTTGGGATGGGCAACGTCCCCTTTGTCGGCGGCACGTCGGCTGTCTTGCCAGTTTTTGCCGTCGCAGGATCGCTTCTTCGATGCTTTCCCTTGCTTCTCAGTCGGATAAATGAGCCGCTTTTAGTTTCATCGTCGTCGTACTCGCCGGCAAGCTCCAACCAGCAATTCAATGAAAGTCCCAAAGCGCACACGAGCGCGTCCAGGTCCTTGAAAACCTTCGCTCGCGACGGCCTATGCTTTTTATTGACGAAAAGCGACGACCAGGGCGGCTCTGCTGGAATCTTCCATCCATCGGCCACACTCGCCAAATCCAGTGTGTCAGCATGGTCGTGATCAACGAGGACCAATTCCGTAATGAAAATGTCCTCAATCAAGGCGATCAGCGTGGGGCGAGCCAAAGAGGTTTTTGTCGCCTCAACGAATTCCTCAGCCGCGTCCGGCTCTTGATCGAACGTCTCGTCGACAATCGTCAGCCAGCCCTTGCCGTGAGGGGAAATCAAGAGCGTTCGATCAACAAATTCGTCGTCGTCACCGCACAATTCCCAGCCCTTACGAGTCATAGCTTCGGCAATCGCGTTGCGCACGGCATCGATTTCGTCGCCTGCGGCGCCGGTCGTGATGCGGACATTGACATTGCGTAGGAGAAGGCCCATACGGCTAATATCCGGATATCTCCTGGTCCGTTTTCTCTCGTCCCGCCGGTCCTAACCTCCGGCCAGAAAGATGCGAGGAATCGGCTTCGCGCCTTGCATTTCCATTGAGGCAGCCCAGATGTTTTTCGCGAGTTTCGCTCGTCGGCCGATATCATTCTGCCAGATCCGATCCGCATTCGGGGCATCGGACTCGGCTCTCTCGAATATCATAACCGCAGTGGGGACAGTGGCCGGTCTTTCTTCGATGCGCTCGCATCACCCTCCGGCCCTCCAGGAAGACTATTCCCGAAATCAGCGGCAGACTTCCAAACACCAGGAATGCCGTGCGGCGCCAGATCAACCAAATTCCGCCGCCGCTGTAATTCGAACCCTCCAATGCAAAAATCCCGAAATCCCAGGCGAAGACAGCGGTCGAGTGATTCGGTATATGGAAAATCAATCCCTTGGGAAAAACGCCGAATGCGGTCAACCCCGCGATTTCGCAAATCAGGAGAATTATGACGACAAGTTTTGGCATGGGTACGCGGGAATCGCAAAAGCGGCACCGCTCGGGAACTTACGGGCCAGAAAGAGTCCCGCTTTGGCTTTCCCGTCCTGGTTTGTTTTCCGCAGATGAGAGCCGATGAAGCGCTTCTGACGCACAGCGGCTCACGCCCGGGCGCGGGTCTGCGAGCCCGCATTCGAAAACCGCGATAACAAGATGCCGATTTACCTCCCATCCTTTGGTAATGAGGTTTTCCAGCGCATACACGACCATAGATCGGAGTTCGCCATTTGCATCGCGGGCGTTATCTGCCAGCAGTTCGCTTACCCACACCGACTGTCTGCGATTGGCCAATTCCACAATATGCCAGAGAAACATATTAAATTCGGCAGGCTCATAAAAATAACGGCCTTCCAAGATCTCACGGCGCAAGCGGCGGACCGCAAAAAAATTACCGACGATCCTTCGCCATAGGTTGATCCTTCCCAAAACGGTATCGGTCCGCGGGGGGCGACAGTCTTTCAGGTAAATTAAGGATTCGGTTGAGGGATACGTCACCAAAAATGATGTTATGGGAATCGCTTCTTCCATAATCACGAGAGTCCACGGCGGATAATCGGCGCTCATGTCCAATGAACGCCTCAATTGCTCATCGCTAATATCGATCAGCTCGGCGGAGAATTTCGCCCAAATTCCAGCGTCCAAGTCAATTCCCACAAAATGCAGTCTTGCGAGCAGGCGTCGCCCTTCGTAGATTTCGATTGGTTGAACGTCGTACGGCTCCATGATTTTCTCGTGGACCAGCCGCTATTTCGGCACGGCCTTCAACGGCTGGCGGTTTTGCCCGAGGTATTTTGCCAGCAGGCCCGGGTCGTAGAACTCATTTCTGAATTGGTCCAATGCAATCCGGGTATTCCCGCGCATGAAATAAAGTTGCTCGATGCGGCCATCGTTTGCCGCGTCGTATCGCATCGCATCATCGAACACCGCCCAGGTGCGATCGTGGAACATCACCAGAGTGCATAACTGCTTTGCCGTGACGGCATCCCACACGCGCACGGTCCTGTCCCAACTGCTGGTAACAATGCATCGGCTTCATGTCCCTTGAGGGACACAAGCGGCTCGCCGGTTTTTGCATCCCAGATGATGGCGGTGCCTTCCCCGCCGCAAGTGGCCAATCGCGAGCCGTCGCCGCTATAGGCAACGCCGCTGATGCTTGAGCGGTGGCCGCGCAAGAGCAGTTGCACCTTTCCCGTGACCGAATCGCAAATGTGCGCCATGCCGCCCCAGCCGACGAGGGCAAGGTGATTTCCGTCTGGAGAAAACGCTGCAGCTTCCACGATGCCCGCCTGCGGAATCTTGACCAACTCCGCGCCGGTGCGCGTGTCGAAAATGTGGGTGGCGTGATCGAAACACGCAACAGCAAAGCGCTTCCCATCCGGCGCAAATGCGACGGCCGACGTCCCCTCTTTCAGCGAAACCTTTAGCAATTCCTTGCCGTCGGCGGCGTTCCACACGGTTAACGTCTTTTCGCCCGAGGTCGTCAGCAGCAGCCTGCCATCCGGCGAGTAGGCCGCCTCACACCCGATATGGCTCTGCCCCATCATCCGACGGAGCTCAAAGCCGGTGTCGGCATCATAAATACGAACATCCCCATCGATGCTCACCGTGGCGAAGGATTTCCAATCCGGCGAAACCGCCAGCGCATGAGCAAATCCCCCCACATTGGCAAAAAGCCGAAGGCCGGCCGGATCCTGGCCTGCGCTCGCCCACCCGCTGCACAGGGAGAGACACAAGAGGCCGATGAGCAGCAGTGGAAATGCGCGGCGGCGCTTTCGGAAATTAGCCGTAATGAGCATTGGGTGACTCTCCCTCGTAGGAATTCAATGCGATCTCGCAGATCAGGAGAATTATCACGACAAGTTTCGGCATCGTGTGCTGGCGAATAAAGGGCGAGATATTTTCTCCAAGGGCGGCTCGCCGTTATTGCTCATAGCGCTTGGACACAATGTCTCCAGAACGTGCGTCGATCACGTAATGGGGTCCTCCACCCTTGAGCTTGGGGTCCTTCAAGTCATGGTTGCCGCTTATCCTTCCGCAAACTATCAAGATATACCGAGGAAGGAAGCGGGTCTCCGGAAAAGATTAGCGATATTAAATTCGGGGCGATGCCCAATCCGTCGGATATATGGGTCGTTTCCCGGGATCGAATCGGAGGATACTTGTGCAACGGATGAGGGACGACGCTCTCAAGACGTCCAAAGGAGTCAAAACCGAAATCGACCTGCAATACCAAATCCGGATATTTGGGGTGCCTTGCAATCAGATAATTCAAAACCGTGTGGCCATGCAAATCTGGCAGCAGTTCTTTGGCATCGGCCCGATAGGCTTGATACGGCTCGCCGAGCATATGCAAAACAGTCTGGAGGTCCTCGCCGAATCTAAGACAATCCACTTCTGCGAGGAAGATCGAGAGTTGATCAGGATTCATCAGGAAGACGTAGTCGGCAAAGGGATCGACGGCCGGTTTCGTCGCAGGCACGGCGGTTTCAGGCGGCGCCTCGACGTACCAATTGGGGCCAGGCGGTCCCATGCAACCGTCCAGAACACACAGGAGTGCGACCGATAGCAATGCGATTAGGTGATCGCGTGCTCGTAGAAAAATCGGAAGCCCCGCGACATGAGTTTCGATAGTTCGACGCATAATATTGAACCCTGAGTCGATTAAACGGCCGGGAAACGGGACGGGTGCGTTTTTAATCGATTATCCCCGTGCTCCCGCCTGGCTAACAATATGGTCGCAACGCCGCCAGCGCATGTCAACGGCGACAAAGATGAGTATTCGCTGTGGTGTCAAGGGCCGATGGCGGCGGCACTTGGGATTTCCCTGGCATGCCCAAGCATCGACTGACGAATCCTTCGCGCGATGGCAGGGATGGGCCGGAGGGGCGATTTCACCGCTCGGAATCCCGGATCCGAGCCGCTGCCATCGGCAGCCGCCCCACCCAGTGTTCCCGTCGGCAGGAATGGGACATTTTTTGTCCCAAAAATGTCTCGCATTGTCTCAACCGGAGCGGCGCGGGCGATGGGGCTGGACTGGCGTAAGTATATTTTCCATATTGGCTTGCGATGATTTCAACGAATCGGAATGTCCCAATTCCGGTCAAAATCGCGAAAAATGGGACATATCGGGACATGGGTCGGCGCAACACCGGGATGTTGCGCAAAAGTGTTGCGCAATGGGGCGCGATGGGGCGCGGGGGGAAAAATTCCGGCGGGCAGTGGAAGGATTCTTCCCCGGCTCGTAACAATGTGAATGGATAACGACGTTTTTAGGAGACTTTCAAAAACTCCGGCGGAGACTTTCGGGTGTGGAACGTAACGATTCGGAGTTAGTGACGGCTGCTGTCGGCGGAGACGCATCGGCGTTTCATGAGCTGGTGGATCGGCATAGCGCCCACCTGTTTCGCCTGGCCTCTTATCTGTCCAAAACCGCCGCTGATGCGGAAGATATTGTGCAGGAGACGTTTATCGGGGCGTTTGCAGGACTTGGGAAGTTTAACGGCAAGTCGTCGGTGAAGACCTGGCTGAGCCGGATTTTAACCCGGCAGGCGGCGCGGGCGTGGAACAAGTCGAGGCGTTCGAGGAATGCCGCCACGCTGGAGGATGCCCAGGCCCGGCCCGGAAGCGATGCGGGCCTGTCGGTTTCATCGACGGCAACGGCAGTGGACCAAAAGATAGATGTGGCGGCGATCCTCAAGCTGGTAAGCGAGGAACACCGCCAGGTATTGGTGCTCCGGGAAATGCAGGGGCTGAGCTACGGCGAGATCGCCGAGGCGCTTGGCATTCCGCAGGGAACAGTAGAGTCCCGACTGCACCGCGCCCGCGCGGAGATGCGCCGGCGTTTGCAAGGATACGAACCATGAGGCCGCAAGTAATAGCCTCGCCAAGGTGGGTCATGACCCCATGTGATTATCAATCTCGCCTCAGTGCCTTCCACGACAGGGAGCTTGACGCCGACATGTCGCGGCAAGTGGAGGAGCATCTGGCCGGCTGCCCCGAATGCACGGAAGTGCTGGCGGGAATCGCCGCCGTCTCGAGGCTTTTGCACGGAGCCAACGGCGGGCGCATGTCGCAGATGGGCATGGCCCGACTGCATGCGACGGCGGATGCCGCGGCGGCCAAACAGCGGGAAATATTCCCGCTGGCCAAGACGTTGATAGCGGTGGCGGCGTCGGTGTTCGTGATAGCCGGGGCGTGGCTGACGGAGGTGCCTTCGCATACGGGCGGGTCGACGCCGATGGTGCAGAATGTTGCTCCGGAGAAGGAATGGGAGACGCTTGCCAGTGGCGGGAGGCTGAAGCTGCCGTCGAATATTGCCAATGATACGGATGTTGCGGTCGACTGGATGATTAAGGGCTTGAAGTAGGAGTTGAGATTCATGAATGGCGGCCGGGCGAAGATGATCGTGGTTGGCGTGTTCGTGCTGACGCTGGGCGCGGGAATGGCGGCGGGCATTTTGGCGTCGCGCCTGCCGCATGCGGCGGATGTGACGCCGACGGTGAATGGAGGCGATTCGCCGCTGGCGAAGGAATTGGATTTGACGTCCGAACAGAGCGCCAAGATGCAGAAGATTTGGGAAGGCGTGCGGGATTTATCGGTGGAGAGCCTCAAGAAAAGCGAGGCGGCAAAGCAGAAGCGGGATGACGCAATCCGCGCATTGATTCCGGCGGACAAGGTCGACGAATACAATAAGGTTGACCGAGATTACCAGGATTTAGTGGCGGCGATGAAGGGCCGTCGCGAGGCGGCGTTTGATCGTGCGGTGCGCGACACCGAGGGCATGCTGAACGAAACGCAGCGGAAAAAATATAAGGAAATCCTGGAAAAACGGCTGGGCGCAGAAGACGTAAACCGGCACGATCCGTTGGGTAATCCGGCGGAAGGGGTGCCGGGCTCGCAACCCTCTTTTTAGCGGCTCTCATCGACGATTCAGTTAACGAATCGTAATCTGGAGTGTCTGTTTTCCGGGTGGAAGAATGACCCAATTGGTGAGGAACCTCGTGATGAACGCAGGGAAGAAACGACCCCAACAGGATGTTCGCACCCATCGCCGGTTCAGCGGCATTCCCGAGCCGCTGGAATCGCGGTGCATGCTATCGGCAAGCGCCTGCGGCATTGCCGTGCCCGATGCCACGCTTCAGCCTGCCGCTTCCAGCGCCACAACCGTTGCCGGTTTTACGCCTTCGCAGATCCGCACGGCTTATGGGCTGAATCAGGTGAGTGGCACGGGGGCGGGGCAGACGATTGCCATCGTCGATGCGTATAACGATCCGAATATCGTCTCTGACTTGGGTGTTTTTGATTCGCATTTTGGGCTGACGGCCCCACCAAGCTTTAAGGTGGTCGGCCAGAGCGGCGGGTCGACGGCGGGCATTGCCACTGATGCGGGCTGGGCCGGGGAAATCTCGCTCGACGTGGAATGGACGCATGCCATCGCGCCGGGGGCAAATATTTTGCTGGTCGAGGCCAATAGTGCGACGTTGACGAACCTTCTGGCGGCGGTGAATTATGCGCGAAATGCCACTGGCGTTTCGGTGGTTTCCATGAGCTGGGGTGGCAGCGAGTTTTATGGACAAACCCAGGACGACAGCACCTTCACCACCCCCGCCGGCCATAACGGCGTGACTTTTATCGCCGCCTCGGGCGACGAAGGCTCGCGCTATGGCGTGGAATGGCCCGCCAGCTCGCCCAACGTGCTTTCCGTCGGCGGCACGACTCTGACCGTCGCCAGTTCCAGCGGCCTGTATGGCACCCAATCGCCCTGGTCAGACAGCACCGGCGGATACAGTGCGTATGAGCGCGAGCCCGCCTTCCAGCGCGATGTGCAAAGCAGCGGCGCGCGAACGGTGCCGGATGTTTCCACCGACGCCAATCCGGCAACCGGATACGCCGTCTACGATTCGGTGCCATATTATGGAAGCAGCGGTTGGGCGGAATATGGCGGCACCAGCGCCGGCGCGCCGCAATGGGCCGGATTGGTTGCCATTTGCGACCAGACGCGCGTTGCCGACAAGCTGGGAACGCTCGACGGGCCAAGCCAGACTTTGCCGGCACTGTATGCCCCGGCTGCAAACGGGTCGACATATGCTGTTGTCTTTCACGATGTGACATCGCTGTCGTACGGCTTCTCGCGATTCGGGCGTTTTTCGCAGGAAACTGACATCGGCTATGACTTGGCGACTGGATTGGGCACGGAGAATGGGCCGGGCACCGCCACGGTGCTCACCAGCAAGCCAACAACGACAACGTCGACCACATCGACGTCCCAAACCGGCTCGATCAGCGTGCAGCTTCAGCATCCAACGCAGCAGGGGCCGAAGGATGTTCAGCAGGGGCAGCCGGTTTCGTCGCCGTCTCAATCGCAAGTTGCGCCCCCGCCGTCTTCGCAGCCGGGCACCGTTGCCCAGGCGCCAGCCCCGGCTCCGGCCGCGCTGCCAACGGTCTTTAATGACACGCTGATTCATCATGATGTCGCGGCGGTCGCGGTTCGCGCCGGTCCGGTTCGCCTGGATGATTTGAGCGCGCCTCAGCCTGTGGCCGCTCTGGCGTCGGCAACCGCGGCGGTGTGGCTCGGGCAGGTGGATGGAGCGCTGGTGTCGTGGCTGAGCGGTCACGGCGATGCCAAAGCCGCTGGCCCTGCATCGGCGCTTGCCGCCAAAGCCGGCTCGATGGCGGCGATCTCAAATCCTGCGCCTGCGTCGCTGGCGCATTCGGCGGCGGCCCTGGCGTCGCAGATCGTGGCCCCGACGATGGCGCTGCCGGCCAATATTATTTACCGCTTCGCAAATTTCGACCCGGTCGCGACGTTCTCCGACGCGATGGCCGATTTCGCGCGCGAGTCGGCTTCGCTTTCGCCGATCGCGACGGTTTCGGATCATCCCTCGCATCGCGCCTGGTGGATTACCGGCGCGGTTTTGGGCGTGGATGCGATGCTGGCAGGACGCTGGTATCTCGATCGCGCCGCCCGCCGCAAAGAAAAGCAATCCGACTCGACATCAAAGGACCACCAGGCCGGACTTCTTCCCTCCGGCTTGTGAGAGGTGCTGGGCGGCGGGGATCCCCCATGCGGCGCACAGACGCGCCCACACCCCAGTGGGGCACGCCCTGCCGCCTTCGCAGCTAGTTTGCGTTGATAGTTGATTGGATCAGGCAGCTTTCCCTCCGCCTTGATCATTCGGCCGGTGGCTCACTGTCTTCAACGATGTGCAAATTCTTGTGAAGCTTCCTGCGGATATGATGGGTGGGCGCATCGGAGGCTTGAGCACTGAATTCGATCGCCATGTCTTGATCGCCAACATGCAATTGTTTGAGAAGTTCGGGTGGCAGCCGCAGTTCCTTGTCTAATCGAATACTTGAGGAAGTGTTGAATTCGATGCCGTTGGGAATGGTCCATTTCGTGGAATTGATTTCCACACTTTCGCATACCACCTTCCACGGCAGCCGATGATTTGACCCGTTGCTGAACAAGGCATCGCGAACGGTGATTCGAATTGGAATAGGCTTCGACCTCCAGTTGCCGGCGCGGATCTCGCAATCGACAACCGTATGTTGTTCCCAGAATTGTTCCCACTGGTTGTCAGAAACCATCCCGCGGCCACGGAAAATCTCCACAGCCTGCGCCCAAACGGCCGGGTAGGAAACGCCGGGCGCCGCCAAAAGGTTATTGGCCAGGGTTTTCGCCTCGCCGTCAGTAAGTTGTCCCTGCGATAATCGCTCTACAAGTTGGTCGCGATACGCGAAAGAATCACTCTTTGATCCAGTTGCGTGCTCCAAAAGCCAGCCTGTCGGTTTGGGATCTTCGCGGGGAGCAACTGCACATGTGATTGGCGGGATATGCAAGCCGCTTTGGCTGCCGCCAAGAGAGACCAGCAGCATGATCGCCCCAAATAAAAGCACGGTTGCGAGGATCAAAATGCGCGGCTGGCGGCGTTGATCTCCGAAGCGAACGGGGCGCTTTTGTGTCAAATCGTTTCCGCATTCGGGACACTTTTGGCTGGTTGGCGGCCTGCCTGACAGATTGTACTTGCATCGTGCGCAGACTTGATGCACGCCGACGCGCGAGCCAATCAATCCTTTAATGAAGATCGCAATTGCACCGAGATATAGCCCCACGGGCAGCCAAAACATCCGAGGCAGTTGAGGCAGAACGACAGTCATGGCGGCTCAGAACTTAATTAGGGCTTGCCCGCCTTGGCAGGTTCGCTGGGCCGAAGTGACAGGCCCAGCTCCGCCAGCGCTTTTTTCACCTCGGCCATTGTCAGCTCGTTCATTTCCTTATGAGCCCGCAGCTCGCGCTCGGTGAGCTTGACGACTTCACGCAGCGTCACGGCCTTGAGCTGGCGAAGGACGGTTTTGGCGCGCAGGCTGATCTCGAGATTGCCAATGGGAATGTCCAAAACCGAGGCCGGCAGAACGCCTTTGCCGGAACAGCGGGTGCAAGGCACCGTTCGCACCAGCAGCAGGATCGACCCGCGCCCGCGGCAATCGGGACATTCAATTTTCGGCGGAAGAGGCGGCATGCTCAGCCTCCAACAGGTGGCGAAAGTCTACCATGAAACGGCGGCGGTGGGCAGTGGGTGGGCGGAAAAGAAGTAGGCGGTAGGCAGTAGGTAGTATGCAGTGGGTAGTAGACAGTGGGTAGTCGAACATCAGAAATCAGAACTCAGCAGGACGTGGTTAGAAGGCGGACGAAAATAAGTGGGTAAGAGACGGGCCTTCTATTCTCAGTCGGTCATCTTCAGACAAAAATCGAAAGACGCCGGGTCTGAGGTACTCCGAAGACCCGGGCTTTTCTCGCGGAGAACCCGGCGTCTTTCGATTTTCTTCTCTGCTTACTGCCCACTCCCCTCCCTAATGCCCATGATGCAACAACGTCGGCCCCGCATCTTCGATCATCGTTGCCGGGAAGGCTTCCTCGAAGTTGTAGCCGCTTTCTCCGTGCTGGGTGAGGTCCATGCCATCGTATTCGTCTGATTCCGACAAACGCAGGCCTTTGGTGAGGATGCGCGTGACGTGAATGAGGATGAACGACCCGACGATGGCGATGCCATAGGTGAGCAGGACGGCCAGAAACTGGCTGAGAAGCTGGTGGTAGTTTCCTTCGACCACTCCGCCGATGCCTTTGTTGTTATTGATGGTGGTGTTGATGGCGGCGACGGAGAAGACGCCGGTGAGAAGGGCGCCGATGGTCCCGCCGACGCCATGCACGCCGAAGGCGTCGAGGGCATCGTCGAAGCCGAACATGTGCTTGAGGGTGGTGGCGCTGAAGAAGCAGGCGGCCCCGCCGATGAAACCCATGATGATGGCATACATCGGCGTGGTGAATCCGCTGGCGGGCGTGATTACCACCAGCCCCGCCACCGCGCCGGAGATTGCGCCAAGCACCGTTGGCTTGCCGGTCTTGATCCATTCGACGAACATCCACCCCAGCGTTGCCGCCGCGGCGGCAAAGTGCGTGGCGATGAAGGCGCTGCTGGCAAGCCCATTGGCGGCCAGAGCACTGCCGCCGTTGAATCCGAACCACCCGACCCAGAGCAATGCCGCCCCGATGACCGAAAGCACCACGCTGTGCGGCGGCATGGGCACCCGGCCATATCCCCGGCGTTTTCCCAGCACCAGCGCGCAGATCAACGCCGACACGCCCGAGCTGATATGCACCACCGTGCCCCCGGCAAAGTCCAGTGCCGCGAATCGGCCCTGCGGCGCATCGCCCACGCCGACGTTAAATAAGCCGCCTTTTCCCCATACCATGTGCGCCATCGGGCAATAGACCACCAGGAGCCAGAGCGAAGAGAAAATCAGCATCGAGCTGAATTTCATTCGCTCGGCATATGCGCCGCAGATGAGGGCCGGCGTGATGATGGCAAACATCATCTGATAGGCCATCCATGTTGTGTGAGGAATGGTTGGCGCGTAGTCGCACGGCCCAGGGCCGACACCTCTGAGAAACGCAAAGTGCAAGCCGCCAATGAATGGGTTGCCGACGTCGAATGCCAGGCTATAGCCGACGATGGCCCAGAGCACGCTGACGACGGCCATGAGAATGAAGCTCTGCATCATGGTGCCGAGCACATTCTTGCGGCGAACCAGGCCGGAATAGAACAGCGCCAAACCCGGGCCGGTCATCATGAGCACCAGGGCGGCGCTGGTTAGCATCCAGGCGGTGTCGCCGGAGTTGATGTCGGTTGTCGGGTAGATTTTGATCGGCTCGGCCGCGCGCAGCGACGCGGGGGAAACGCACACAAGCAGCAGACACAATAACACGAACGCCAGCGTCCTATTGGACGCGGCAAAGGCGCGGGGCATCGTTGGTTCCTCCACCCCGGCGTGAGTTCACGCCGGGGGACTGTGTGAAAAAAGCTCCCTGCCAATGGAAAACGCAGTTCCTGCCTCAGCCACGATCATTCTCTGGTTTTCCATCGGCAGTCGGTTATGGAGCAAGGCGGGGGAAGTATACAAATTAAGCAGTCGCGGGGAAGTGGCGATTGCAAAAGAGGCAGTACCGCCGATCATTTCAGCAGGTCGATCGGATATGGGCGCTGCGATTGTGGCGATTGTGGCAAATCGACCGCGTCCCCAAGGAGCATGGGTCAGCTCATTCCAACAAATGCTGAAAGTCAACGCCAAGACGCCAGGGACGCCAAGGAAAAGCCGCCAAGAATGCAATCGATTTTTTTCTCTCTCGGATTTTCCGAACTTGGCGTCTTGGCGTTCAATCCGTTTTTTGGAGCTCTAGGGATTAGGCTTCGGTCTGCCCGTTTCCACCATTCGGCTTGGCACGAGCAGCACAGGGCAGCAGGCCTTGCGCATAATGGTGTCCGACACGCTGCCGGCCACCAGTTGGTGCAGGCGGCCATGTCCGTGCGAGCCGATGACCACGACCTGCGGCTTAACCTCGCCGATTTCGTGGAGTATCTTGCCGACGATGGTCTGGCCCGGAGAAATAGCTTCGAGAATCCGCACGCTGGCATTGACGCCCTCTTTCTTGAGGGCGACGCTGATGATTTCCATTTCGCGTTTGTGGCAGCGGTTGGCGACGGCCGCCGGAGCAAGGTCCTCAGGACCCTTCTCCATCGGTTCGCATTCTGACTCGACGACATGCACCAGCAGCAATTCCGCCGCGAAGGCACGAGCCATGTCGCGGGCCATTCGTACCACGGCGGGCGTAACCTGCGAAAAGTCGATCAAGGCCATGATCCGCGTCATTGGGACCTCCGCGCGAGCTGACCGTTCCTTTTTAGGTACCGATATAATTATATGCCGTTACAATCCCCGGCATGGGTGAATCAACTGCAATTGCCAAGTCGTCTCCGGATTCGCGGGGCAAGATGATCAAAAAGTGGCCCGGACGCTTGTTGCACTGGATGAAAGTGCATACCGGTCATGTGGTTACTTTGAGCATCCTGGTGGGAATCGTGGCGGGATTGGGCGCCGTGGTATTCGCCTTCCTCATGGACGAGGTAAATCATACCGTTCTGGTCAAAGGGGCGGATTACGTGATGCCCAGCGCCGGCGCCGAAGGAGGCGCGGCGATCGCCCACCCGCCGGGTAGATACTGGTTTCTCTTTCTGGCGCCGGCGATCGGCGGGTTGATCTCCGGTATTTTGATCTACTCCCTCGCGCCCGAAGCCGAGGGGCACGGAACAGATTCGGTGATCGGCGCGTTTCACCGCAATCGGGGCGTGATTCGCGCGCGCGTGCCGTTCGTGAAGACCATTGCATCGGTGCTGACGATCGGCACCGGGGGTTCGGCGGGCCGCGAAGGCCCGATTGCGCAAATCGGCGCGGGGTTCGCCTCCAGCCTTGCCGGGTGGCTGAAAACCAGCGATCGCGATCGGCGGCTGCTCGTGCTGGCGGGCGCGGGCGCGGGAATCGGGGCGATCTTCCGCGCGCCGCTGGGTGGGGCGTTGTTCGCCGTCGAGGTGCTTTATCGCGATGCCGAGTTCGAATCCGCCGCCCTGGTTCCTGCCTTTGCCGCCGCCATCATCGCCTATTCGGTTTACTCGGGAATCACCGGCGTATGGGGACCGATCTTCGACATTCCCTCACTCCAGTACGTCCATCCGCTGGAACTCCCCTTCTATGTCATCCTCGGCGTACTTTGCGTCATCGTCGGGTCGCTCTACGTCAAAATCTTTTACGGCATGCGCGATTTCTTTCGCCGCATTCCCATCCCCAATCATTTCAAGCCCGCCATCGGCGGATTGGCGCTGGGCATCATGGCTCTGTTCTTCCATCAGGTGCTCGGCATGGGCTATGGATGGGTGCAACTGGCCATCAACGGCAACCTCCCCCTGCACATCGCCATCATTCTCATCTTCGCAAAGATGGTTTCGACCGGATTCACCATCGGCTCGGGCGGATCGGGCGGCGTGTTCGCGCCATCGATGGTGATCGGCGGATTGCTGGGATGGGTTTCGGGCCGAATCTTCCATCACTTCGCCCCCAACATCATCACCCAGCCGGCGGCCTTTGTTCTCGTGGGCATGGCGGGATTCTTTGCCGGGGTGGCGAAGGTGCCGGTGTCGTCGCTGGTCATGGTTTCGGAAATGACGTCGGGGTATGGCCTGCTGGTACCGGCGATGCTGACCAATGCGATTGCTTTTCTCGCCACGCCGCGATCCATTTCCATTTATGAAAAGCAGGTAAACGCCCGTGTCGATTCCGGCGCGCACGCCGGCGAATATTTCTTCGACGTTCTGGAGCGAATCCACGTCGAGCAATGCGTGAAGGAGGAGGCCGACATCCTGAGCTTCCATCGCGACACGCCGCTGGCCGACGTGCTGCAGACGGTGGCGGCGGCACAGCAGCCGATCTTCCCCGTTTTGGAAAAGGACGGCTCCCTTTATGGCGTGATCGACCTGGACGACATTCGTTTTGTTCTGGGCGTGCCGATAGTGGCATCCGGGCTGGTGGTGGCGCAGGATTTGTGCCTGGAAAAATTCCAGACGATCACCGCCGAGGACAGCATGGCTGTGGCGCTGCGCAAGCTGAGAAACACCCAGTTGGAAGCGCTGCCGGTGGTCAAATCTGGCGAGAGCGGCACCCTGATCGGCATCATCAGCCGGCGCGATATCAGCAATGCCTATCACGACTTTTTATATTCCAAAGGGAAACCATGATATGAGGGCGGGATGGGTGATCCTCCTGCAAGGTGAAAGTCAGTGTGCAACAACTCCAATGACCTTGCGCGATTCCGCGCCATGGTCATGCTGAGCTGAGGTACTCCGAAGCATCTGCGCCTTGCAGCGGATGGGCAAGATTCTTCGGATTACCTCAGCCTCAGAATGACGGTCTTGTTTGCAAAGGCGCATGATCGCGCAAGATCATTCGGTTTTCATTGACTTGATTCGATTGGCTCCGAATAATTTCCCATGAGAATCACCATCTGAAAACGAGCCCGCCTCTTGCGGCGTTTCACCGAAAGGAGCCTTTATGACACCCAGTACTCTCAATCCGTCCGATCCCGAACAAGCACCCCATCCGCCCGGAGAACTCACCGACGGCATTCGCGTCATCAGCGAAGGTGACGGCAAAGTGATGCATGTGGAAATGACCGGAAAACTACACAAGAGCGACTACGACCATTTCGTTCCACGCGTCGAGCGGGCGATCTCCGCAAACAAAAAAGTGCGAATACTCGTGCATATGCATCGCTTTCACGGCTGGGACGCCGGGGCGCTGTGGCAGGACGCAAAATTTGATTTGAAACACTTCAATCACATGGAGCGCCTCGCGATCGTCGGGGAAACGACCTGGGAAAAATGGATGGCGGTCTTTTGCAAGCCCTTCACGACCGCCACGATCCGTTACTTCACGTCGGAGGAGATGGAGGAGGCGAAGAGGTGGATCGCTGAGCCCTGATCGCGCCCGAACCTGGTCCAGCCCGTTTCCCGGCCGCCAACAACGGGGCGCAGCAGAGAAGGCAGCGGAATCTAATCTCGCACCGACAGAGCCTGACGCCGTCTGCCCGGGTTTGAGCAGCACGATCAACCTTTCGTCCGTCACCCGCCCATCACGCGGCCGATACTCGACGGGGACGCGATGAGAATGTTCCCGCTCGCGTCGAACGCGAGTGAGGTGGCGTCGATCAATGTGGACTGGCCGGCGAGATCAGTGGTATCGAAGGTGACGTCTTGGGTTCCGTCGGCGCGGTAACGGATTAGTGCGACAGCCGTGTCCGAATCTTCAACCACGCTGGCAATAAAGCCGCCATCGCCGGTCGGCAATATGATATCCTGCGGTGCATCGGCGGTTGCGACAGAAGATGCAATCTGACCCAGCGAATTTCCGTTCGGGTCAAAACTGGCCCGGTCGAAATGATACATAGCCAAAGCGCTCTCGAAAATTACATCGATTTGCCCGGTAGGCTCCTCCGACAACGATATCAGCGCAGCCGTCGGATCATCCACCGGGTCGATGGACGAATCGGCAATGCCCGATCGTCCGAAAGCTTCGTCCGGCTGGCCATTCACGCTGAAACGCGCGAGTTGAAGTTGCGTCCCCTCGTCCGTTCCGACCACCAATTCGCCGTCGGATTCGACGAGCGGTGACATCGCATAGTCGTACCCGAGTCCCGCGAATGCAGTGATGATGCCACGGTTGCCGAACGTCCGGTCGGCGTGGCCGTTCGGCGACAATCGAATCAATTTCAATGAGGATGTTTGGGAATCGCTGAAATCCAGGATGATATCGCCGTTTGGTTGGACACCGATATCCACAAAGTTCCATCCGCTTCCCTGGACCGGCGCGGCGATGCCTCGGCGGCCAAAGTTTGTTGCTGCCGCGCCCGTGCTCGTGAATTCGTCAACAGTGACTTTCCCCGCGACAGCGCTGGCGGCAACGAGGATGTTGCCAGTTGGCAATACGATGATCCGGGAGCTGACCTTCTGAAACGCGCGCGGCTATCTGGCAAAGACCTGGCCATCGTGGCCGAATGTCGCGTCGAGCGAACCATCGGAAAGGTATCGCGCCAGCGACGGGCCATTTTCGGCGACAAGTATCTTCCCGTCGCTCTGGAGGGCGACTTGCGCCATGGAGGCTTTGACATCCACCATGCCGGCGCCTGTTTCGCCGCCAGCGCCGAATGAACGATCGTATTCCCCGCCGGCCGTGTATCGAACGATTACGCCGGTCTCTCCCAGGTATGGAAACGGCAGGTCGGCGGGATTGAAGGCGATTGAGAAGGTTCCGCCAGCAATGATTCTCCCATCAGGTTCGACGGCAACGGCGGACAGTTCATCGTCCTCGCCGGGATCGGATTTTAAGATCCCCCCTCTGGCGAACGAGGGATCAAAACTGCCGGAGGAGTTCAGGCGGACGACAACGAATTGATTTCCCAGCTTTGTCGCGGAAAATCCAGCGATTACGGTCTTGCCGTCGGGCAACGCCTTGATCGCCGAGGCTGATCCGTTTGATACGAGCGATTTCCATCCCGTGGGACCGTATGAAGAATCCGGCCTTCCGTCGGGGAGGACTCCAGCGACAACCATTGCGCCACCGACCGCACTTGTTGTGCCGCTGAGGACGACCGATCCATTACGCTGGAGCGCCATGCAAGTGAAAGTGAATTGATAGCCGCCAAACTCCGAAAAGCCTGATTTCCCGTAGCGAGTGTCCAGTACACCGCCAGAAGTGAATTCGGCGAGCGAACCGTCCGTGTCGCTATCGCCTTGCGAATCCGGATTGACGCCAACGAGAATGTTGCCGCTTTGTTGGATTGCCACACCGTAAATCGCGAGATAATTCGCCACAAAGGATTGGATCCTAACGCCATCTGTCCCAAATGACGGATCGAGTTGGCCCGACGGCGTGTACCTTGCGACGAGAATGTCGTCGGTCGAAGCGCCAGCGATGATGATCGCTCCGCTGGTCGCAACCGCCATCGCATCGGCTTCGCTGGATTGGCCGACTGCGTCTTCGACGACCCCATTTATGCCGAACGCGGTATCCGGAGAACCGTCGGCGTTATACCGTGCGAGCAAAATTTGGCTATTCGGGTTATTTGGCGCTTCAACGTTACCGGCGAGCAGGATGCTGCCGTCCGGTTCCAAAACCGTTGCGTTGAAAATGGTGTTGTAATTCGCGATCGGCAACAGAACACGCCCCGCGTTGCCGAACGAGGTATCGAGGGTGCAGTCGGAGTTGAAGCGAGCAATTTCGGCTTCTTCGCCAGCCGGGCCGCCGCCGACGACACTACCCGCGCCGGTGCCTATATCGCCAGCGGCAATAATTTTCCCATCCGATTGAACTGCCATGCCATGAATGCTGCCGTTGGGAAACACCGTCAGCGGCGACAAAGCGACGCCACCGGCACCGAAGGTCGGATCGAGCTGACCCGAACTGAAACAGAGGCGGGATTCCAGTACATCGAATAGCACAGGCATCATCGCCCCATTTCAGTTGGAGCCGAAGCGCGAGCCGCACGAACGGCTAATCGTCGTAATCATCTGGAATCTGATCCAGATCACGATGGCTTCTCGGCCGGCGCACCGGCTCGTGAAGGACCGGTTCCTCGTCGGCAAGATGGCGGTCGGACGAGCCGGTGCGGACGACTGGCGAATCCGGTGCCGCTGCCGATTGGATATTAGCCGCGGCGGCTTGAGGGGCGGTTTTTTTCCTGCCGCCAGACGACTTCCCGCCGCGCGGCGCGCGGGCGGCCTTGGGCTTGGGCTCGCTCTTTGCCTTGGGCGTTTCGGCCTTGGCACGGGTAGATTTTGCCGGCGGCTTTTTCTTGCCGCCACGCGCGGAGGCGCCGCGCCCCTTGCCTTTTTTCGGCCGGGAAGTGTCGGCTTGTTCCGTAACGTCGGCGGATTCGCCTTGCGGCTCGGCGGACGAATCGCTGTCGCCGAATAGCGCATGGCGCTCACCGGCTTCGACCGCTTTCTCATCCATGGCCGACACGTCTTCGGCCGCGTGCTCAACTGGGCCGGCGGGGCCGCGCTTGTGCTGCTCGATTGCCTCGCGGTCCTTTCGGTCTTCGATTTCATCGAAGGCCTCGCGCTCCATCCTGTCATCGCGCAGGCGGTCTTCACGCTCTACGCGTTCCTCGTCCTCGTCGGCATGTTCGCTCAGCGGCGGTGGCTCCAAATGATCGCCACGCCCGGCCATGTCGTCGCGCTGCGGCCGCTGCTCGCCGGCATCGCGGTCGGCGTATTCAGAAACGTGTGTTTCGCGCTCGTCAAACCGGCCTGATTCTTCGCCGTGCTCGTCACGCTCGTCACGATGCTCCAACTCGCCGCGCTCGTCGCGCTGGCCGCTTTCGCGGTCGGCGTCATCGTAGCCGCGGTCAGCGTCGGCATAGGGACGTTGTGCATCGGCCGAATCGCGCTCTTCGAATTCCTCGCCGCCGGGGCCTTCGGTGCGTTCGAAATCGCCGCCCGCGCCGGCTGCCGGGCGCTGGCCTTCCTGGAATTCGCCCGGTCCGCCCCGCCCGCGCCCGCGGCGTCGCCGCCGGCGCCGGCGGCGTTTGCCTCCTTCGCCTTCCTGTGCCGCCCCATCCTGCTCGTTTCGCGGCGCGCCATTGTTCCCATGAAAGGCGGCAGGCCGCTGGCCCCGATCGGCGTTACGCCCGCCGGGCGCATCCATTTCCGGCCTGCGCGGCCCGCGCGAAGGCTCGGCGTCCGGCCTGCCGCCTTGTCGCGAATCGTCACGGTCGAATTCGTCGGCGCGATCCTCGATCGCCTCCATATCGCGATCGAATTCCTCGCGCTCCGGCTCTTCGGGACGATGCCGCTGCTGCTGGCCGGGACGCTGCCCGGGCCGCTGATCTTTTTTCTGCCGATCGTCCGGCCGCCCGCCCGTCGAGCGCCCGCCGCGCTGCTGCGCCTGCGCCGTAGCCGGCCGCGTGTTGAGCTGCGTCTTGTGCGGCACCTGCTGCAGCGACGAAAGCTCGGGAACGATCACAACGCCGTCGCGATTGTCGAATAATTCCAGCCGCATCTCGTCCAGGCCCAGCTTGGCGTCGGAATGAATCAGGATTCGCCGGTTGGTGTCGTATTCCAGCCGGGCGAGCGATTGCCGTTTCTTGTTGAGGAGATAGAAAGACACATCCGGATTGACCGAAAGCTCGACGCGCACCACGCGGGCATCATGAATGCCGATCGCCAGGCGGCGCATGACGTCCAGGCTCATGCTCTCCGGCGTCTTGACCAGGCCGGCGCCTTTGCAATGCGGACAGTCGAAGTAGACGCTGCGCTTCAGGGATGGCCGCATGCGCTGGCGGGTCATCTCGATGATGCCGAACTGGCTCATGTGCAGGACCTTGGTCTTGGCGCGGTCGTGCTTGAGGTTGTGCTCCAGGCGTTCTTCCAGCTCCCGGCGATGGCGCTCGTAACGCAGGTCGATGAAATCGACGATGATCACGCCGCCCAAATCGCGAAGTTTAAGCTGCCGGCAGATCTCATCGGCGGCTTCCATGTCAATTTTGAATGCCGTCGTCTCGGCATCGCTGTGATCGCGGAATTTTCCGCTGTTCACGTCGATCGCCACGATCGCCTCGGTCGAATCAATCACCAGCGAGCCGCCGCTCTTGAGCGGCACGTGCCGGCTGTACATCTGCTCGATTTCGCGCTCGATGCCGTACTTGTGAAACAGCGGGAGCGGGCCTTCATACAGCTCGACTTTGTTCTTGGCGCGCGGGTTGGAGAGCTTGATTACATCGCTGACGCGGTCGGCCACCTGCTCGTTGTCGATGATGATCCGCTCCACGTCGCTGGAGAAAACATCGCGCACGGTGCGCGTGACCAGATCTCCCTCGGTGTAAAGCTCGACCGGCGAAGGCTGGCCATCGCGCTTTTTCTTGATCTGTTCCCAAAGCCGGGCAAGGTATTTCAAATCTCGCTCGATCTCGGCCTTGCTCTTGCCGACGCTTTCGGTGCGGATGATGAACCCGCAGTCGTCCGGCGGGTCGAGCTGGTCGAGAATCTGCTTGAGCCGGCGGCGCTCGTCCTCGTCTTCGATCTTTCGGCTGACGCCGCGGCCATTTACGCCGGGCATCATGACCAACATTTTGCCGGAGATGGAGAGATAGGCGCTGAGGGTTGGGCCTTTGGTGCCGATCCCTTCCTTGATGACCTGCACGACGATTTCATCGCCGCGGCGAAGGCAGCGCTGGATGGGCGGGCGGTCGCGCCGCGCCATTTTCTTGCCGACGAATTCCTGCACGTCATCGCCCTTGCGGCCAAAGTAGGAGGGGAGCAGGTCGGAGATGTGGAGGAAGCCATTGCGGCCCAGCCCGAAATCGACAAACGCCGCCTGAATCGACGGCTCGACGTTCATCACCTTTCCCTTGTAGACGTTGCCGACGTGGGAAGTGGAGCTGGTCCGCTCCATGTAAAGCTCTTCAAGCGCCCCGTCTTCCACCAGAGCGATGCGGCATTCCTCGCCCTCGGAGACGTTAATCAGCATGTCCTTTGCCATTATTTAATTAGTAGGCGATAGGCAGTTGGCAGTAGGCAGAAGGGAAGAAGCGATGGGAGTCACTCAGTTCCTCGTGCGAAAACTACCGGTGTACCACCGGCTACCCTCTCAAAGTTGTGGGACAGACCAAGGCGCGAGCTGAAGGGACAAGAAAAGGGAGCGGGCATCGCTCAACGTCTTTTCTCATTCTGCCTACTGCCTACTGCCTGGTGCCTGCTCCCGAAATCAAAAAGCCTCAGGAATGATCTTCCGCGTTTCTTCGCGGAGAAAATGCATTACCTGTCGTTCACTATCGAAACTCATCACGCGCCTGGCAACGTGCCGGGCATGTTCCATCGTGGTCGAGCGGATGATTTTCTTCACTTCCGGCACGTCCGGCGCGTTCATGGAGAAAATATTCAGCTCCAACCCGAGCAGGAGCAGAGTGTACAGGGGGTCGCCTGCCATTTCACCACACATGCTTACACTAATTGAATTCCTTCTTCCGGCCCGGATCACATCCCGGATCAATTTCAGCACCGAAGGATGAGCCGGGCAGTACAACCCCGCCACCCGCTCGTTGGTCCGGTCAACCGCCAGCGTGTACTGGATCAGGTCATTGGTGCCGATGGAAAAGAAATTCACTTCCTTGGCGAACTGGTCGGCCATTAACGCCGCCGACGGCACCTCGACCATCATGCCGATGGGAATTTCCCGCCGAAACGGGACGTTCTCCTCATCGAGCTCTTCCTTCACGTCTTCCAGCACCATCCTCGCCTGACGAAGTTCCATGACCGTGCAGATCATTGGGAACATGATCCGCACATCGCCCAGAACCGTCGCCCGCATGATCGCCCGAAGCTGCCGCTTGAACATCGGAATGTCATGCAGGCACATCCGGATCGAGCGGTCGCCGAGAAACGGGTTACGCTCCAGATTATGGCTCTGGCCGACAGTATATTTATCCGCGCCGAGGTCGAGAGTGCGAATGACCAGCGGCTTGCCCTTTAATCGCCGCAGCGCCTCGGCGTATGCCGCGTAATGCTCGGATTCGGTCGGCTCGCGCTCTTTGGCAAGATACAGGAATTCCGTGCGATAAAGCCCAATGCCCTGGGCGCCGCGGGCGTCGGCATCCTCGATATCTTCGGGAAATTCGATGTTCGCCATGAGAAGCACTTCATGGCCGTCGAGGGTCTTGGCCGGCTGGCTGGAAAGCGACTGGCGCTCGCGCTCGCCTTCCTTATACTTGCGGCCGGTCTCGCGATAGTCCGACAATTGCTCTTCATCGGGGTTGACAATCACCACTCCGCGCGTGCCGTCGATAATAACCACGTCCCCGCCAATGACCTCGGCGGTAATATTGCCCAGTCCGACAACCGCCGGGATGCCCATCGCCCGGGCAACGATGGCAGTATGGCTCGTGCGCCCGCCAACGTCGGTGGCGAAACCTTTCACGAATTTGCGGTTGAGTGCCGCGGTTTGCGACGGAAGCAGATCATGGGCGATCACCACCACGTCGTGCGTGAGGTGGGATAAATCCTCGTGCTTCTGGCCGATCAGCAGCTTAAGCAGCCGCTTTTCGACATCGTGAATGTCCTTGACGCGCTCGGACAGGTATTTGTCCTTGATGGCGGCGACGGTGGTGGCATATCGCCGCATGATCACGCTGACGGAATACTCGGCGGTGGTGTGATGGGCTTTGATGTCGGCTGAGATTTGCGAAAGAAGGGATTTGTCCTTCAGGACCCCCATATGAAAATCGAAGATGCTGCCGATTTCCTTGCCCACTTCGGCGGCAAACGCGTCGCGCAGCGTGGTGACGTCGTTCACGGCCTGCGCGACGGCGTCGGCAAGCCGTTGCAATTCCGCATCGGCCTGCTGGGGGGTGATGAGGCGTTTGGGGATGACGAGATCCTCCGCGTCCAGCACGATGGCCGTGCTGATCACAACTCCCGGAGAAACGCCAATTCCCTTCTTGATTTCCATTGTGTTCGGCAGCAGGCGGTAAGCAGCAGGGGGTAAGCAGAGCAGAAAGATTCCCGAAATCTTCTGGCTACTGCATACTGCCCACTGCCTACTACTTACTATTCCTCACCAAATTTCCCATCGACTAATTCCGCAAGCTTTGCGACGGCCGCCTCGGCGTCGTCGCCGTCGGCCACGATCCGCAACGGCGTTCCTTCCGTGGCGGCCAGGATAATCATCTGCATCACGCTCTTCCCATCCGCCTCGCCCGGCTCTTCACCGCCGGTGGTCACAGTCACCCGCGAACTGAATTGGCTTGCCAGATCAACGAACTGCATTGCCGGGCGCGCATGCAGGCCAAGGGTATTGCTGATCCGGGTCTGGCGGGAAGCGGTTGGCATCGGAAGTTAGTATGCAGCAGGCAGTAGACAGTATGCGGACGAGATATTCTCAGAGAATTCCGAGCCCGTGTCACAAGCCCTTTGCCTGTTCCTGGAAAATGACAGCATATAAAGCAGCACCATTTATTCGAGTCCGCCTACTGCCTACTGGCCACTACTTTTCTGCCCACTATTTCCTAACCCATTTCCCTTGATCGGCTTCGTCAAGCAGATCGACGACTGCTTCGGGGGTCTTACACTGGCGCAAAAACCGCCGGAACACGTCCTCCTGAAGATTCGAGAAGACGATGTTCATCGCGCCCAGGTGCTGCTGCGGCTGATTTTCGGGGCTGAGCAGCAGGAAAATCGTAAAGACGGGTTGATGGTCCAAAGCAGCAAAATCGATCCCCGCCGCACTCAGGCCGATCGCCCCGACCATCTTCTTGATTTGCGGGTGCTTGGCATGGGGAACGGCAACGCCTTTGCCAAAACCCGTGGAACCGTTCTGCTCGCGCTTGATGAGCGCGGTTACCACTTCTTCCAACGCCGACTGCGGCAACGCGCCCGCGGTGGCAAGCGCCGCCACCAGCTCGCGAATTGCGCCGTCGCGATCGGCAGACTGCAACTCCGGACGAATGGCGTCCTTCACGATAAATTCACTCAATTTCATTTGCATTCCTGGCACCTGGCACGTTTGCGGCGGGGAGATTCCCGCCGCCGTCTTTTGAGCAAGCGATTGGCGTCTACAGTCCGGATTTTTCCTGTTCCGGCGGATGTTTGCGGTTGCGGAACTTGTCCTTGTGTTCGGTGATCTGCCGTTCCAGCTTGTGCATGCATCCATCCACGCACGCATAGGCGTCGCCGTCGTTGTGATGGGCCACAAATGTCGTGCGGTGTTCGGCATGAACGATCATTTCGACGGCGATCGCATCCTTCCCGGCGTCGAAAATGACCTCGATCTCCTGAATCAGATCGTAATACTTTTCCAATTTGCCCGCCTTCTGGTCGGCGTAGCTTTTTAGTGCGGGGGTCACTTCCATGTGTCGGCCACTTACGGTGATTGTCACCTGAGGCTCCTTTCGTCAAAATCTCCCGGCCATCGCCACGGACGGCTCTCTTCGGAGCGGCGTTTTCCGGTTTAACTCCGCTTCCATCCACATTGTAGCGTAAAACATCCCACGCAACCTCCCAGAATTTCTCCGGGGAAAAATTCGTCTCACGTGCCCGGGTTTGGCGGTTGACTTATCGCCGTGACGACAACCGTCGCCGCCGGCGTCGACCCATCTTTGGCGGCCGCGCGTTCCATTCCCGCCGGGAGGCTGGCCGGCGGATTGATTGCAAACGTGTCGGGGGGAAATTCCCTCGGCGTCAGCACGCCGCCGCTCACCAGCAGCCGCATCGCTTCCTCCACGTCCATCGGCAGCTCGATGACCGATGACCGCGGAACCACCAATACATATCCGCTGAACGCCGTCGGCGACGAGGGCACGAAAACCGTCACCATCTCCGTCCCGACTGCCGAATTGAGCGGCGGAAGGCCATTTGCCCCCGTCACCAGCCCAATCGACCAGATGCCCTTGGCGTGAGGCTCAACGGCGACCACCCGGCTGCCCTGAAACTGCCCGGTGCGTTCGGCGAGCAGAAAATCGGTCACCTGCTTGACCGCCGGATAAATCGCCCGCACCAGCGGAATGCGCATCACCAAAAGTTCACCGAGCCGATACAGCGCCCGGCCAATAAAGTTGCCCACGAATACCCCAAGGATGTAAACCATGAGGACGGCGAGCAACACCCCGACCAGGTGAGTGCGGAACGGCCAGTAGCGATCGTCCCAATATCGCGAAATCTCCCCCGGCGGGGTCGGAAATTCCCGGTTGCGGGTCAACGCCCAGTGAAGCCATCGCACCGGCGTAATGGTGTATTGCCCCAGGCTGTCCCACAGGAAGTCCCATACCTTGATCAAGACCCACAGGGTAATAAGTGTGGGAAGCAGCGCGCTGAGCCCGCGGAGAAAGAAGCGGCGGAAATTCGACAATAAGCCGGACTTGTGTCGGGAATGTCGGGGGATGGGAGTCGATTCGCCTGGATCCACCACGCACCTGGGTTTGCTGTCTGACGAGCGGTCTATCCTGAGCCGGTCGATGAGCCCCGATCGATCGCGAGGCCCTCGCCCATAACGAGGTGTTCCGCGGGGAATGGTTGCTGATTCCCAAATACCGGCAGCCGAGCAACAACCGCCCACCGGCACAATCCGTTTTACACGCCACGGGGGAAAGAATCAAATGGAGGCTGGAGGTCAGTTTAAATTGGATGCGCGACGCGGCAATTTCCGCCGATCAAATTGCGGGCATACGGAACATTGCCTTCGAGTTCATGACTGCTTTAGTGAATTCTCCGTCATGGTGGGACGATGACGGATTTCGATCGAAAGAGGCCGGCTGGCATCGCGGATTTTTCAAATTTGGGGGCTTCCGAACATCATCCAGCAGCGAAGTTCTCTATCGATTTTACATTTCGAGCTGGCTGATTATAGTTTTCTTGATTCTGATGGCATTACCTTCGATGCGGCGATTGCTGCTTCCCAAATCCAGGAGCGGGCCGGGATTCCCGGTTTAGCATTACGAAAATCATGCGCGAACGTCCCGCCTGCGATTGTTTCACGCGCCCAAACGGCCAATGGCAGGAACACTGGCTTCACACCGAACCGCAGGACACCACCTGCGATGCCTGGAAACGGCTTTTGGATCTCATCGAGCGGGCGGCTGACGGCGGATGGGAGGAGCTGGAACCCGCCGGCGAAGTGGGGCGGGATCAATGGTGGCAGATTTCCACGCTGCCGCCCAGCATCGCCAAACTGAAGGCCGTCAAAAAACTGAACCTATATGGTAGCAGTCTCGTTCGAATCCCGCCGGAGATTGGGGAAATGGCGTCGCTTGAGATATTCGAGCCATACACGTCATACCGCTTGCACTGGTTTCCCTATGAGATCACGCGATGCACCCGGCTCAAGAGCAGTTGCGTGAGCACTCGCGCATTGTATGGCAACCACAAGTTCCGCCCGCCATTCCCGCGTCTCCCGCAGGGCTTGGAAATCAGCCCCGGCCGTTGCAGCGTTTGCAACGGCCGATTCCCCACGCCCACGTCAAGCCAGGTATGGATATCCGCCTGGGTGGGGACGGATGTATTGCCGTTATTGGTGCATGCGTGCTGCGAGCAGTGCATCGCCGGACTGCCGAAATCTCCGGAGGGGTATTTCGAGGGGCCGCACCGGGGCGGCCTGCAATTGGAGCAGCCGCCGGCCGACAAGATGCGGGCGCTTTCGGCACGGAAGATGAATCCGCGCGGCATTTAGCAACCGATTGCCAAACAAGCAGGTCACACTCCGCGCCGATTAAGACGCGGCCACTTTGTGGCTCCCCTCCCTTGGCTTTGTTACGTTAGCGGATGTACAAGTGCCCTGGTAACGGAAATCCTGGTTCCAAAAAGTGAGGACATATGCGCATTTTCATTCGTGGAACGTTGTTGGTTCTCGTGACGGCCTTGATGGGTGGGTGTGGTGCGAGCACGGGGCCAAAAGCCGATGCGCCGTCGGCGGCGCGGGCGGATAAACCCGCGGCGGCCAATACCGGCGTGATGCAATCGGGCGGAACAAATGTGCTGCGGCTGACGCTGCTGCCGGACAGCAAATGCGTCGCGAAGGATGGATCGCTGCACATCAACGCCCCGCAGATTGAAGTTGAAATGTGGCTTGTGGCCGGGGCAAAAACCGTGGACGAGGCGGCGGCACATGTCAGCCAGCAGATCGTCAGCGAATTCAAGGATTTCACCGTGACCCACACGACTGATTTGACCGTCGCCGGCGCGCCGGCCAAGCGGCTGGTCGGCACGGGGCATGAAGCCGACGACGGCGATCCCGGAAAGGCCGATGTCATCGTGTTCAAGGTCGGCAACCACATCTTCGTCGCCTGCACGCACGGCGAAAGCCTGATGTCCATCGCCCAGGATGGCATGCTGACCATGGTGCAGTCCGTCCAGGCGCCATAACTCCGGCGGCGGTTCAACCATATGCCACCGGGCGAAAAAACCATCCTATCGTATGCAAGCCCAGCCCCCGTTCGACGGGAAGTGCGGCTATCTCGCTATGCCGCTCTTTTTGTGGCGGCTGCCTGGGTCGCATTTGGATTGGAAGTTGCGCTATCGAACCAATGGATGCTTTTCATTTCGTTCGCTTTCGGCCTCATCGCCCTCATTACGGGCACGGTTGCAATTCTCGTTGAGCGAACGGCCATTGCTGCATGGGCACTACTTGCTCTATTTGCGCTCGCGGCGTTAGTGCTCGTCGCATAGGGGAGAATCGACATCCGTCGAAGAATGCGTCACAATCGCGCGATGCGATCAGTTGCTTTTGTATTTCTTTTCGCCTGCGTCCTGAATTCATCGACAGCCACGCTGCCGGCGCAAACGGCTCCTTCGCCAGTGGCTCGGCAATATCCGCCGATCAAGTTGCGCGCGTATGGGACGTTATCCGGCGACGAGCAGATCGATGGCAGAGGTGCCTCGCTGAACATCGCCGCTGACAGTGTGGAAAAGGCGAAGCTTGTTCTGGCCAAATATCTTTCCGACCTTTGCGAGCTGCCGGGCGTTTCGACGGTTTCCATCGCCACCGGCCGGGGCGCGGTGTCGGCGCATGTGATCGAAAAGCAGGGGGCTTTGGTGGCGCTGCGACAGGGGACGCATGTCATCATCCTGACCGCGCCCGATCCGGCGATGGTCCCCAAGCTTATCGAGGCGCACATCGCGCAAGGCGCGAAGATCGATTCCAGCACGGCGGAAATCGATGTGCCGATGTATCTCGACCGCTGGGACAAGTACGGCTTTCGCTTTTATTACGCGCCGCTGACCAAGCCGCGGGATGCGCGCGGGCGCGATTTGCCGGGCAACTATGACCCGCGCCAGGATTTTGCGTTTGCCGACAAGGCCGGCAAGTCGGGGCTGGTGGTTTGGAATTCCCCGTTTAGCGCGCCGGCCGCCGACGGCATTTTCGATCTCGTTTCGCGGGAGTGGGTTTTCAAGGCCGCTGGCGCACATCAACTGCCGCTGGGCATCAACATCGGCATCACCGATGGGAACATCGTCCTGACTAATCGTTATCCGGATGCCGTTGCGCCGCTGGCCGACGAGTATCTCGGCGGGTGGTACTACGAAGCGCCATCGGGTATTCCCACGCTCTCGTTTGCATCGCAGCGGGCCCAGGAAGCCGCCCTTAGCCAACTGAAAAATCTGACGGCCGGACTGAATGCAAGGCACGGGAACATTGTCAACTGGCTTGAGCCGCACGAGGAGATGGGCCACGGCATCGCCGATCTTCTCGATGATCATGGCGCAGACGCCCGCGAAAGCTTTCACGGCTATTTGAAGCAAAAATACGGCGATCTTAATGCGATTTCAAAACGGTATGGGGCAAACTTCACAACGTGGGACGATGTGCCGTTTCCCGAATTGGCCACCTTCTTCGGCTATGGCGGCGATTCGCTTGACCTCACCGGAATGTGGAAGATGAGCACCACCGCCGCATACGATGCGGCTTCGGCTGCGCCTGGAGTTGACGATTCAATTTGGGCCGAAGAACCGGCCCCCGGGCATGCCATCATGCGCTTCACGCCGCGCAAGCCCACCGTTCTGCGCCGGCATATCAACATCGACGCCGCCTGGCGCGCGAAGCATGCCAGATCGTGGCTCTATTGCTGGGACCTGGAAAACACCAGGGACAGGCCGGTGAACGTCTTCATCAACGGCAAGCTTTGCCCGGAAAATCCCCCGATGCGCCGCGGCTGGCATTTCTCTCGCGTGGAAATCACGCCATCACTCAAGGACGGAGACAACCTCATCACCCTGGAGTTGCCGGCCGGCTGGATCGATTACCGAACCTATATCACCGGCCAGCCCCCGGCCACTTATCCTGCGCTGGCCACTCCGCAGATGAACGCAAGCTTTGCCGACTGGTCGGACTGGTGTTCCTGGTCGCGTGGGCAGGCGCTTCGGCGGGGGATGCAGATGATCCGCCAGGTTGATCCCGACAAGCCGATCACTCTGATGGCCTCGGGCGCATGGTGGAACGACTTCAAGCAATCTGCCGAGGATTACGGCGGCATTCTTCACGACACCGGCGGCATGGCCGGCTTTTGGAACGACATCTGTCCGTCAATGGCGCAGAGCACCGGGCTGCCGACCGATTGCGAGCCGGGCGGGCCGGCGCTGGATCTCGACGATTTCAAGCGCTTCATGGGCCGCTGGAGCACCGAGAATACCCAGGGTGTCGATTACTTCATGCATCTGGGCGATGTTTTGTGGCATCCGGCTATCAAAGACTACTTCGACAAGACGCAGCCGCTCTGGCATTTGATGGGCAAGTACCATCTGCCGCAGCCGGAGATTGCCGACCTGACCAGCCTTCGCGCCGAGCGGCTTTTCGGTTTTCCGATGAACCTCGGCGATCATGGATCGAGCGCGCCGGATCTCATCGCGCAAGGCCCCGGCGTGTTCGCCTCGGGTCTGGACGGCACGCTCAGCGAACTTTATTCACGGGGTTCGGTCATTGAAAGCGATTTCATGAATCGCGACGCCGACAAATATAAAGTGATTGTCGACACCAACAGTTCCATTCTCGATCCGGATGCGATTGCGGGGATTGCCGAGTGGGTCAAACGCGGCGGCACATTTATTACCTTCCAGCAAACCGGCCGGCATAGCTCCACGCAGCACGATGCCTGGCCGATTTCAAAGCTGACCGGCTACGACGTCACGGCCATCGAGCGCAAGGGCCGCAATCTGAAGCTGGCCGCGGGGCAAATGTTGCTTCCGGAAAATGCGCTCAAGTCGCTGCCCAATAATTGGGGATTGACCCTGAAAAAGCATGTTGAGAGCGATCCGGCATGCCAGGATATCGCGCTATGGGAGGACGGAACCGTCGCCGCCGGGGCGCGCAAGCTCGGCAAAGGGATGGT
>DASRRM010000495.1:0-14473 GCA_035695715.1 Tepidisphaeraceae bacterium
GTGCGCGGCTCATTCCACACTGCGTACGAAACGGACAAGATCAGGAGGCGTGTGTATCAGGAGATGGCGGATTGGCGCGTGCGGGTCGATCCTATACGGTATTCACGTGAACGAGCCGTCCGGCCAGGCCGATTCCTCGCATACTTGCGGGGACGCGCAGGTAGCTTGTTACACACCTGATTCGCGATGTGTAACGATGGCCGGCGGCGCAAATATTTGCAACTAATGGAATTACATTTGGCCCATCGCAATAATCTGACAAATTACCCAATTTTCTTCCAAAATGGGTAATTTTGGGTAAAAAACGCTCTGGCGATGTTTAAATGAGGGTGGCAATTACCCATCGGGTCAGCAAAGTGAGTCGTGACATGACATCTGCCATTCATCTAAACCCCGGCACGGTTCCGCAGATCGAGGCGTTCCTTCAGCCGCAGGCGTGGATTGATTTGAATCCCTCCCTGTCGGTCTGCGATGCCGCCCGCATGAACGACCCCGTCATGTTTGGCATTGACGATGCCAGCGAGAAATCCCTCATGCGGCTTTTGGTTCGCGAGGGGTATTTTCATATCCCGCAGCTCCCTTGGAATTTGCCGCTGGCGGAGATGGCGCAGACGATTATTCGACTGACGGAAGTTGGCCTGGTTCCACCGTTTTGCTTCATGTATGACGAATTCTGGCTGATGTATGCGCGCCTGCACAAGATGCTGGGCCGCCTGCTGGGCGAGGGGTATGCGATGCTTCCGGATTTCTGGGCGTGGTATGTGAACCCGCGGAAGGAAAACCGCGGGTGGACGCCGCACCGCGACAAGAACCACCGTGCGCTGTATCCGGATGGCCGGCCCAAATCGCTGACGGTCTGGCTTCCGCTGACCGATGCGACGCCGCTCAATGGGTGCATCTATATGATCCCGGCGTATTTGGATCCGACGTATAACACGCCGCAGGACAAGGAGTGGAAATTCGCCGCCCAGGATGTGCGTGCCCTGCCGGCCAACGCCGGCGGCCTGCTGATGTGGAACTCCGGCGTTGTGCATTGGGGCGGGCATTCGAGTCCGCTTTCGCCGGGCCCGCGGATCAGCATCGCCTTTGAGTTTCAGCGTGGCGATGAGCCGCCGATGAACACGCCGCTGATTCCGCCATTGTCGATGCTGACGGTGGAGCAGCGGTTGCGGATGATTTGCAAACAGGTGCTGCAATACACGCACATGTATCCGCTGTCGGCGGAGCTGAAAGCGTTGGCCGAGGGGGTAATGAAGCGGCCAGTTGCGTAATGAGAATTCGATCTTGAGGCGGCATACGTCGCGAATCACGAGGCGCCCTAATGCGATTTTGTTGCTGTTTGGGTTTGATTGAATCAGGTCGATATCAAACCGCGGAGGAAGCGAATAGGGCTGCTGATCGCAGATGAGTCAGCGACAGCGTCTAATGGCGTTGGCGGCGTCTTCGATGTCGATACAATTCGGCCGGAAGTATGAAATCGATCGCCACTGGCAACCCCGATCGGATCGCCTTTCGCCAGCCTCTTGGCTGGGGGGCGATCATTTCGATTCCCTTCCTCCTGGTGGTGGTGGCATTCACGCTTTTTTGTTGGTTCTCGCCGCACATGGGGCTTCTTCACCCTTTGCCGCACGGGACGGCCGGCACATTGATATTGGTGGGATTGGCGGCTTTTTCGTTTCTCTCGTTTTTGTCGTTCGCGCGCGGTTACATGCGCATCGGCACGGTCATCGATCGTTCCGCCGGGACGGTCGAATGCCGGTCCGGCTGGATGTTTCCGATCGGCGGGCAGCTGCAATCCCTGAGATTTTTTTCGCAGTTGCGAATCGGCACCATTACTGTTCGACAGCGGCGAGCCGATGAGTTGTTTTACGTTCTGGACCTGATTGCCACCGATGGCGGGCCGCCGGCGCGAATCGGCAGAAGCACCAACTATCCTCCCGTTCGCGACATGGCCGAAAAAGTAGGCTCGTTCCTTGCGATGCCGATCGTGGACATGACGGCCAGCACGCCGGTCACGATCATTCCCGGCACGGCCCAGCCGATCGACCAACCCGGCGCACCAGCGGCCACATCGGCGCAACTCAAAGCATGCGTTGCCTCCGCCCCGGCCGGCAGGCGGTTGCTCTACGCGCTGATCGGCGACCGGCTGCTCATCAATATTTCCCCGTCTCACCCGTGGGTCAAACTGACCATCATCGCGCTGCTGTGGCTGGGCGCAGCTGGCGGGCTTATTTACCTTCATGCCGTCCATATCTTTCCGTGGGGCTTGGTCGCGGTATACGGAGCGCCGGCGGCGTTTATCCTGCTCGTGCTCGGATCGGTGGTGTGGCCGGAGTGGCTGAGCATCGAGGCCGATCGCACGGGCATAAAAGTCAAGAGGAGCGGCGTTTTTCTGGCCTCGCGCAAGCAACTGGCACGCGGGCAAATCCGCGAGATTCGGTACGACAAGGGCTTTCATGCATTCGAAATCATCGCACAGGGCCGCATCATTCGCTGCCAGTGCCTTTCGCTCCGGGCCGCAGGCGTTCAATGGACTGCTTTGGCCATTCGAACAGCGATCGGGATGGTTCCAGAGCCGTTGTGATCCCTCCGTGCGGTAGTCAGTTGTGGCAGCAAAATGATCGGCAATCAGCAACGTATTTGCTTTGGTTGTGGCGATGGCCGCACTGGGGAGTCTATTTTCGATGCTCGACCTTTACCTTGCGATGGCCGTGGTGCTTGCCGCGTCGGCGCTGCTGGGCTGGATCGGCATGGCCGCGAGCCGGTGGCTTCCGTATTGGGTGCTGGTTTTTTTGATCGCAGCGGTTATCGCGGGAGTTGCAATTTTGCGCCTCCAGCCAAACCGTCTCTGGCTGGGGGGTTTGCTCCCGTTTTCAAGTCTGATCGTGCTCGGGAATATCACGTTGCCGGCCGTGGTGCTGGTGTGCGGGATGGCGTTCGGCCGGATGCGCGGCTCGGCCCTCCGCCGCGGCGCGGTTTTGGCGCCGCTGGTACTTTTGGCGGGGTATGACCTCGTTCGCCCGATGCTCAGCAGCCCGCCGCCGCTGGGAAGGATGTGGAAAGACGGCGTCTGCCGGCAAACCTCCAGCGAATCGTGCAGCGCCGCGTCCGCCGCCACGTTGCTTCATGCTGCCGGCATCGAAACATCCGAGCGCGAGATGGCCGACCTATGCCTCACGCGCGAAAACGGGACGTCCGCCGCCGGCATTTATCGCGGCCTGAAACTGAAGACTGCCGGCTGCGGGCTGCGCGTCGAAGCCTTCCATTGCGACATTGCCAGACTGCGCGATCTGGCGGCTCAGACGCCAGTGCTGCTTCCGGTCGAATTAAGAAAAGGGGCTCACGTCGACCCGCGATATGAAAGGGATTGGGGCTGGACGCCGGGCGTGGCGCATACGGTGGTGCTGTTCCATTTCCTGCCAAACGGCCGGATCGAGATCGGCGATCCGGATGTCGGACGAGAGACGTGGAACATCGAGGCGCTGCGCGTGCTGTGGCATGGGGATGGGATAAGAATCGTCCGAAAATGAGCCGCCCGCTGGTCGAACTGCCGGTCATCCATTACGATCCGACGGCGGGGCGGTCGCCACGAGGAAACGCAGATGGCCCAACCAATCAGTGCTCAGGACAACTCATTTGCCGTCGAAGTGGAAAAAATCTTGCGGCTGACCGATGCCAGCAGCATGGCTGGCTCTTTGGGTCGGTTGCTGAAGGGATTTGCGCTCGCACTGGCGGTGGGGCTGGTCTTTGCGACAGTGCTTTGGTTCTTTCTTTTGATTTACGACCTCCGATCGCTGAATTGGCTCGGCTGGTTCATCGTTTACCTTGTGCCGATCATCGCCGCGTGCGTCTGGTATGACCAGATGACCCGCAGGGCGTATGTGAGCGACGCGGCGGCAGCGAATATTTCCGAGCCGCCGCCCGCGCCGCCGGCACTGGAATTTGGGAAGGTGCCGGCGATACTGCTTTGGGCGCCGCGGTCAATTGTGGATGGTTATCGCGGGTTTCGCGGCCTGCGCACGATGGAGCAGCATGCCTCCTTCTCGCGGGCGGCGATTCTGGTCGTCGATCTTTCGAAAAACGAAGGGGGCGTTGAAGTCAAGCGTCTCGTGCGCCCGCCGGAAGACATGAAAGTCTTCGCGATGAGCGTGGAAATGCTCGAGGCGTTCAGCCTGATCGGCAAAGCCAGCGATGGAAAATCAATGTGGCTGAACAGCACCTTCCGGCAAAAGCTGCGGCCGCTGATGCCGGCGCGATGAGGCTCATCCCATCGCATAGAAGAACTCTTCCTGCGCCACCTTCCCGTCTTTCACGGTATACAGGCCGGTTTCTTCCATCTTAAATCGCTTGCCCGCCATCGGCCCGGCTTTGGGCGTGACGTCCATCATGAAATAAACGATGAAACGATCGCCATGCGGCCACGGCCCTTTCACCTCAAATCCGTGAACGGTGTGATTGGCCTCCCACCATTTACTTTTCGCGACGACCGCCGGCAGGCCTTCCATCCGCGCCGGCATTTCCTTGCTGCCGCCGCCGGCTTCGATACTCACGACATTCTGCGCGTAGAGGGTCTCGACGGCCTGGAGAAACTTGCCGCCTTTGCAAAGCTCGACGAGTTCCTTACCGACTTCAAGTGCTGTTTTCATGAAAGTGCCTCCGGGGTTAGAGTTGCCGGGATGGTAAGCCTGCATCGGGCCGAAAGGCAATGTATTAACAAATAGATTTGTTGATTCTTAAACAATCAAGGTCTTCATCACATTCATTCTTCATTCATCGCTTTCATGAAAGCCATGTGGCGCATCGGAATTGTCGGCTGCGGCGTGGCGGGGCTTGCCTCGGCGGTGATTCTTGCGCGCGGGGGCCATCACGTCACGCTGATTGAGCGCGCGCCAAAATTAACGCCGGTCGGCGCGGGATTGCTCTTGCAGCCTTCGGGGCAGGCGGTGCTTGGGCAACTGGGCCTGCTCGATGCGGTGATTGCCAATGCCGAGCCGATCGAGGCGCTGCATGCCTGGACGCACCGCCATCGCACGCTGGTTCGGCTGCCATACTCGAAGCTTGACGGGGCGATGTCCGGTTATGGCGTGCATCGTAACGACCTGTTCGAGGTTCTGCGCGAAAGCGCCATGAAGGGCGGGGTAATTTTTCAACTTGGGGTGACGATCCAGAAATCGCGGCAGACGCGGGACGACATTTTCGCGATTGATGATGCCGGCGTCGAGCATGGGCCGTTTGACGCGCTGATCGCCGCCGACGGCTCGCGATCGAAGCTGCGCGAAGAGCCGGCCTTGCGGGCTGCGGTGTCGGATTTCCCGCTGGAGGCGGCGTGGTTCAGCGGAAAATCGGATGCCGTCCGCGGCCGCCTGCATCAGGTCACGCATGGCAGCCGGCAACTGATCGGCATGCTGCCGCTGGGCCAGGGGCGGTGCAGCCTGTTCTGCGGCCTGCGGCGAAATGGCCGCGAGATGCTCCATGCCGGCGGCGGGCTGGAAGCGCTCAAACGCGAGATCGTCGAATTGTGTCCACAGTCGCAGGCGCTGGTCGAGCAAATCCGCACGCCGGGCGACTTCACCTGCACGCGATATCAGATCGCCTCGTTGCGGCAGTGGAATTGCGGCCGATTGATCTGCATCGGCGACGCCGCCCACGCCACCACGCCTCACCTGGGGCAGGGCGTGAATCTCGCGTTGCTCGATGCACTGGCCGTTTCCAATGAGCTCGATCGGTCAAATGACATAGCCAGCGCGCTCGCCAGCGCCGCAGACTTTCGCCGGGCGCAGGTGATGTGGTGCTGGCGGCTATCCAATCTTCTCGGCCCGGTTTTTCAAAACGACGGCTGGCTGCTCGCCATGGGCCGCGATGTGGCGCTCCCGCTGTTGCCGCACCTTCCGGTCATCGGGCGCGCGATGGTGGGCACGATGGCCGGATTGCACACGGGCGTTTTCGCCCGGCTATCACTGAGCATGCCCTGAAGTCGGCGTTCGAAACAACATTTGCGACATCAGGTAGAGGTCATTTTTCCAGACCGGCCACTCATGTGCGCCGCTGTCGACGTGCCAGACATGGGAAATTTTGGCCGCGTCCAGCGCCGTATTGAACGCCTCGATGCCTTTGAACCCCGGGTCTTTGTCACCGGTGGAAAGCCAGAAGAGGGTGAGCTTTGCCAGCGGGGAATAGTCCGGCGCGGAATCGGCGCCGGCCTTGGCGCGCTGGCCGCCGGCGGAGAAAACGCCGACCCATGCGAAGGTGTCGGTATGCTTCAATCCAACGCGCAGCGATTGCCCGCCGCCCATGGAAAGCCCGGCCAGGGCGCGATGATCGCGGTCGGCAATCACCGGATAATGGGCCTCAATATACGGAATCAGGTCTGTCATCAGATCGTTTTCGAAGCCGCGATTGTCCTTGCGCGCCGGCCGACCCGGCGCAGCCGCTGGCGGCGGCGCGCTGGCAAGCTTTGCGAAGCCATTGGGCATCACCACGATCATCGGCACCAATTTTTTGTCGGCATACAGATTATCGAGAATGACATTGGCCGACCCTTTTTCCTTCCAGCCGGTCTCGTCGTCGCCCACGCCATGCAGGAGATAGAGCACGGGATATTTGGTGTCTTTGGAGTAACCCGGCGGCGTATAGACAGTGGCCTTGCGATCGTCGCCGGTGGTTTTCGAGGCGTAGGTGATGGTTTCGAGCTTCCCGTGCGGCACATCCTTCGCGACGTCAAACCCAGCGGGCGCGGGAGGAAGCGCAGGCGCAGGTTCCGCCCCGGCGAATGTGCCGAGGACGAGAATGAGCGATCCGAGAAGTAAAGGGCGAAGTCTTGGCATTGGGGTCCTTTCAGTAAGAGCAATACGTGCAATATCCGATTCGGCACGACCTACGCGCAAAAGGAGCCGCGCACGAAGGGTACTCCCGTAGTAAGCGGTGTTTCGACCGGTAAACCCGGTGTGCGCGTTGTATGAAATCCGTACGCGCCCACCCTACGAACCTATTTTACAGCGTCGTCGGAAATATTGATCCAGGCGCCGGCAGTCATATATGGAAGCAGTTTTGCGTCAGGATTATCGAAGGATACGATTACCGTATATGACACCATCTCGTGACTCATGGTAGCGTTCAGCCGGATTTGCCTAATAATTCCGGAGAATCGAGTCTCCTGAAATGCGGTCACCGCAAAAGTTGTTTTTTGTCCAACGCGTACCTTGGCGACGTCAGCCTCCGCAACTTGCAAATTAAGCTCCATTTGCTTTACATCCGACCCAATGAGGAACAGGGAGGGGGAATTGAGGTTTGAGTTGACGGACTGCCCGAGATTCACCCGGCGATCGATGACAATTCCCTTGACCGGCGAGCGGATGACAGTTTTTGAAAGCATCCATTCGGCCCGGCGCACGGCCGCCTCGCAGACCCGGGATTCCGCCCGCGCCAAATCGGCATCGGCCAGGGCCTCTTCATACGCCGCTTTCGCCTGCGCGACTTCGGGATCCGCATCGGCGCCGGCTTTAACCGCTTTGGTCGCGCGATCCAGGACGGCCCTGGCAAGCTCGACGCGCGGCTTGGCCTTCGCAATTTTCGCCATCGCCTGATCGAGCTTGGCGCGGGCCTCCATGAGATCGATTTGATAACTGGTGTCGTCAATTTGCGCCAGGATGGTTCCCGCCTCCACCGGCGAGCGAAAGTCCACGTTCATCTTCGTAATGACCCCCGTCACCTCCGCCGACACATCGACGACATTCTCCGGTTCCACGACGCCCGTCGCGTAAACCGCTTGAGCGTTGTGAGCATTGTCCGGCTGCGAAGCGCCACCCGCGGGCTCCGCCCCGAACGCGCGCAGAATCCCGAGAAAAAGCAGTGTGCTCAGGACAAGACACGTCATGCATTCCTTAAGGGCGGACATAAGGATCCTCCAGGAAATAAATCGCTTGCCGAGGCCGCACACCTTTTTTGTGCCGAACATCATTTCTTCTCCGTCGCATCCTTCGGCAGCGCCACCTGCTCCCGCGCTCGCAAATAGGCTATCAAATCGCGAATATCCTGATCGGGGAAAACATCCACCAGGCCTTCGGGCATCATCGACAGGGCGCTGAGCTTGCGCGTTTTGATCTCCGCCTTGGGTAGCACCAGATCCTGGTTCGGCATCACGATCGTCAATGACTTCCCATCCTCCTTCTTCACGATCCCCAGGATCGTCCGGTCATCAGTCGTCTGAATCTGCGTCGTGCGATAGTCGGCGGGAATGATGGCGTTTGGATCGACCACGTTTTCCAGAATGTAATCCAGGTCGGACCGGTTGGAGCCGGTCAGGTCGGGACCGACATGGCCACCTTCGCCGTAAAGCGTGTGGCACTGCATGCAGGTTTTGGTGAACAGCAGCCGGCCGTGCGACAAATCCGGCGCTTTGCCGGCGGCGTTAACGAGGCTCTTAAGCTGGGCGATGCGTTTTTTCTTGTCGGCGGGGCTGTCGCGCAAAACGCCCCATACTTTTACCACGCGGGCGTCGATTGCCTTGTCGTTGAGCGTGCGAAGCTGGCGGACGATATCTGCCGACACATCGCGTGAGGGAACCGTCCCGGCCTCGATGGCGCTGAGCAATTCGCGGGCGAAAGCGGCGCGCGACGCCAACGTGCTGAGAGCATCTTTCCGCTCGGAAGGATCGAGTGTTGGATAAGCCTTGAGCACCGCGGCGGGCGTGCCGGCATCGTCATAGCCGGCCAGGCCGCGAAGGGCTGCGCCGCGAATATCGGCATCGCCCAGCAGACTTTGCAGAAGCGGCGCCAGCCCCTCGTTCTTGATGCCGACCAAAGAATCGAGCGCGGCCAGGCGATCGGGAGCCGGGGCCTTGGCGTCCATCAGAATCCTGCGGCTGTCGGCGATTGCCTGTGCGCTGCCAAAGGTGACGGCCAGCGCCCGCGCCTGCACGCGGATCGCGCCGTCGGCGCTCTTGGTCAGGGTCGGCTCCAAATCCTTCCATCCCGCCGGCATCGGCACGACGCGGCGGCCCTGCAGGCTGTCGCGAATGCCATTGAGAACTTCAAGCTGCCGGGGCGCATCGTCGAGTTTTCCCAGCTCGGCCACCAGCGCGTCGGTCGCCGGCCCGCCCGCCGCTCCCACGCGGCGCACGGCAAACGTCAAAATGCGCGGCAGTTTCGATTCCGCCGCCAGTGACAAGGCGCGCTGCGGCTCCTTCGCGCAAAGCGGCTCAAGGGCGTACCAGTTCATCAAGGGAAGATTGTGATCGTTGGCGTCCTCGCTATGGGCGAGAAGGGCGGTGATCGTATCCCATCGCGAATCCTCCGGCATGCGCTGCAATGCCGCCGAGAGGTAAAGCCGAACGACGGGTGATGTGCTGGTTTTTGCCAGTTTGGCGAATTCAGCGATGGCTTCGGCAGGGGGATTCTTGTCTTCGCATAGCAGCTGGATCGTCCATGCCGCCACATATGGCTTGTCACTGCTCAACTCTTTCATCATGAGGTCTTTGCTCAATCCTCCGATGCAATGCAGCGCCCAGAGGGCGCGCAGCTGGCGGCTTTCGTCCGGATTGGATTGAAGGATGCCGACCAGTTTCTCAACCGCCGCCGGATCGATTTTTCCGATGGCGGCCCGTTCCTGCAACACGTGGCGGGATTCGCGCACCATCCATTCGTGCGGGTTGAGCGCCTGCCCGGCAAGTTCGACATCGCTCAGTTTGCTCAAATCCACCTTCGTCGTCTTCGTGTCCCCATAAACGATCTTAAAAATCCGCCCGTTGCTGCGATCGGGCGCGTTGGGATCCGTCGTATGGCATTGGATTTTGTCGTACCAGTCGATCATATAAACCGAGCCGTCCTGGTCGTAGCGGAGGTTGACGATCTGGCTCCAAAGATCATTGAAAAGAATGAAATCCTTGCCGTGATGGCCGACAAAGCCGGAGCCTTTGGCTTCGGGAATGTCCATGTTGATGCGAGCGCCATGGATGTTGTTCATGAAATACTGGCCGACGAATTGCGTCGGCCATGACCCGCCCAGATAAACCATCATCCCCGCATGCGCGTGCCCGCCGCCCAAGGCGCCGGAGTGGCCGTTGGCGGCCCACTGGTTTACATTTGAATTGCTGGCCCAATGCAGATGGTCGGCAATCGTCTTGATGTCGTCGAACACGTATGGGTTGTCATGCTGGCCGCCCTGGCGCTGATAATGCGCGCCCTGGATCATGTGCCAAAGGTGCGGAATGACGCATGCCTCGATGATGCATTGTCCCTTGTCGTCAAAATCAACGCCCCACGGATTGCTCGTGCCTTCGGAGAAGCGCTCGAAAATGTGACGGGTGGGGTGATAGCGGAAAACGCAGGCGTTGATATGCACGCGCTGGTCCCGCGGCGTGCCGGGCTTGCCCACATACGACTGCGTGAAAACGCCATGGCATCCGTAAAGCCAGCCATCCGGTCCCCAGCAGAAAGTGTTGAGGGTTTCGTGGGTGTCCTGATAGCCGAATCCATCGAGAAGAATTTCCGGCTTGCCGGTGGGCTTTGGGGTGTCGGCGTTCAGGTCGGTCGGGATAAACATCAGATACGGGGCCGCCCCAACCCACACGCCGCCAAACCCCACCTCGATTCCGCTGACCAGATTCAATCCTTCATAAAAAACCGTGCGCTTGGTGAAATGTCCGGCTCCAGTTTCGTCCTCGAAAACAATGATGCGATCCTTCCCCTGGCCTTCGGGCGCGCGGCGCGGATAGGTGTTTCCCTCGGCCACCCACAGCCGCCCCCGCGCATCCATCGTAAATGCGATGGGCTGAACAATGTCCGGCTCGCCGGCGAACGCCTGCGCCTTGAATCCCTCCGGCATCGTCATCACTTCCGCGGCCTTCTCCGGCGAAATCCCCGCATACTTGTACACATCGGGCGGCGGAAGTGCGTGGACCAGTTCCGATCCAGGCTTCAATTCATTCTTAAACTCAGGCTTGTTTTCATAGAAGGCGAAGTTGTCGAAATTGATATGCCCCCACGGCCCTTTCTGATCGTCCACCAGCCGAATGATGATCTCCTTGCCAAGCTGCTTCTCCAGATCGACCACCACCGGCTGCATCTCTTCATCATCATGCCCGCTGACTTTGAAGAAAGCCTTGTTGTCGTCCGCCATGCTCAATTCCACACGTGTCGTCGGCCAATGCCCGCCGCCGACGAGGAAGCTTGCCCAGCGATGTGTCACCTTAAACGCAGCGCTGGTGAGCGTGCCGGTGGCATCATCGCCGAGCACTTCGTAGCTGCCGACCCAGTAATCCCCGTGAAGTCCCGCGCGCATGTCATTGCGGCGGCCGGCCACGGTATCGCCGCGCATCGGCTGGCCGGAAAAGGCGTTTCCGGTGGCAGTCCAGTCCTTCAATGTGCCGGTTTCAAAATCGAAATTAAGCGGCTTGCCATCAGCGCCGGCAGGTTTGAGCGGCGGATTGACGTCGGCCGCGCGCGAAATCTGCATGGCTGACAAGAGCATCAAAATTGCAGCGACGGTGCGGAGAGGCAGGCGGGACAGAAAAGAATTCATGACTCAGTTTCCTCGGATTGCCAGGTTAGATTGCCGGATCTCAATGTGATGAACATAGATGATACCGGCGATCGGGCGAAATGTGATAGGGCGGCTGCTTCAGCGTGGCACGGGCGGCCCGCCCGTGAGCGGCGGCACCCCGTCGCGGCCCGGCAACGCCGACGTCCCCGTCGGCTCTTCCAGAAGGCCGGCGAGACGGTTGGCGTTCACGGGCAGGTGATTCAGCATGACGACCTCTATGCCTTTTTCGTCTCAAGAGCCGACGAGGACGTCGGCGTTCCCGGTACCGCAACTCACCGGAGAGAGGTGCACGTCAGAGCCAAGCCGCCGATTCCGCGACCCATTCTGGGGGCGGTGCGTCGCTTCCACTCCTCATGGCGGCAAATTCCGCAGCAACTCCGTCGCCTCGGGATATCCGGGCGCCTTCGCCAGCGCACGCTCGGCGGCCTTCCGCGCCTCGGCGTTGCGCCCCAGTTGCGACAGCAACACCGCCTCGGCATACGGAATTTGCGCATCATCCGCATCGGCCGCCTCGGCGTTTTTAAACGCGGTCATCGCCGCGTCGGGCTTGCCGGCGTTTTGCTGCATCAGCCCGAGGTTGTACCACGCCCGCGAAAAGCCGGGATCCAACTGCACGGCTTTTTCCATCGCCTCCAGCGCCTCGGCGTTATTGCCCACCTCCGCCGCCGCCAGGCCGCGGGCAAAGGCATACTGGGCATTGCCCGGATCGAGCCGGCAGGCGACCTCGCTTTGCGCCAGCGCCTCCTGCGGCTTTCCCAGCATTCCATAGAGAACCGCCGCCTCGTCGCGAATGTCGGGCGAGCGTTTGTCCCACGCCAGGGCGCGTTCCAGATGCGACAAAGCCGATGCGTTATCCCGATACGTCGTATCGAAAATCGCCCGCTGCAACTGCCCGGCGGGTTGGTCGGCCTGATATTTCAGGCAGGCGAGCAATTCCAGGCCGGCCTTTGAATCGGGATCAGTTCGTGCGCCCAGCGCGCGAGCCGCCGCGATGCGCACGTTGCGAAACGGATCGCGCAACAGCATTTCCATCGCCTCGCGCACGTGGGGATCGTGGTCGACCATCGGTCCGAGCGCCGTGGCCGCACTTTCGCGCACCATCGGATGATCGGCTTTGAGCTGGCCGATCAGCATCGGCGTCACATTTTTATTGCCCGCCCATCGGCCCAACAAGCGGATGCAGCCCGCCCGCCAATAAAACGATTGTGTCGCATCCTCAGCCAAGGTCATCAGCGTGACGGGGACCAATTCCTCTCCTTTTCTTCCCGAGGCAATCGCGAAGGCGCGATCGTGCGTGGGCCGTTTCATCTTCGCGCCATACCATTTGTCGGTGGCCGCGATGGCCCATTGGGCATCCTTGTCGGCATGACAGCGATTGCAGGCGTTGGGCACGCCAAACTGCTTGGTCAGCAGCGGATCGGGGATGGTGAATCCGTGATCGTGCCGGCCATGGCGCTGCATATATTTCGTTTGTGGCATATGGCAGCTAACGCACTGCGACCCGGCGCTGGCGGGGGCGTGAAAGGTGTGCGTCAGCGGGTTGATGACCGGCGCTTTGGGAAACGCGCCGATGTGGCATTTCATGCAAAGTGCGTTGCCCGCGAGAAGCGTTTTGCCGGAATGAACGTCATGGCAGTCGATGCAGCGCACGCCGGCGGAATACATCTTGCTGCCGAGGAAGGCGGAAAATTCGTAATCCTCTTCGTGAATCTGCCCATCGGGATAAAAGTTTTCGGTTTCATCGACGCCCGCCAGCGAGTAGTGGTCGAAGAACGACGCGCCCGGCACAAAATCGCCGGTGATATCCCCGCGCCGCGAATGGCACGATGCGCAGGTATCGGTGATCTGGTCGCGCGTGAAGTGGGCAACCGTCGCGTCATGGCCGGCCGCTGCCGCATCATACGCGCGGGTCGCGGGTTGTTTTTCCCCGCGTCCCCGCGTCCCCCGGTCTCCGTGTCCCTCAATCTCCCCATCCCCGAGTCCCCGCGTCGCCGAGTTCCCGCGTTCTCGTGTCCCCGCGTCCCCGCGCCTCCTCGCCTCCACATGCGCCTTCATCGGCCCGTGGCACGCCTCGCAGCCGACGGACATTTCCGCCATCGCCGTCTGATACGTGTCATTTTCCTCGTCGTAATTCTTCCGCACCCGCGTGTTGTGGCACGCGGCACACATGCTGTTCCAGTTCATTCCGCGGCCGGTCCAATGCCCCCATTCGCCAGCCTGGCGGTCTTCGTTGCCGTACACGTCGAACCATTCGTTGCGCGCCGGATCGTAAGCGGCTTCGGTCGCCTGCAACCGGCCGCCGGGCGCATCGACGAGAAACTGGCGCAGCGGATCGACGCCGATCACCCGCCGGGCAATGTGTGGCGAAGCTTTTCCGGAAAGATCATTCGCGACCAGTTCATAATGCCCATCGGCAATCCGCGCGGTGGTGCTTTGCGTGCCGTGATGAAACGTTCGCGGCGGATCGAAAGCGGGCTTGTCGATCGCCGGATCAATCTTCCGCTCGGCCATGCCGTGATGGGATGCGGCCCAACGGTCGTATTCGGCGCGATGACATTCTTTGCAGGATTCGGAACCGGCGTAGTTGTGATGGTCCGCAATCAGTGCTGGTTGCGGACCGGAATCGACCGCCGTCGGCTTCTCATTCTTCGCCCGCTTCCAGGGTCGCTGTATCAGCAGCACGATTATCGCGATCGAAACGCCGACGGAGATGATCGCGATCCATCGCACCTTGCTTTTCGCGCGCTTTTCCGGACGCGGTGGTTCGGACGGCTGAAGTCGGCGCGATTTCCGCGATGAAGACGACATATTTATCCTGACACTCCCGCCGCATGATTCTGTCCGTTTCGTACGCAAGGTTTAATGAGCCGCGCACGAAGGGTACTCCCGTAGTAGCGGTGTCGGGGATACCGCTTACTACGGGAGTACCCTTCGT
>DASRRM010000496.1:0-12045 GCA_035695715.1 Tepidisphaeraceae bacterium
AAAAAAGAAAGCCTTCGCGGACGAAGGCTCGCATCAGTCGAACCACGCCTCCGTGGTTATGCTTCTTTTCTTCTGGTTGCCGCCTGCCGATCAGGCTTTTTCGGCCTCGGCTTCGGGCTGCTGCCTGGACTTGTTGAACGCGTCCATGGCGGCCTTGCTCTCGGCGTCGGCGTGGACCCAGACCTTCAAATCGGTGGCCAAATCCTCGGCGAACTTTACCTTCACCGTGTAATCGCTGATGCGATCGAGCCGGCCAGGGAGGTTGATGTCCTCGGCGATCACGTTGAAATTTTGCACCTGAAGCTGCTTGGCGATGTCGGTCGCGGTCACCGAGCCGAACAGATGGCCCTGCTCGTTGGCCCGGCGTTCGAGATGAATCTCGACGGCCTTAAGCTGCTCGAGCAAAGCGGCCTGCTGCTCGCGGCGCTCGCGCTCCTGCTTTTCAATTTCCTTGCGGCGGGCTTCCACCTTCTTGATGTTGTCCGGAGTCGGCTTAACCGCCAGGTCCTTGGGAAGCAGATAATTCCGGGCATAGCCCGGCGAAACTTCGACCACATCGCCAACGCGGCCGACATGCTTGATGGATTCTTTGAGGAGGAGTTTTACGTTTGCCATGGCAGTACCACGGGGATCTTGCCCGTGTCCAAAAATTTCAATGTGACCAAAAGATATCAATTCGACACTGTCGCGTTTTGGACGCACGGGCAGGATGCCCGTGCCACTGAATCAAAACGGAATATCATCATCCTTAAATTGTTGTTCTTCGCCAAAGGGGGGTTCGGCTGGGGGTCGCTGTGCGGGCGCGGGGCCGCGATTGGGTGCCGGACGCGGCGGCGCCGGGCGGGCCGGGGGGCGCTGGGCAGGCGGGGCCTGATCGTAACCGCCTTCGCCGCCGCCTTCGTAAGCGGGTGGCGCGCCAGCGTTGGAATATCCGCCGCCTCCGCCACCTGCTGCGCCGTCTCGTCCGCCCAGAAGCTGGAAATTATCGACGACGATACTGTGCTTGCTGCGCTTGCCGCCGCCTTGCTTGTCTTCCCAGGTATCATATTTCAGGCGGCCTTCGATCAGGATCGGCTTACCTTTTTGGCAGTACGTGTTGATCACTTCACCGCCCTTGCCGAAACAGGCACAATCAATGAAGAGAACTTCCTCCCGATCCTCGCCGGTCTTGGTGCGAAACTTATGATTGACGGCCAGCCCGAATTCCACCACCGCCATCTGGCTGGGAAGGTATTTGAGCTGCGGATCGCGGGTCAGGTTGCCGACCAGAATGATCTTGTTGAAGTTGGCCATATGGACTCCTGTGGCGATCGATCGTGTTCGCACCAAAGACATGGGCGGGCCGCCCATGCCACGTTATTCCTTGGCAGCGCCGGCCGTCTCGGGGGCGTTTTCTTCACGCTTGGGCGCTCGCGGCGCGCGATCTTCGCGGGGACGATCGTCGCGCGGGCGGTCATCGCGGCGGGGGCGGTCATCGCGCTCCCAGCTCGGACGCTCTTCGCGAACGATCGGCTGCGGCTCAACCGCTTCCATCTCGCTCTGGTTCAAGTGGTCGGCCTTGGTCACCAATACCCGCAGCACTTCCTCGCTCAGCCGAACGTCGCGCTCGAGCGGAACGATCGAGCTGTTGGGGGCGGTGAAATAGCTGATGATGTAGGTGCCGCGCTTCTGGCCTTCAACTTCATAGAGCAGCTTGCGCTCGTCCCACTTCTTGAGAACCATGATTTTTCCGCCATGGCGCTCGATGATCCCGCGCACGAGCTTGAGGCCCGCGTCGAGGTCGGCGGCAACGTTCTGCCCGAGGAGAAACATTCCCTCGTACTGGCTGCTTCGATCACTTTGCTTCACTGTCTCGGACATGGGATAGCTCCAAAAAGTAGGCAGTAGGCAGTGGGCAGTAGGCAGAAACGAAAGGGCAAGAGCCTGCTGCAAATTTGCCTGCTAATTTTGTCAAAAACCGTAGGTCGTAGCTGAGGGACGGGAGGGCAAAAGGATTTCTGATTTCATTCTGCCTACTGCCTACTGCATACTACCTACTTATTCTCCTCACCATTAAACCGATTCATCGCCGATTCAATTCCGGATTCGATCCAGGTTTGGATCGCACTGACCGAGCGGTCGATCGCCGGTTCGATCGCGGCTCGCTGGTCTTCGGAAAACCTTCCGAGGACGTAATCTCTTCCCGGCACGCGGCCCGGCGGGGCGTCAATTCCCAGCCGAAGCCGGGGATAGGCGTTGCTCGCCAGCACCTGCTCGATGTCTTTGAGGCCGTTATGACCTCCGCTGCTTCCGCCAGCCCGCAGGCGGATTTTTCCGCAAGGCAGGGCCAGGTCATCCAGCACGACGATGATTTCCTTCACCGACAACTGGTAAAACGCCATCGCCGCGTTCACCGACCGGCCGCTGAGGTTCATATATGTCAGCGGCTTAAGCAGCAGAACTTTTTCGCTTCCGCCACCGCCCAGCGCCATGGCGCCGTCCATGGTCAGGCCGTCGAACTTCGCCTTTGCCAGCCGATCAAAATCGCCCGGCTTTGATGTCAGGCCAAGCCGATCGGCCAGGCGGTCGATGACGTCAAACCCGATATTGTGCCGGGTCCCGGCATACTCGCGACCGGGATTGCCTAGGCCAACAACGAGCTTTGTCATTCGTCATTTGTCATTTGTCATTTGTAATTTGCACGGTTCATTTGCAGCAAGAGGCTTAATGCATTCGGGCAAATGACCAATGACCAATGACAAATGACCCATGATCCTTTTCTACTTCTTCGCGGCTGCCTCGGCTCCTTCGGCTGGCTCTTCAGCCTTGCGGCCGATGACTTCCGGCTCGGCGGTTTCACCCTCGGCAGGTGTCGCCGCCTGCTCGACGATCTCGCGCACGGTCGCGACGATCAACTCGCCATCCTGGAGCACCTTCACGTTTGCCGGGAGGGTCAATTCCTTCACATGCAGAACGCTGTTGAGGCCAAGTTCGGAAACATTATGGCGAATGACGTCGGGAATGTCGGTGACCAGGCATTCGATTTCCAATTCCGCCAGCGTCTGCTGCATCACGCCGCCGTCGGCTTCGCCCTTGGGCGTGCCCTTGAGTTCCAGCGGCACGGTGATGGTCACCTTTTCGTTGAGGTCGACGCGGGCGAAATCAACATGAAGCACCTCGATGCCAAGGTGATCGTACTGCACTTCCTTCACCAGGACGGTTTCCTTCTGCCCGTCGACGGCGAGGCTGAACAGGTGCGCGCCGTGGTGAATATGATGCGCCACTTCCTTGCGGGGCAGGGTGATGGTAACGACGGCCTGCTTGTGACCGTAGATGACGCCGGGGATTTGCCCGCCGTCGCGCAGCCGTTTGTTGGCGCGCGAGCCGAGTTCTTTGCGGGGGCTTGCTTTGACTTCGATTGACTGTGCCATGTTGGTTGCTCCGAATAATTTTCCTCAATCTCTTGCTCCCCCGTCATGCTTAAACAGGGCGCTGACTGACTCATTATGATGAATACGATGGATGGCTTCGCCCAAAAGGCCGGCCACGCTTAATACTTCCAGTCGGTCCTTGATCGGGTCGGCCCGGCCATCAAGGGCGATGGTGTCGGTAACGGCAATCTTTGTGAAGCCGCACGGCGCGAGCCGCTCCATTGCCTTCGGCGGTGCGAAAATCGCATGCGTCGCGCCGATGTAAACCGCCTTGGCACCATGGGCCAACACGACCTTGACCGCCTCGGTAATCGTGCCGGCGGTGGTGATCATGTCATCCACCAGCAGCACGTTCTTGTCCGCCACATCGCCGATGATGTGCGCCACGCTGGTTTCCGAGCCGCTCTTGCGGCGCTTGTCGATGATGCAAATATCGCCGCCCAGAATCTTGGCGTAAACCTGCGCCCGCTTCACATTCCCCACGTCCGGCGAAACAAAAACGCGGTTGGTGATTTTCAGACTCTTAAACCATTTCACCAGCACCGGCGATGCGCTCAGATGATCCACCGGAATATCGAAAAACCCCTGAACCTGGGCCGCGTGAAGATCGATCGACAACACCCGATTTGCCCCGGCCCGCTCCAACAGATTCGCCACCAGCTTGGCGGTGATCGGCGTGCGGCCTTCGTCCTTGCGATCCTGCCGGGCGTAGCCGAAGTAGGGGATGACCGCTGTCACCGCCCGGGCGCTGGCGCGCTTCAGGCAGTCGATCCAGATCATCAGTTCCATCAGATGCGCATTCACCGGATGGCTGGTGGGCTGAACGATATAGCAATCGCGGCCGCGCACGTCTTCCTCAACCTTCACGCCCACTTCGCCGTCAGGGAACAGCTCGGTTCTGCCGCGGCCCATGGGAATCTGCAGGTAGTCGCAGATTTTCTGCGCCAGTTGCGGATTGGCCCGCCCGGTGAAGAGCTTGAGTTTGTCGGCGTCGATGTGGGACATGGGTCTGGTTCGTGATGCGTGGAACGTGGCCAAAGAATTTGCCGCGAATCACCATTTTCCCGTATCACGGGCGTCTCGCCCGTGTTTTGCTTTCAAAAAAGCACGGGCGGGACGCCCGTGATACGGGATTATTCGGCACTTCCTCCTCTTCCTACAGTCGCACCATCCGGCACGATGCTATGCGGCGGAATATTGGCGAATGGGCCAACGGTGCAATTTTCGCCGATCGTCGAATCATGGCCGATGAACGAAAACGGCCGGACAATCGTGTCCTTGCCGATGCAGACGCCGGCCTCGATATACGTATTGACGGCACTGGTGATCGTGACGCCGTCTTCCATCAGCTTGCGCTGGATGCGCTCCTGCATGATGGCATCGACGACTTCCTGCTGATCGCGGCTGTTCACCGCCAGCACATCTTCCGCGGTAACGGCCTGCACCGCCACCACTTTTTTCCCGGCCTGGCAAAGGATGCCATAAATGTCGGTCAGGTAATACTCGTGCTTCTTGTTTTCGTTCTTCAGCCGGGCCAGGGCAAAAAGCAGTTCTTCCGATTTCACGCAATAATAGCTGGGAAAAACCTCGCGAATCTCGCGCTGCTCCGGCGTGCAGTCAATCTGCTCAACAATCGCCACAAATTGGCCCGTCTCATCGCGAATGATCCGGCCATAGCCGGTCGGGTCATCCAAAATCGCCGTCGCCATGCTGGCCGCGGCGCGATCATCGTGATGCGCTTTCTGCAAAGTCCGCAAAACCTCCGCGCGAATCAGCGGCCCATCGCCGGCCAGGATGAACACATCGCCTTGATGATGTTCCTTCAGCCAGCTTTCGCACATCCGGGCGGCGTGCCCGGTGCCAAGCTGTTCGGTCTGCTCGATCCAGACGATGCGATTATCGCCGCCATATTGGCCGATGACTTCGTCTTTACCATGCCCGACAACCACCAGCACCTTCTCGCATCCCGCGCCATAACACGCCTGCAACACATAATCGAGCATCGGCTTGCCGCAAACTTCGTGCAGCGGCTTGGCCTTGCGCGATTTCATCCGCGTGCTTTTCCCGGCGGCGAGGATGATGGCGGTCGTGCTCATAAGTGCAGAGTGCAGAGTGCAGAGTGCCGGGTGAGGAAAAAGAGCTAAATCCGGCTCAAATTCTGCACTCTGCACTCTGAATTTTGCACTTATCAATACTGGCCCGCTAGGATTCGAACCTAGACAAAGTGGACCAAAACCACTTGTGCTACCGTTACACTACGGGCCAAAATCTGCCAGGAGGGTTTGAGGATTGGCAGTTTGGATTAAGCCGTAAGGCGACAGGGAAACGATCGATATTAATCAGAAAGCAATGAACTGTATTTCGTTCATCGGTCACAGCTCATCGATCAGGCGTTTCCCGAAATGTCGCGGTCAAAAATTCCCGTAAGGCCCGTGCCGGTTCAAACCGCGAATCCGGCCCGTCTCGTCTACCCTCCCGGCCAACAAGGCCGGGCCTCTCGACGAATGCCCAAACGTGGAATTAAGTCCACGTCAGGAAAGGGGGGTATCCTACGACTGCGATGGACGTTGTCAAGCGACAGAAGTCTGTCGGAGATACGCGGGTGGCCGTCATTTTGGTTAAACCGCGCCGCAATCATAAGAAAAGAAGAATAACCACGGAGGCACGGAAGCACGGAGGTGTGGTTCGACTGATGCGCGCCCTCACCCAGTAACCCTTTCTTTTTTTTCTCTTAAAATCAATTGCGCACACGCACTGTACGTCGATTGCACCTCCGTGCTTCCGTGCCTCCGTGCGGCAAAACCTTCTCCACTTTTCGGCGTATCCCTCTTGACCGTCACTCTCTGCTGGCTAAATTACTACACCCTCGCCAGTGCTGGTGGCGGTGATTTGTCCTGACAAGGAGTCGCAATGAAGATCGAGCCGAATTAGACGGCTCATGCTGACCCACCCCCTGCATGGTCAGTATGGGCCGCGACCATGTACGGGAGGAAGCCCTTCACAAAGGTCTTCCTGGAGCTTCGAGGCAGCGGCAAGTCGAAGCTCTCCCGGCCGAATTCTCCGGATAGCAACGGAACAGAGTCGGCTGGTGTCTTTCAAACCCGCAGGGGCCGATTCCCGAATAACAGTGGCACGGGCTTCCATCCCGTGGTTTCAAGACTCCACAGCGTTCTTCGAGACCGGCTGTCGCTAATGGAATTGCGATTGACGTGGCGATGTAATGCCCAAAAGGCTGCCGCGCAGTTGCTATCTCCCCAACCAAACCTAAATAACACCTGATTTTGAACGACAGGATGAAGAAGAGGAATCAGTATGGCACGCGACATGACAAAGATTCGGAACATCGGAATCGCCGCTCACATTGACGCCGGCAAAACCACCGTTTCCGAGCGGGTTCTCTATTACACCGGAAAAATTCACAAGATGGGCGAAGTGCATGAAGGCACCGCCGTCATGGACTTCGACGAGGAAGAGCAAAAGCGCGGCATCACCATCAACTCCGCCGCCACAACCTGCCCTTGGCCGCGCAACGGCGAGGTCTACACGATCAACCTGATCGACACCCCCGGCCACGTGGACTTCACCGCCGAGGTCGAACGCTCCCTGCGCGTGCTCGACGGCGCGGTTGCCGTCTTCGATGGAAAAGAAGGCGTCGAGGCGCAGTCCGAAACCGTGTGGCGGCAGGCAACCAAATACAAGGTCCCGCGCGTCTGTTTCATCAACAAGATGGACAAGATCGGCGCTGACTTCGACTTCAGCTTCAACAGCATCATCGAGCGCCTTGGCGCGCCGGCGGTGGCTGTGCAGATTCCCATCGGACAGGCCGGCACGTTTACCGGGATCATGGATCTGGTTCGCGGCGTCGCCACCTACTACAACCTGAAGGACGACAAGGACAAGGGCAAGACCATGATCGAGAAGCCCATCCCTGAAGAGGAAAAGGAGCGCTTCCACAAGTGGCGTCAGATCCTCGAGGAAAAGGCCGCCGAGCTGGATGATGATCTCACCGAGAAGTTCCTCAATGGCACGCCGTTGACGGAGCAGGAAATTCGCACCGCCATGCGCAAAGGCACCATCGCTTTCAAATGCCATCCGGTGTTCTGCGGGTCGGCGTTGAAATATGTCGGCGTGCAGCGTTTGCTGGACGGGGTCATCGATTACCTGCCCGCCCCGACCGACATGCCGCCCATCCACGGCCATGATCTGAAAGATCCGGACAAGATCATCGAGCGCAAGCTGACTTCCGAAGAGCCGTTCTGTGGCCTGGCTTTCAAGATCGTCAGCGACCAGCACGGCGACCTGACCTACGTGCGCGTTTACTCCGGCAAGCTCGAACGCGGCAGCCGGGTGTTCAACAGCACGCGCAACAAGCGGGAAAACATCTCGCGCATGTTCCAGATGCACGCCGCCGACCGCAACCCGATTGAGGTTGCCGAGGCGGGCGACATCGTTGCCTGTATCGGCGTGAAGGACGCCCTCACCGGCGATACGCTCTGCGATGGAGACCATCCGATCATCCTGGAAAAGCCGACATTCCCCGAGCCGGTCATCAGCATGTCGATCGAGCCCAAGACCGCCGCCGACAAGCAGAAGCTTGGCGAAGCGCTGACCACGCTGAAGCGCGAGGACCCGACATTCCAGGCCAGCTACGATGAAGAAACCGGCCAGACGATCATCGCCGGCATGGGCGAATTACATCTGGAGATTCTGCGGATGCGCCTGACGCGCGACCACAAGGTGGACGTGATCGTCGGCAAGCCGAAGGTTGCCTACAAGGAAACGATCACTAAGTCGGCGATCGGCATTCGCGGCAAGCACGTGAAGCAATCGGGTGGCCGCGGGCAGTTCGGCGACTGCACGATCAACCTGGAGCCGTTCAACGGCAACGGTCCCGATGGCAAGCCGCTCGACGCCGAGACGCTCAAGAAGCTCGGCTGGGAAGATGGAATCGCCTTTGAGAACAAAATCTTCGGCGGCACCATTCCGAAGGAATACATCCCATCCGTGGAGTATGGCGTGCGCATGGCCGCCAAGACCGGCGTATTGGCCAGCTACCCGCTGATCAACGCCAAGGTGACGTTGACCGATGGCAGCTACCACCAGGTCGACAGCTCGCAGATCGCCTTCGAGTTGGCCGGCCAAATCGCCTTCAAGGACGCCTGCAAGGTAGCAGGCGTGACGCTTCTGGAGCCGATCATGAAGGTCGTGGTCACCACGCCGGAGGATTTCGTCGGCAACGTGACCGGCGACTTGAATCGCCGCCGCGGCCTGATCGTCAACAGCGAGCAGCGCGGCAACACGCGCGTGGTTGATGCCGAGGTTCCGCTCAGCGAAATGTTCGGCTACACGACTGAACTGCGTTCGATGAGCACCGGCCGGGCATCATCGGTGATGGAGCCGCTGAAGTATTCGCCGGTGCCGAACAGCGTGAAGAACGCGATTTTGGAAGAGCTCGGGTAAGGCCGGGGTTGCTGATTGGACGGATTTAAAACGGACGAAGGATGGAGCGGAAATGCTTCATCCTTCGTCCGTTTATGGAGTGCGATTAGGCGAGTTTGATTCTGCGAGAAACTCTGCCCAGGTCGCCACCTTGAAAACGCGGTCGAACATTTTCTCAAGCCTTTTCAGGTCGGCAATTGCCTCGAAAGCGTCGCTCTCCGTCGCACTGGGCTTTCCCAATTCGATCAGAGCGTATTTACGCAATGATCGTCGGTAACCAATAACAAATCCCTCGTCGAAAATGATTTGATATGTGACCGAATCCTCAATTTTGAAACGACCGGGAGAGATCAAGTCATCCATCGTTTGCTCTGTTTGAGACGAGGGGGATGGTTTCGTCATTACCTGAAGGAGACCAACTCCTCCCAGCTTGATGCCTCGAAGAGTCGTTCCAGCATCGTATTGAGAAGATTAAGGTCGGTGACACCGGAGATTTTTTTGAGCGTCTCTTCGTCAGGCGGTCCGAATTTTTTCGCTCCAAGTTCGACCAGCGTATCCCGCTTGCCTTCGGTTTTGCCGATGACTTTACCGCGAGCTTCGCCTTCTTCGAGAATTGCTTGATAAGTTACGGATTCTTTCATTTTACGCACTCCAGTCAGCAGTATTGCAATCATTTCCTTCGGGTATCGAAGTCCCAGCATTATATACGATGCCGTTTCAAGATCGTGTTGCTCGCGAGGCGATTCCTTTTCAAAGCGGGCTTCCATTTGCCGAACGACTTCGGGAAGCTCGTTTGCCGCCACTGCGCTGATTGGCGCCAAAGGCAATGTTCCCAGGCCGCCGCTCAGCAGCGCTTGGGGCGATTGTTCCCAGACCCGGATAATCTTGAACCGGAAATCCAAGTAATTGTCCGGCCAACTCGAATCGTAAACACGGCCGACGATCGATGCCGATTGCGCCTCGGGTCGAAGTAATATCACAACGCTTCGCACCGGCAATCCATGCCGCCGTCGCAACAGCACATTATACCACAAAACCCGCCCGTCGACGGTGATATCCACGGCGGATTGAAGCTCAAAGTGCGCGATGTAGGGCTCGGGACCATCAACGAGGATGACCTTGTCGGCTGCCGCCGAGATGGTGGAGACATCCGCATCGACCACTGATACTTTGCCGGTAATGGGAAGCCCGGCCAGCGCCAGCCAGTCGGCAGGGTGGGCTTCGATCAGATGTTTGGAAGCGGCGTCAAATGTTTTGGCCAATGTTCCTCCGACTGTGGGTTTGGGTAAGGTAACCGAATCGCAAAGTCGATGAAACTCAAGAGCGGCTGCGGAGTAATATCATAGAAGCCTTTGGCCAATAATATCTGCGGGCCGGGCGGAGGCTTCATTCTTCGAAGACAACCCTGCGGCCCCAATTTATCGGAGCATATATCCCGTGCGCAAGACCTTGCTTTGCTTTGCTGTGATCGCCGCGTCGGCCCTGGCTGGTATTTCCTACGCCGACGCCCCGGCAACGCAGCCCACCACGCAGCCTTCCACCACCACCGTCAAACGCGGCTCACTGTCGATCGTCGTCGACGCTCAGGGGGCATTTGATCCGGTCGATCCGTATGAGGTCCGGCTTCGCTTTAAGGATTACGCCGGTGAACTGACCATCAATACCATCGCGCGAAACGGCGCAGCGGTGAAGAAGGGCGATGTGCTGATGGAACTCGACCCTGCTGTAATGAAGCGCACGCTCGCGGCAGCAGAGAATGAGGCCTTGGCCGCTCAGGCGACGCTCGAGCGCGCCAAGACCGACGCGAAGATCAACGAGCAGGCCGATGCGCTGGCGATGAAGGAGCAGGAGGAAGGCTTGAAGGAAGCCGAGCAGGGCGTGAAGTGGTTTGACACGGTTGATGGCCCGCAGTTTCTCAAGCAAGTAGAAATGAATGTCGCGCAGGCGAAGAACCAGATGGGCGATGAGCAGGACGAGCTCGACCAGCTCAAGAAAATGTACAAGTCAGAAGAGCTGACCAACGCCACCGCTGACATCGTCGTGAAGCGCGCGGTTCGGCAGTTGGATTTGTCCAAGACGGGGTATGCGATGGCCAAGGAGCGTGCCGACAAAGCCGTCACATTTACCTTCCCCAACTCCAAGCAGCGCGTGGCGGAGAGCCTGGAGTCGGCCCATCAGCAGTTCGATTTGTTCAAGGCGTCGCAGGAGCAAGGCAAAGTGCTTCGCAAGACAAGCCTGGCCGCCGTCGTAGCCAACACCGATGCCGCCAACCTTCGGCTCGAAGAGCTAAAGTCCGACGCAGATAAGCTGACCATCCGCGCTCCGTTCGATGGCATTATTTGTTACGGCCAGATCAACAACGGCGTCTGGGCACCGTCCGATCCCAAGGCGCTTCGTACCGGCGAACACGTGCTGGCGCAAAATGTGTTGATGACGCTCTATCAGCCGGGCCGGCTAAGAGTGGCGATTGACCTTCCCGAGTCGAAATTCTTCGCCATTAACCCCGGCCAGAAGGCATCGGTCAGCCCCGTCGCGTTTCCGGAAATGAAATACGAGGGAATGTGCGACGCCGTCCCCCGCACCGGCGGCGGGCCGAACGGTTACCTGCTGACCATCTCCACCGGCGACGTGGATACCAAGCTGGTGCCCGGCATGAAGGCCAATGTTCACATGGATGTGCCGCTGGTGGACAACGTGCTGCTGGCTCCGGAAACTGCTGTCAAGGGTTCAAACGTCTGGATAAAGTCGGGCGACAAGACCGAAACCCGCCACGTGATGACGGGCCGGACGGATGGAAAATCGATCGAGATTCTGTCGGGATTGCGTGAGGGGGATGAAGTGCTGACGCAGGGGAAGTAGTTCGGTTTTTGCTGTCAGTTGTTTGTCGTCATTTGTCATTTGTCATTTGTCATTTGTCAGTTGTTTGTTGTTGGTTGATAAATGACCTTGCGCAATTCGTGTAGGGTCCGCACTGCGGACCATTGCGTTTGAGATGGAAGACCACGGTCCGCGGTGCGGACCCTACGCAGATTCGAAGCGCCGAATCGCGCAATGTCATTTACTGACCGCTGCATAAAGAAGTTTAAACTTTTGAGTGGCATATGATAGGTCATGGACGCCAAGGATGGCTTGCCGAAGGATTGGCGGCAGTTGCGGCGATTTCAGGCGGCGCGATTGAAATATCTGGGCTGGTATC
>DASRRM010000497.1:0-8163 GCA_035695715.1 Tepidisphaeraceae bacterium
CTTCGCGAGCGCATTTCGCCTGCCGCTACCCCAACTTCCGCAGCGTTCGCAAATTCCCCTGCCGCTGCGTGATGCCATCGCGGTCGAGCTTTTCCAGCAACGGCACGGCGATGCGCCGGCTGGCGCCCAGAAGCGTCTTGAGCTCACTTACTGTCGCCTGTTTCATTTCACCTAATCCTTTGCGCACGATTTCAATGCTCTTTGCATAGGCGGCGGATGACAGGACGATTTCATTTCCGATGTCGACCGCTTCGCCGCTGGCGATCAGAAATCGCAGCGCCTGGCGGGCAAGGTCGGTCTTGCATAGCTCGTCATGCGATGGCGGATCCAGCGGGCGCTCGGCCAGCCGTCGGCGCAACATTGCGCCGGCCGCCTGCAGGCGCGGGGGAAGGGCCGGCTGGTGCGAATTGAGGCGCAAGCCGCCCGGCGTGCGGACAAAGCAGTCTTTTGCCAGCGCTTCGGCCAACGCCTCGGCAATTTCCGGCGCGGCCGTGCGCAGCGCCTTGGCGGGGATCGACGATTCAATGATCACCCGCAACGCCGTGATGGGAAACTGGCCCTGCTCGGAATGCTCGGCGTGATAGGCGGCGATAGCCGCCGTCGCCTTGGATCGCACCTGCTTCCACCACGCGGCATCGGCCAGCCAGGTGCCGATTGAAATGGCACGATGATTTTCCGATTCATCCCCGGTCGCCGCCGCGACCCCATCGGCGCTGAATGTCGAGCGAACCAGCATCCCCGAGATTGCGGCGATCCCGTCGCGGTGCAGTTGCGAACGGACGAAAACGGCGGCGGAGGCCGTCGCTTCGGCCCGCGCGGCCAGCAAGGCGCGCTGGCTTTCAAAACGCGCGCTGCCCCGGCGGCCGGATGGCGGGTCGGGATCGAGCACAACCCCGCCCGCCAGCGTGCGCTGCTGCGAGGCGTCGCGGATGACAAAGCGGTCGCCGGCAAGCGCCAGCATCGGCACATCAAGCGTCAGGCGCGCCAGCGCCCTTTGTCCCGGCTGAAGATCGCAGCCGTCAAGGAAACGCACGCGGGCGACGGTCGAGCCGCTGCCGTGATGAACGCGCACGGTTGTTCCATGCTTCAATAACGAAGCGTGCCGTGTGGATTCGCCGGAGAGTCGCGGCGATCGCTCCAGCAGCGCGTCAAACGTGCAACTGGCGTGGCCGAGCGATTCGATCGTCACCACATCACCCCGGCCGACGGTTTGTTGCCTTTGCGCCGTGCGATCCGCGGCGGGATCGATGCCGGGAAGGTTCAGCGCGACGCGCGAGCCGACACGGGCGATTTCCACGTCGCAGCCATGGGTCTGAACTGCGCGGATTCGGGCCGTCGCGCCGCCCGGCTGAACGACGACGTGTTGCCCGCGCTGCAACACCCCGCCGGCCAGCGTGCCGGTGACGATGGTGCCGATGCCGCTGCGCGTAAAAACGCGGTCGACCGACAATCGCGGCTTGCCGATAGCCGGTTGCCCCGGCGTTTGCGACAACATCTGCGCCATGGCCGATTTCAATTCAGCAACGCCGCGGCTGCTGGTCACCGATGTCGGCACAATCGGCGCATCGGCCAGAAATGTTTCGGCCAACCGGGCGCGCAAACCGGCGATCATCAATTGCTCGTCACCAGCCAGGTCCACTTTTGACAGAACGACGATGCCACGCCTGGCGCCCAGATAACTGAGAATCTGAAGGTGCTCTTCGGTTTGCGGCATCCATCCATCGTCGGCGGCAACCACCAGTAAAACTGCGTCGATTGCCCCGACCCCGGCCACCATGTTGCGGACGTAATCCTCGTGTCCGGGAACATCAACCAGGCCAATGTGATATTCCGCGGCCGGCGAAATACCCGCCGGCGACGAGAGGCGCAGGCTCGCAAAGCCAAGGTCGATGGTGATGCCGCGTGCTTTTTCCTCCGGGAGGCGGTCGGGATCGATCCCGCTCAGTGCCAGCACCAGCGCGCTCTTGCCATGGTCGACATGCCCGGCCGTGGCAACGATATAATGGTTGACTTGCGTGTTGGATTGCGACAAAGCTTTCACCGGTTGCAGGCACCCGCCGCCGCAATGACGGCTTTCACCCATTGAGCATCCTGGGCATGGAAAATCGTGCGCAAATCCATGCGAACGCGCCCTTGTAAAATGCAGGCCACCACCGGCGCCGCGCCGCGCCGCAGCGCCTGGGCCAACTCATCGGCCGAGCAACCCGGGCCCGGGCACAGCTCGATCGCCACGGACTTCAAAACCGTGCGCGGCAGCGAACCGCCGCCGACTTGCGCTTCGCTTTCGACAATCGCCGCCGGCACGCCGGCGGCCTTCAGCGCCTCCAGGGCCGCTGTTGCCCGCGAATGCAGCATCTCGATCGATGCCGACATCATGGCGCGAATGGGAATATCTTCGGTTCGCCCGGCCAGCGTCGCATCGACGGTGGCTTCCAGTGCGGCAAGGGCCAGCTTATCGCAGCGCAGGGCGCGAAAGAGCGGCTCGCTTTTGAGGGCCGCGATATGTTCGGCGCACCCCGCGATGATTCCCGCCTGCGGGCCGCCCAGCAGCTTGTCGCCGCTGAAGCAGACCAGGTGCGCGCCGCCGGCAAGTGCGTCGGCGGGAATTGGCTCATATTCGCCGCCGCCCAAAGTTCGGCTGTCAAATGTCGCGCCACTGCCCAGGTCTTCGACGAAAACGACCCCCGCCTGGCGCGCGACGGCCGCGATGTCGGATGCACAAGGCGACTGGACAAATCCCTCCTGATAAAAGTTGCTGTGATGCACCTTGAGCACCATTGCCGTGCGCGGATCGATTGCCCGACGGTAGTCGTCGAGGGTGGTGACATTGGTGGTGCCGATCTCGCGGAGGATTGCGCCGCCGGCCTGGAGAATATCGGGGATGCGAAATCCGCCGCCAATCTGGATCAATTCGCCGCGCGAGATCACAACTTGATTTTTCGTTTCGCAGGACGCGAAATGGCGCACCAGCAGCACCAGGGCCGCGGCGCAATTGTTGACCACCGTCGCCGCGGCCGCGCCACAGAGAACCGCCAGATTATGTTCCAGATAAGCGGCGCGGCTGGCGCGCTGGCCGCTGGCAAGGTCATATTCAACCGTGCAATACTCGGTGGCAATCCGGCTCAGCGCCCCTGCCACAGCCGGGCCCAGCGGCGCGCGGCCGAGATTCGTGTGAACGATGATGCCGGTGGCATTAATAACCGGCTGAATCTTCCTGCCGCTTAGCGCGTCAATTTCGGCCCTGATCTGCGCGATCGGATCAACTGCGCCGTCATGGCGAGCCTCGCCTTTGCGCAGCGCGTCCAAAACGCGGCGTACGATTGCAAGCGCCGTTGGACGGGGAATATCCAATGGGCCAATCTCCCGCAAGCAGCGATCGACGGAGGGGAGGTGATGGGGGTTGGAAGTGCCGGGCATGCTTCGCACCGTTCACATCGTTATCATCGAGCGCGTGATGAGTTGCAGGAGCCTTCGTCTCTCACCTCACGCGAATGGCGGGCTCGCCGCTCACGATTTTTCCGATGACGGCCTTGGAAAGCGCCTGATCCTGATCGAGACATTGCAGAACATGCTCCAAATCTCGCGGATTCACACACAATAGCAATGGCCCGCTGGTTTGGGCATCGGCAAGAACGATGCGCAAGTCGTCGGGCGTGGTTCCCCAATCCACAAAAGCATCGGCCGAATGAAGATTCGCCATCGTGCCGCCGGGGATGCACTTTTTTGCGATCAAGTCCATGACCTGTGCGCCAATCACCGGTACAGCGGCGGCGGTAATCTCAGCGGCAACGGAGCTTGCCCGCAGGATGTTGCCAAGATGTCCGGTCAGGCCGAAACCGGTGATGTCCGTGGCACAGCGCGTTAACTGGCGTTCGGCCAGTTCAGCGCCGATGGTGTTCAGCCGGATCATTTGCCGGATCGCGGCGTCGGCAATGGAAGCCGGCGCCAGCCCGCGTTGAATGCCGGTGGTAATGATGCCGGTGCCAAGCGGTTTGGTCAGGACGAGCAGATCGCCGGGGCAGGCGGCGGCGTTGGTAAGGATATGCCGGGGATGAACGATGCCGGTGACGCTCAGGCCGTAAATCGGCTCGCTGCTTTTGATGGTGTGGCCGCCGACCAGCGCGCACCCCGCCTCGCGCACTTTTTCGGCCCCGCCGCGAAGGATGCCGGCGATGTCCCGTGGGTTCAATTTATCGCCGGGCACGCCCAGCAGGTTCAGCGCCGTGATCGGCCGGCCGCCCATGGCGTATACATCCGACAGCGCGTTGGCCGCGGCGATTTGGCCAAACTCATATGGGTCATCCACGATCGGCGTGAAAAAATCCACCGTCTGCACCAGCGCCAGGTCGCCCCGAAGTTGATAGACGCCGGCATCGTCAAACGTGTCGCCATTGACCAGGACATTCGGATCCGGCTTGCGATCGGCCATATCAGGCGACAACGCGCCGAGCACCTCGGCCAAGAGTTTCTGGCTCAACTTCGCGGCACATCCTCCGCAACTTGCCATGGCCGTCAGGCGAACTGAAGGTGAAGCGGGTGGAGGAATCGGCGTCATAGAGTTCCTTAAAAATGCTCACCGCCGGCTGGGCGAATCGACGGGAACATCTGCATAGGTGAAGCTCGTTATCATTTTGCCGGGCGGCCAGGCACGGCCATCCACCTCAACATACGGATAGACAAAGAAGTTGAGCGGCGGCCCATTCTGCGGCGGCGACAGCACCAGATCCCGTCCTGACGAAAACTGCACGCGGTTCTCGCACAAATGCCCGAAAAAATAGTCGCGACGATCGGGGTGCTTTGATGCTTCGGAAATATCCACCGGCACCCAGCCATGGCCCGCCGGTTTCACCCACGCCCAGCAATGGTAGCCCGGCACAATGCCGCTGCCGCGCGCCTCGGGAATGCCGAACCCAATTTCAAATTTCGCCGGCAAATGATTCGATCGCGCCAGGGAGATGAACAGGCTGTGAAAGTCAGTGCAATTTCCAAAACCGCTCTCACACGCCCACGCCGCATCGCCCCGGCCCCACCCGGGTTTGTCTTTGCGATATTTCATGTGATCGTCGACCACATCGTACAGCGTGCGCGCCTGCGCGTAGGAGTCGGCCCCAAGCGCCACGCCCGCCAGCAGCTTCATCGGCTTGCCGCCGATGGGCACCAACTTATCAGCCATCAGGTAGGCAGAATCGTTTTTCGTATCGTCGCGGGCCGGCGGCATCTCACAGGCTTCCCTGCGCGTGATTCGGTAAACCAGCTTGATTGCAAGCTGATCATTCGCATGCGAATTGGCGCGTAAAAACAGGATTATACAATGCGCCGTTCTTTCATGTTGCAACTCGTCCGCCGCCGGCAACAATTCACTCAATTGCTGGACGGTTTGAAACTCATTGGACGTTGGGATGGGAATCCAGATCGATGCGGACCGATTTTCACCCAGACCGGTTAAGCGCACGCTATAGGTGAAATCGAACGTGCGGTTTTTCAGCGTCCCGACCGCTGGGGATAAACTGCTCGGCGGGTTGGACTCGTTCGCTTTGGCGATCGGCGGGGAAGACGTTCGCGAGGTTGTTGAAGTGAATTCGCACCCGAGGGCGAGAATCACCACCGCCAGACCCAGAAGGCGGCATGCCAACGAGCAAGCCATAAAACCAGTCTTCATTGCCGACATCAGCTTCCCAATCCATTCATAATGATTCATCGGAGAGGGTAGGAATCGAACCTACCTCGCCACGTGCGAACGCGACGACGGCGGCTTTGAAGACCGCGAGGACCACCAGGAACCCGGCACTCTCCCTATCATTGCCTGGAACAAGATGCTTTACTCGATCAACATCCCGTTTCGCAAGGTTAAATTTGCAGGTCGGTGCCATGAGCCAGTTTGAAGAAGAATTGCGCCAGGCGGTCCTGGCGGCGGCCGGCCGCGTCGATGTTGGCGAGGCGGTGGCGGCGGTTTATTCGGCGCTTGCCGATGAAATCGACCTCCGCCGGCCCATCTGCAAAACATCGGGAAGGTGCTGCCGATTTGAAGAATTCGGACATCGGCTTTATGTGACGACCCTGGAGCTGGCGAAATTCGTGGGCGACCGCTCGGCTTCGCAAGCCGCCTTCAATGCGCAGAATGCAGCCGGCGCAGCGCGTGAAACGGGCGATTGCGCGCAAGGGCCCGGCCGGCGTGGCTTACCCATCTTCCCAAATCCTAAATCTGAAATCTCAAATCCTGCCCCGACCGCAGGCGAAACTGGCTGCCGATTCCAAATATCCGGGTTATGCGGGGTTCATGCCATCCGGCCGTTTGGCTGCCGGATCTTTTTCTGCGATGAAACCAGCACACAGTGGCAGCATGCGCTTTACGAGCGATTGCATGGGAAATTGCGGTCGCTTCACGATGAATTGCGCGTCCCCTACCACTACGTGGAATGGCGGTTTGCTTTGAAAGTATGTCTTTGACAACACTGAATGAAAAGTGGTAGACTTCCAGCCATGCAGCACCAAGCGCTGCCGGACCGTCTCACCAAGGAGTTCTCACCTGGAGGGCGCAGCTTATGAAGGCTTTTGCTTTGATCGGATTGCTTAGTTGTGCTGCTTTGTTCACCACCGGTTGCTTCGGCGACCCGGGCTATTCGGGCAGCGAACGAAATGACCGTATCCTCCGCAATTACAATTACGAAGGCGGCCAGATCGTCGATGACTTCGATGAGAACGTCATCATGAGTCAGCCTGCCAGCAGCCTGACGCATTGGAATGTGCAATAACAATTCGCCGCGCGAAGAGGTCGCGCGTCGAATGAAACGCAAGCCGGCAGCTTGAAGGGAAGAGAATCGCTGGAGCCCCAGAGTGCTCCGCGGGTTTTTTCCTTCCAGCCGCCGGCTTTTTTTCGTTTACGAGACCATGCGGAATTTGCCCGGCTTGTTCAGCGGCAAGCCCGCGTAGCGCAGGCGCTTGTTCACCGCCTCCATCAGGTGATCCAGGTATTGCTGGAGGGCCGGCTCATCGAATTGCTCGAGGAACGGCATCTGGGCGGTCACATTGTAACGGCGAATCTCATCGATCAGTTGACGTTTGGTCATACGATGTTTAGTGTCGGATAAAATCGCCTTTACACTTGAAAACCGGCAGTTGTTTTCACGGAATTGCACCGATGTCTCAACTTCAGCAAGACCCCGCGCCCCCCAGCCCCCCCGCCGACGCCTCGGCCCCCGATACCGTGCGCGACGAGGCCGGCACCGAGGCCTTGGCGCATTTGGCGAAGATGTCGGGCACCGGCAGCACCTTCGGCGCGGCCGACTATGTCGCCATCAACCCGACCGCCGTCGCCTCGCTGATTCTTGGCGCATCCGGGGCGCTGGCACTGCTGATCAATGTACTGGTCTTTCTGCTGCTTCCGATTGCCGGCATTGTGTGCGGTTTGATCGGCATCCGGCAAATTCGCCGCAGCAATGGGACGCAGGCGGGTTACGGGTTTGCGATCGCGGGAATTCTCGTGGCGCTGCTCATGGGCGGCCTGGTGGGCGGGCGTGAGCTGCAGGACTGGCTGAAGATTCGATCCGAAACGCGCGAAGCCGCCGCCGTCATTGCGCGCTTTGGCGGAGAATTGCACGGCGGTCATTTCGAAAATGCCTACGATGGGCTGACCACCGCCGATTTTCGCGAGCGCGTCGATCGAAAAACATTTCAGAGCAGGTTCGAAGCATTACAAAACACTTTTGGTCCGGTCACCTCGATGGAGTACAACCACGAAGGGATGATCATCGAAACCACGCCAGTGGAGACGAGGCTCACGTGCCTGGTGGTAATCCGTTGCCGCGATCTGAAAGATGCCGGGCGCGAATATTTCAGAGTGAGTGACAAGGACGGCACGTGGAAGATTTCCAGCATCCCGCAGCTATTCCCGGAGAAAAAAGGACCGAAGGGGTTCCCGCAGTAGGCGGCGCAGGGTCCAGGTTTAGAGTTGGAAATGGATTTAATTCACTGAGCCGCGCACGAAGGGTACTCCCGCAGTAAGCGGTTTCGTCGGACCCGCTTACTCCGGGAGTACCCTCCGTGCGCGGCTCATTATGTCATCCTACTGAGACTATCCTACAACGGAGGTGCACGGCGTGCGCGCACGTAAGCGCAGCGATGGAATTCTTTGAAGTGTGCACATCTTCAGCTTAGGAGTTGAGG
>DASRRM010000498.1:0-4284 GCA_035695715.1 Tepidisphaeraceae bacterium
GCGAAGCGTTATTCGCGAAGTGCCGCCGCGGTGTCGCTTGCGATTTCGCGATTCGACTTCGTGAACGAACGCGCCCAATGCCCAGCGCCGATGCATTCACACATTCGGACTTTGTCATTCCGATTTGATTCGTCACTCGGATTTCATCATTCGTCATTCAACCCCCTCCCTTGACTCCCGCCCCCCGCACGGTTGCACTACCGGCCCCATGAACCGGCGGATATTTATCACCGTTGCCGAGGTCAGTGGCGATAAGCACGCCGCCCAGCTTATTCGCGAATTGCGCACGCTCGACCCGGAGGTCATTATCGAAGGAATAGGCGGGCCGGAGATGCAGGCGGCTGGCGCTGTCATTCATCGCAATACCGTCACCAGGGCCGCCATGGGCTGGCGGGGAATTTTGCGCGCGGGGGAAGTGTACGGCCTCTTGCGCTGGACGCGCAAATACTTCGACGAGCATCGCCCGGATCTGTGGATTGGCGTGGATTCTCCATCGATGAATTTTCACTTTGCCCGCGCCGCCCACGACCGCAAAATTCCCACGCTGCAGTATGTCGCCCCACAGCTTTGGGCGTGGGCGATCTGGCGAATGAAAAAGCTTCGGAAGTGGGTCGACCACGTCGCGTGCATTTTGCCATTCGAAGAAGAGTTTTTTTGCGGACATGGCGTGCAGGCGACGTTCATCGGGCATCCGCTTTTTGATCAATTGCCGCCGCGAGTGGCAACGCCGGTGGAGAATCGTTTCCCCAATCGTCCGCCGGTGATTGGGTTATTGACCGGTTCGCGCAGGAGCGAGGCGCAGGCGAATTTCCCCGGAATGCTGGGTGTTGCCCAGCGCATTGCGGTGAAATTTCCCGGCGCACGGTTCGTCGTCCCCACCACCGCCGGCACACTTCCGGTCGTGCAGGAAATGCTCGGCAGCCAAGGCCCGGCGGGCAATGTTCACCTCAACGGCTTAGCGATCGAATTCGCGCTCGATTCCTTCGACCGGCTGGTTCCGCAGTGCGATCTCTGCCTCACCGTTTCCGGCACCGCCACGTTGCACGTCGCCGGGTTTGGCGTGCCGATGGTGGTGGTGTATCACGTGAGCCAGCTCGCGTGGAATCTGGTCGGCCAATGGCTGGTGCCGACGCGGACATTTGCCCTGGTGAACGTGCTGGCCGAAAAGGCGGGGCTGGGCGAAGGGCATCTGGTGACGGAGATCGTTCCATGGAATAAGGAAGAGCCTCTGGCCGGGGCGGCGATGGATTTGCTCGATCACCCGGAAAAATTGGAATCGCAACGCCGGGATTTGGCCACGCTGATCGCGCCGTTGGATCGGCCCGGCGCGTCGATGAACGTGGCGAAGATGGCGATGGAGATGACGGAAAGGTAAGAGGATCGGGAGATGGGGAGACACGGGGACGGGGACCCCGAAAACGAACAGACCTCGCAGAATTTGTAGGGTGGGCGTACTCGCCCGCCATCCGCATCGTGCCACGGAAACGCGTCGGCGGGTACGCCCACCCTGCAAATTCTGCCCATCGCCGATATCTACTGCTGCCGCACATCCACCTGCCGCTCCATCATCATCATTGCCGGGACCATCGGCATGTCGTGCAGCGAGCCGGTCATCGTGGCTTTTTTCCCGTCGGCGGTCAGCTTCAGGCTGTCGACGAAATCCACCATCGGCTTCAAATACGGCGTGGTCTTCTCTTCCTTTCGACCTTCCAGCACCGTCGATTTGATTTCCGCCGTCAGCGTGTCGACCAGGTCCTTGGTCTTTGCCGCATCCGGTCCCTCGGCTTGAAGCTGGAGATTGCTGATGATCTTGTCGTTCTCCACCGCTTGCGAGGCGGTGATGGTTACGGTGTCAAACTGGCCGAAGGGGCCGGCGAGTTCGCGAAGACCCGACGCCATTTTGGTGACGGCCCAGAGTGGCGATTTGGTGTCGACGGATTTGATCAGCCCCGAGAGATCGGGGTTGGCGGAGAAATCACCGGCCCCTTTGCGCAAGGCCGCGGTCATTGCCTCCAGGCCCAGGTCGCCGGTCGGCTCGCGGGCGAGGAAAATGATTCGCCCGTCGTTGGGCAGCAGGAGCACCGAATCATCATCCATCTGAAACACCTCGACGTCATTCACCTTCTTGATCCTCGGGATCGCTTGTGCCAATGCTTCCGCGACGGTTGTCTCGTCGAAGGTCCCGCGGGCGATGACAACCGTATTGCCCGGCACGCCAGGCGGCGCCGCGTAAAAGCCCCAGGTGATCGCATCGAGGCGGACGTTGCCAACCGTTTCCAGCAGCTTGAGAATATCGCCGTGGGCTTCTTCGCGCGATTTGGCTTTTTGATCTTCGGGAACGGGTGCCTGGTCGATGAGCTTATCGATCGGCAACAGGCCGTTAAATTGCGGTGCGATCTGCGCCACGATATCCAGCCGCGAAGGAAGCAGAGCCACGTCGGCGGCGCGGTTGGCGTCGGTGGCGACGGGCGAGTTGTAGGCATTGCCTTCAATTCTGGCGATGGCGGCTTTGGCGTAGTCCGCCTCGAACATTTCCTTGGAATCGACCAGCGTGCGCAGGAGGGGAAGCGCACTGGCGTTTTTCATTTCGCCGAGCGTGCGGATGGCCATGAGCCGGCGCACGGCGGCGGGCTTTGCGCCGCCGCGAATTTTCGCGGAGATGGCGTTGGCGCGGGCCACGACTTCCGGCGAGCCGTTCTTGGCCGCCTCGGCCAGGGCGGGTAATGCCCCCGCGCCATACGCGGCAATTTTTGCCGCCGCGTCATCGCGCGCCTTGGGATCGTCAGCATCCAGATCGCCGATCAGCTTCGACACATCGACCGGCTTCACCGCCTGCAACTCGCCGGTGAGTTGCTCGATGGAAACGGTGACGTCTTTGGATTTCCAGTAGGTATCGCTGGAAACCAGCCCGGCCAGATCGCGCACGCCGCCGTTGAGCAGCATGAGCAGCATTGCCAGAATCGTTCCCGGACTAGTAAATGGTCCCATGAAGACACCCTTGGTGAAGGACGCGGGAGATCGGACAAAAGCGTAAACCGGGTGAACGGCGGGTGCAAGTATTTATTAATAGGGTGCCAGTTTGCGGCACCCGATGGTCAATTTTAAACTGACCCACTGTTGATGATTTCAGGATTAAGCTTCCTCCCTTTCCAGCACCCCACATTCGGCAAAAATTGCCTTAATACGGATTTTTCTTGCGCCACCCCTTGCATTTTTGAAGGAAAATCAACAGACTCTGTAAAGACCGGCGGACAGAGCTTTGTTATGATGGCGGGCTCGGCCGGACATGTGAATCGGGGATTCGCAGGGATGTGAAACGCCGTTGGACCTATAACGAACCGCTTACCCCGCGTAGAGAAGCGATCGTTGGCCGGCGTAAAAGTTCAGTGGCTCCCGTGGCAGTGCAGCCATGGAGTTCACGAGTGCAAGGAGGCCTTGTCATGGCGCGCACGCAAGCATTTTTGCTCGTTTCCCTTCTTTCGTTTGCAGCCATGGGCTGCGTTTCCACCGAACAAGCCAAAGCGTTGCAGATGGACCGCGATCAGTACGCGGCCCGCCTGAGCGTCGCCGAACGCGAAAAGGCCGAGGCTGTCGCCGCGCGCGATGCATACAAGATGCAGCTTGATAACGTCGGACTGACTCAGCAGCAACAAGGTGCCCTTTCCGTCAACCAGGCCAATCAGATCGCCGATTTGCAACGGCAACTCGCCGAGGCGAAGGATGCCTACGCCCGGGCGGCGGCGAACGTCGGCACCAAGGTCATCGAGCTTCCCGAGGAACTGAACACGGCATTGAAGGGATTTGCCGCTGCCAATCCCGATCTCGTCAGCTTCGATGAGAAGCAGGGCATCGTAAAATTCAAGAGCGATGTGACCTTCGACACCGGCAGCGCCGTGTTGAAGCCGATGGCCGCCAGCGCCATCGACAAGTTCGCCGGCATTCTCAACTCCCCCGCCGCCGCCGGATATGAGCTGATGGTGGTCGGACACACCGACAACATTCCCGTGTCGCATCAGGCCACCAAGGCCGCGGGGCATTTGAACAACTGGTATCTGTCGGCCCACCGCGCCATCGCGGTCAGCGCGGAGTTGCAGAAGCAGAGCGTGAGTTCCGGGCGATTGGAAGTGGCCGGTTGCGCCGACCAGCGTCCGATCGCGTCAAACGCCGACAGCAGCGGCCGGGCGATGAATCGCCGGGTTGAGGTGTTGATTTTGCCGACGACCAGTCACGGGACGGTTGCCGCTGGAACACCCACTGGCGCCATTCCCGCCTCCGCCCATCAGT
>DASRRM010000499.1:0-3167 GCA_035695715.1 Tepidisphaeraceae bacterium
CCGGTCAGGTTACCGGCCATTGAATTCACGGAGTCGGTCAGGTCCTTCCACGTGCCGGCGACGCCCTTCACTTCCGCCTGCCCGCCCAGTTTTCCTTCGGTGCCCACTTCGCGGGCCACGCGCGTCACTTCCGAGGCGAATGAGTTCAATTGGTCCACCATCGTGTTGATGGTTTCTTTCAGCTCCAGAATTTCACCGCGCACGTCCACGGTGATCTTTTTCGACAAGTCGCCATTGGCGACGGCGGTGGTCACGGCCGCAATATTTCGCACCTGGCCGGTGAGGTTCGATGCCATCGAGTTCACGGAATCGGTCAAGTCCTTCCACGTTCCTGCCACGCCCTTCACATCCGCCTGCCCGCCCAGTTTTCCTTCGGTGCCCACTTCGCGGGCCACGCGCGTCACTTCCGATGCGAACGACCGAAGCTGGTCCACCATGGTGTTGATAGTGTTTTTCAGTTCGAGAATTTCGCCTTTGACGTCCACGGTGATTTTCTTGGACAAGTCGCCGCGGGCGACGGCGGTGGTCACGGCGGCGATGTTTCGCACCTGCGCCGTCAGGTTACCGGCCATCGAGTTCACCGAGTCGGTAAGGTCTTTCCAGGTGCCGGCGACGCCTTTCACCTTGGCCTGGCCGCCGAGCTTACCTTCGGTGCCCACTTCGCGGGCCACGCGGGTCACTTCCGAGGCGAACGAGCCAAGCTGGTCCACCATGGTGTTGACGGTTTTGGCGGTGCGCAAAAATTCGCCGGCCAGCGGCCGGCCTTCGATTTCCATCGCCATGGTCTGGGAAAGGTCCCCTTTGGCCACCGCTCCGATCACGCGGGCGGTTTCGCTGACCGGATGCACCAGGTCGGAAATGAGCGTGTTGACCGATTCGATGGCGTCCTTCCATGAGCCGGTCACGTCGCCAATGTTGGCACGCTGCGAAATCTTGCCTTCCTTACCCACCTGCCGGCTGAGGCGCTCGAGCTCTTCGCTCATGCGCTCGTTGCGATCCATGACGGCGTTAAAGGCGTCGGCGATTTTGCCGTCCATCCCTTCGAGGTCGGCCGGCAGGCGGACGGAGAAATCGCCTTTCTTGAATGCTGTCAGCGCGGAGAAGAGGGTCGAGCGTTCCAGCGTTTTACCTTCGCCCACCCGGCCGCCGAGGATGGCGGTGATGGATGGCTGATCCTTCATGACATCGGCTTCGTCAGCGCCCGCGGCCTTGCGATGCCCGTTTCCGGATCCATCGCGGCTGGTCCCATTGCCGTTGCCATTACTATTCGTTCGTTTTTTCACCGCCGCCGTAAAACGCTTGTGCGTCGTATCCTTACCGCGCATATCGACTCCGGGGTTTAAGCAAGCACTCTGTTTTCCAAATCCGTTTGGATCTACGTTGTCCCGATGGATGCACCCTAAAAATAACCTAAGTAAATCCGCCCGTGCAATGGGGAAATTTTATAGATTGACAATTTTCACCGCTCCGGACCATGCTGAACAAGCGCAGTTTCCGCGCTTCCGTGATGCCATGATCTGCAAAAGCTGTTCGGCGGATCGTTTGTAGATCAATTCCGTTGTTAATGGGCACGAAGGGCAAGTATCAACCTTCCAGAGGCGGCGATCTGCGGTGCGAGAAAATCAGGATGCCAAACCCAACTGCATTCTTTGTTGCCGACTTAAACTCGCGCGGCGAGCTTCGCGACAAAGCCGAGTACACTTACCACGCCTTGGAAACGATTCCCGGGGCCGACGACCTCATCGCCCATTGCTCGGGAAATCTCTGGCGTGCGCCCGACGAATTTGAAACCATGATCCCCGCCAGCCGCAGTGGGCTGATGCTGCGCTGGTGTGCCTCGTGTCCGACCGCGGGCATCGCCACGCTTCGCTTCAAGAGCGACTTGCTCTCCCTCAGCTTGTTGGCCAGCGGCCTCGACCCCGATGCCGATCGAATCACTCTGCTGGCGTTTCAGCAGCATCAGCTACGCGAGCTGCGCGACACCGGCGTCGAGCCGGCCTTTCACTTGATGGACATCCCCGAGCGGCCGCTGGTTGCGACGATCAATTTCCAGGACCCCGATGATCCCGCCCTGCGCGCCGCGGCGGCGCTGGTGGATCGCTGCTTTGCCGCCAGTTATTTCCGCTATCACCATCTCACATGACGTCTTGTCTGCGATTTTCCCGGCAAAAATTTGGTGGTTGAGGATTTTCTCGGCCTGCCGGTAGACTCACACTGGCGAAGCTGTTCCCGCAGTATTTTCACGGAGAGCGCGTATGACCCCAATCGATCCAGCCAGCCATTCGAAGGCCGACGGCGACGGCGCGGAATTTACCCGCCGGGCGTTTTTGTCCACCGCCGGCGCTGTTGGCGTTGCCGCCGCGTTCGACCCGCGCGGTCTCATGGCGCAAAGCGCGCCGGCGGCCGCCGCGGCTGCCGTCGAAGGCGCTGTTGCCGTCACGCTTCGCATCAATGGCGTCGATCATCGCCTGTCGCTCGACCCGCGAACGACGCTGCTCGACGCCATCCGCGAAAGTGTTCACCTGACCGGCACCAAGAAAGGGTGCGACCATGGCCAGTGCGGCGCTTGCACCGTGCATGTGAATGGACGCCGCGTCAATTCCTGTTTGAGCCTGGCCGTCATGCATGAGGGCGATGAAGTCACCACCATTGAAGGGCTGGGCGAGCCAGGCCATCTGCATCCCATGCAGGCGGCTTTCCTCGCCTGCGACGGTTACCAATGTGGCTATTGCACCTCGGGCCAAATCATGTCCTCCGTCGCGCTGACGAGCGAACCGTGCGGCCCATCCGATGCCGAAGTGAAGGAATTGATGAGCGGAAACATCTGCCGCTGCGGCGCCTATCCGAACATCGTCCGAGCGATTCAGCAGGTCCGCGGGAAAGGATGACTTCGTAGCGTGGGCGTACTCGCCCACCTTTTTCGGCGCGGGCTTCTCGAGCAGTGACAAATGCAGCCTCCCAGCATGCGCTTTTGCTGAAAACGCCGGTTCTGAGGTACTCCGAAGAGCCGGGTCGATACCGCGAAAAACCCGGCTCTTCGGAGTACCTCACACACCCGCCGCATGAAGTTGTCCGGTTTCACGTTGGGACGGGTCGCCATTTTCCCAGCAGTTTGATCACCCGAGTGCCGATGCGTTGCAACCGCTCCACCGCATTGCGTACTGCTG
>DASRRM010000500.1:0-6573 GCA_035695715.1 Tepidisphaeraceae bacterium
TTGCTCGGCGTAAACAGGTCGATCTTCTCCTTCAATAGCAGTGCATTGGTGCAAAGATAAATGTACTTCTTCCGCGCCACCAACCCCTCGACAATTTCCTTGATATTCGGATGCAAGAGAGGCTCGCCGCCCGGAATGCTCACCATCGGCGCGCCGCATTCATCGACCGCCTTGAAGCATTGCTCGGCGGTGAGTTGCTTCTTGAGCACATGAGCCGGGTATTGAATCTTCCCGCACCCCGCGCAGGCCAGGTTGCAACGAAAGAGCGGCTCAAGCATCAGCACCAGCGGATAGCGCTTGCGGCCGGAGAGTTTCTGCTTGACGACATAAGTCGCCACAGTCCACATCTGCGAAACAGGCACGCCCATAGTTCTGCAACCTTTCGTCCGTCAAAGCCGGGATAAACCGCGTAGCATAGCCGGTGTCGATGAACATTCCAGCGCGAGCCACTACCGGGGTCTACGCGGCTGCTGCCATTTTCGCCCGATCGACACCCCAAAAACCGGCCACGGTCGTCCGCCAAAACGCAATGCACGACCGAATGCACGATTGGCCCGGCATCCGCGAAGCCCTCCCGCATTTTCACCCCCGCCATCGCGGTTTTGTGGATAACTTTGCACGAAAATGCACGAAAATGCACGACTTTTTGCGAAGATTGCAGCAAGAATTTAATATTCTATATCTGTCTGCTGTCAATCGCTTGCTAAGCTTTGCTTTATCATGACTTACCGCATTTATCGCAGCAGGCCTGCGTTCTCGGCGTCGCCATTGTTGATATTATCGGTACACTCCGCCTTGCATGGTGAAAAGACGCGTGGTAATGCTCACGGCATTAGTAGCGGTTGGTGTCCATATCCGGGGCTATCTTGGACGAATCGGCGATGATTTTAGTAAAGGAGTTTGTCCGAAAAATCTCGCAAGGGTACGCCAACGCGGCTTTGTGCCGCGGCGAGGACGGGCGATACTATGTCGTTAAAACACGACGCGGCGCCGGTCGCGATACGGTCGTTAAGGAATGGCTGTGCGGACGAGTCGGACGAGAATTGCAATTGCCAATTCCAGATATCGAACAGGTATATTTTGGCGGAGCCGGCGCGAAGCATGGTGCATCTGACGAATTGCTTGCTCTGACGGAAAGCGCCGGTTTTGGATCGCATTATATCGAATCTGCCGATGAGGTCGTTGCGACGGATATTCCTTTCATCGAACCGAAGCTTCGAGCGAGAATAGCACTCTTCGACTGGTGGATCGTTAATGGCGACTGCACTGATTGGAACCCAAATCTGCTCTGGTCGGCATCACGAATAGACCTCCATGTGATCGACCATAACCTCGCATTTGGAAATGAATCCTCGGACGATTTCTGGTGCCATCACATTTTCCGTGACGACCGAAAGTCGTTGAGCGATCCTGATTTCAGGGCGCAGATTCGGCCGTCGATGGACCGTATAATTCATGATCTGCCGCGTTTCTGGGCGGAATTGCCGGAAGATTGGACAGATCTGTGCAATGTAACCCTCGCGCAGGTCGATAGCGTATTGCGGCGCTGCGAACATGACGCATTTTGGGATGGACGATGAAAGAGCTTGTCTGCAACTATGCGGTGATACGCTTCCTGCCGTATCAGGAAGTTGGGGAATTCGTCAACATTGGGATCGTGCTTCACTGCCCCGAGACCGGGTTTTTCGACTTTCGATTGGCCGAGCCGCGAAATCGGCGGGTTCGTGGATTCTTTCCGGAACTTGACCGAGAGGTGTACCGTGCCGCTCTCAAGGCGATCGATCGCGAACTCGCCCGGCATCGAAATGAAAGGGAATGGTTTACGCAGGCCGCGGCTCTCGATGATGGAGCGATATCCAGGGGACTGACCGAGTTTCGGGCGCTGCTTCGGCGGCGCGAAACGCTCGTGCACTTCGCTGAGCCGGGAATGATCCTGGCCGAGCCTCGCGCGGCGATCGCGCAATTGTTCGATCGATACGTCAATCGACAATTTGCCAAGGCCAATCAATACCAGGAACAGGTCATGCGTGTCCGCCTGGCGACACTTTTGAAAGAATGGAATTTGAGGGGGAAATACAAGACGAGCCGTCGCGTCGGTGACGAGATGTATCATTTTACGCTGCCGTTCGTCCATCTAAGCGAGAATCGGCCCTTCAAGGCGATTAAGCCGCTTGACCTCGACCGGAACGAGCCGACCGAGGTGTTCGAGCATGGCGGCGCCTGGGTTCAACGCCTGCGCCGACTACAGGAACATGGGACGCTGCCGCCCCACCTTATTTTTCCCGTGCGACTGCCCGTTGCTTCAAAACCTGCGGCCGCCGCGAATGAAGTATGCAGTGAGTTACGCGAGCTCAGCGTGCAGATAGTTCCATTCGACGAGCCGGAACGCATTCGCGAATTGGCGCTGGTTTAGGATCGCTTATCTACTCTTTAACAACGACAGTCACGGAGTTTTCTGAACTTGCGGGATCGGTACAATCCCGCCGTGGTGAAAAGACGCGTGGTAATTCTGTCGGCGGTGGCGCTCGAGGCTCGGGCCATCGCGTTGGCGTGGGGTTTAAAATGCCCCGAACCCGGGCGTCCGGCCCGAAGCACCGGGCATGCCCCCATCATCGAAATCCACCTGATTGGCATCCGCGCTCGCCAACTGCCGGGCGAGCCGGGCGAGGCGCCGGTGGCTGCAATCATCATGGCGGGCCTGGCCGGGGCGCTCGACCCGGCGTTAGAAATCGGCGATCTGGTAATTGACGACTGCCCGGCGGATTTCATTCCCCCGATCTCGCATCGTGTCGGAAGAATTGTCTGCTCGGATGCGTTGGTCACAACCCCCGCCGACAAGCAGCGCCTGCGCGATGAAACCGGCGCGTTGGCGGTTGACATGGAAAGCGCCGCCGCCCGCGCGTTGGCCCAGGCGATGAAGGTTCCCTTCATCCACATCCGCGGCATTTCCGACACGGCTGCCGAGTCGCTCGACCCCGCCATCATGCATCTGGTGGATGGCTTCGGAAGACCGCGACCCATGTCGGTAGCCGGGACATTGCTGCGACGGCCCCGGCTGGTGCCGCAACTCGCGCAGCTGGGCAGAAATGCAAAAATTGCCGCCGCCAACCTGGCGGCGGGCGTGGCAGCTATGGTGAAGCAGATAGGAGAATAGGAGGGCTTGGGAGGCTCACTCGTAGACAATTCCAAAGCGAGGGTTATATGGATTCCAGCGATAACGACATATCCTCAATGGAGTGCCAAGCCTTGCGGTCGGCCGTAATCGAGCATTACGCCAGCGCGTGGGAGCGGCCGTGGTTTGACCAGACGCAGATGCGCGGGCCAGGGGCGCAGCAGATGCGCGGGTTCTCAGTTTTGGCGTTCGGCCCCCGGCCAAGCCGACAGCTCTGGACCTACGCCACTTGCGGCATGTCGTGCGGTGAATCCGATCCCCAAATCGAACTCCATTTGCTAAGCCCTACCAATAATTTAGTCCACGTCGAGACGCTGACAGCCATTGCTCACTATCACCTCACCGGCAATCACATCAAGACTGGCGATACCGTCAATTTTGGCCGCCCCTGGCTCGGCAAGTCACTTTGCGAATTTGGCCTGATATCGCTGCCCTATCTCGACGGCCCGAAAGTCGAAATCTGCAATCGTAGTCAGTCGACAATCCATTGCCTGTGGCTGATTCCGATAACGCGTGAAGAACGGGACTTCAAAATCCAGTTTGGTTTGGAGGCGCTTGAACAAAAATTTCAGGCAACCGATTTCAATTACGCGGACCCGCGCCGCCAGAGCGTCGTTTAGGATTTATTTCGATGGAAGGCCACGAGAGTAATATCCTGGTAAAGGTTCAGTTTTACGATTCAATCGTCGGCTACGAGAATCTATGGGCTCTTCCGCTTGGCGGCAGCCACTATCGGATAGAAAATGTCCCATTTTTCATCTATGATATCGCCTTTGGTGACGTTGTTGAGGCATCATTGACGGACACGGGCGTTTTGCGGTTCTCGAACGTATTTGCGCGATCAACGAATCGGACTCTTCGAGCGAGATCCGATGCGCTGATTACCGATTCTCCGCGGTCTTCTCGCATTGCGGCCAGTCTTGAAGAATTGGGATGTAGGGTGGAAATACATCATGATCGCCTGCTGGCGATTAACGTCCCCGTCGGCGTCAACCTGAAGCGCGTTACGGACCTGCTCGCAAACGCCGGGCTTGACTGGGAGTACGGCTCACCCGCCGGATCGAATACGGAATGAGGAACGATGAACAACTTCCAGCCTCTTGCCGAAACATTGGATGTGGGGATCGTGAAACTACTCGTCGGACTAATATAATGGGTCAATTCCCTCCACCGCTAGTTCGCAGGCATTTGAAATGATGCCGGGCGTGGACGAGGTGGAAGCGCTGCCATTGGCGGGCGTCTTGAAAGCCCAGCAACGGATGGGCGAGCCATGGGCCGCCGGTTTTGCGGTGCTTTTCGCACAGCGCGATGGCGCGGTCGAGATTGGCGATGGCTTCCTCCCATCGAATGTCCGGCCGCGGCAGCACCCGCGCCGGCGAAGGGCGGCCGCCGGGAATGAAGCCGAACCGCAGGACGAGCATCCGTCCCATCATGCGCACAATGGCCGGCGGCGAATTTGCCTGGGCCGGGCTGGGGCCAAGCGCCCCGGTGCTGCCGGTCATGGCGTTTGCCAGATGATCGCAGATCAGGGGGAGCGACCACTGGCAGGTGGGCGATGCGCCGGCGTCATGGAGCGCTCGAGCGCGGACGGCGATGTCGGGATAGGAGTTCAAGGCATGACTTTAGCCGGGGTGGAAGAGGGAATCAAAAGGACGAGGATCGGAGCGGCTGCTCCTAAAACAGACACGGCCGAGACGGCCGTGATACGGGAGTTGAGCCGGAGCGGCCGTCCCCCTACGTTCCTTTCAGCCGTTTCCAGGCTGACAGGTACTTCTGCATTCGCTCCCAATCCTTCTTCTCGATGGCCGGCAGCCGGCGGACGTCCATGTTGTCTTCCAGGTCGGCGAGTTTTACCTTTGTCGCGACGGGATTCGCGGCTGACCTTTCGATGAATTGCTCATAGCTTTCGCCCTGGCGCTTGGTGACGCAATCCAGCGCGGCGATGACTTCCTCGCTGAAGCCAACCTTTCGCAAGTCGTCAAACGTGCGGCCGGTGTCTTCAACGACGTCGTGCAGAACGGCCACGATCCGCTCCATTTCTGTTTCACAGCGGAACATCACGCGTAGCGGATGAAGGATGTATGGCTGGCCTGATTTATCGAGCACGCCACGATGCGCTTCGGCGGCGACGGCGATGGCATCGCCAAGGGTGGCTGGTGCGGCGTCGGATTTTGTTGCGGATGGGAGCATGGTGCGGGAATTATATCAAGCGTATCCAGCCGTGCAGCGTCGGGTTGCGGGTTATCCGCGCACCGCTTACAAAGAGCCGCCAATAATCACCCCACATGGAAAAAGCTCTCCGCAATCGTCTCACGTTCGGCTCGCTCATGCTCGGCGGCCTTTTTGGAATTCTCTGGTTTGACAGTTATGCACAGTCGCTCACCCGCAAATGGCGTCTTGAAGCCAGCGGTGGTCTCAACGGGGATGGCGTGCAGGGGCTGGGGCTTCTGATTTTATTGATGCTGGCTTCGCCGCTGGCGGTTGAGGAACTGGCCGTTTTGTTTACCGCCGAGCGCGTGCGGCCTTATCGCATCGTCGCAGGCGTGGGCTCGGCGGCGTTGGTTTTGCACGCTTTTTTGACCCAATTCGAATGGTTCAAGCCTGTCGCCGCTTCCACGCTGGCGTTTATCGTCGTCTTCGTCATGCTGCTGGCGGCCCTGCGCCGCGCCTGGGCGAAGCAGACGCAGGACGCCATCGTCCGCATGGCCGGAACCGTGTTGGCCACACTTTATCTGGGCGGGCTCTCCTGGTTTTTGATGGCAATCCGCGTCAAGCATTCGCTCAAGCACGGCGACCCGCACGCCGAGCGATTTGTCGGCAGCACCATGCTCATCCTGATGATCCTGGTCGTGGTCAAAGCCACCGACATCGGCGCATATTTCGGCGGGCGAAAACTCGGCAAACACAAGCTCATCCCCTGGCTCAGCCCCGGAAAAACCTGGGAAGGCCTGGCATGCGGCGTGGTCTTCTCCGGAATCGTCGGCGCTATCTTCGCGCCGTTCCTCCACCATATGCCGACGCCCTGGTGGAAGGGTTTCATCATCAGCATGGTCCTGGGCGCGATCGGCCAAGCCGGCGATCTGCTGGAAAGCATGATGAAGCGCGACGCCGAGGTCAAAGACAGCGGCCGCCTCGTCCCCGGCTTCGGCGGAATTCTGGACATCATCGACAGCCCCCTGCTGGCCGCGCCGTTTGCATACCTGCTGTTCAGTTTTTTCATGCATTCGCAACTGTGACGGTTGCGTGTCTGGTTCAGTTTGACTTCCTCGCAGCGTATGTCCACCAACGAAACCTTTCGTTTTTTCGTCGCTCGAGGGGAGGATTTTCTAGATGCGCACGCCGGTGTCTGAGGTACTCCGAAGACCCGGATCGTTCGCGCGAACGATCCGGGTCTTCGGAGT
>DASRRM010000501.1:0-4713 GCA_035695715.1 Tepidisphaeraceae bacterium
CGCATCTACACCAGCCTGTGGAACACCGACGGCCTGATTCAACTGCAAGGCGAGCCGTACATGGTTGACGTGACCAAACACCCCGCGACGGCCTCCATCCCCAAGACCCTCCCGCGCAGCAGAGGCCATCACCAGGAATTCGTCGACGCCTGCCTTGGCGAAGGAAAAACCTTCTCCCCCTTCGACGTCGGCGGCCACCTGACCGAAATCGGCCTGTCCGGAGTCGTCGCCATCCGCGCAGGAAAAACCCTCGACTGGGACGGCGAAAAAATGGAAGCAACCAACGACCCGGACGCGGCGAAATTCGTGAAAACGCAATATCGGGAAAAGTGGGTCGGTTAAGTAGCCCGGGGGAATCCCCACAAGCCGGCCCGGTCAGTCGGAAGTTCGCTTCACGCCGGGAACGAGCGACAGCGAGGACCCGGATTCTTGACGGTCCGGCAGAAAGCCGTGCCGCGGTGTCGCTTGTTCCCGGCGCAAACCAGGACGAACTTTGGATCTTCAGTAACCCACGAACTCATTCACAAGCGTGCCGCAATATTTTTTGAATCGGCCCATCAGGAAATCACATGCGCATTCGTTTTACAACCCCCGCTTATCTGCTCATTGCCGCACTGCTCGCGGCGACGGTCCTTGCCGCTGATACCCAACCCGCTGCCGAGCACTCAGCGACTGCGACAAAGACCGTCGAAACGATCGTCATCTTCCGTCACGGCGAAAAGCCCGCCAGTGGGCTGGGGCAACTGACGCCGCAAGGCCTCAATCGCGCGCTGGGAATCAGTACGGTTTTGCCGGCCAAATTTGGCAAGCCAAATTACCTCTTCGCCCCCGATCCGCGCGAGAAGGTTTCCGATCGCGGCGGGTTATACAACTACGTCCGCCCGCTGGCGACCATCGAACCCCTGGCGATCCGCCTGGGAATGCCGGTGCAGACGCCATGCGGCTATCGCGACGTCGCGGAATTGAACGATGAGTTGAAGAATCAGAAATACGCCGGCGCCACGATTTTTGTTGCCTGGGAACACGGCTATGCCCAACGTGCCGCGGTGGACCTGGTTAAATCGCTCGGCGGAAACGCGTCAAAAGTTCCGCAGTGGAAGGACGATGATTATGACAGCCTGTACGTCGTCAAAATCACTCGCGAAAGCGGCCGGGCTCCTGCCGTGAGCTTTGAACTTGATCATGAGGGGCTGGATGGCCAAAGTGAGAAAATGCCATCAGCAGCGGGGAAATGAGGGAGTCGGGTTTTGCCGGCGTTCTATTCAAACGGGTGGAAGTACCCTCTGATGTTGCTCACGTTGCGGACGCAAATCTGGATGTGATTCTTCCGGCGAAACTTCGCATTTCATCAGCGATAATGTTTCGCAAGCCGCTTGCCGTCCCGCTCCACTATGCCGGCGCGCACGAGGAGCTTGCGCATCCCGTGCTTTTCCGCGCGGGCCTTCTTAACGGCCTTTTCCATGGCCGCTTTCCACTTCTTGATTTGTTCTTCGTAGGTCATTGACCGCCTTTCATCGCGAATCAAATCATACGTGCCGCCGGATTCGACGACAATTCCCGCACGATAATTCACTTCACCCGCGGAATAAACCCCGGCACGCCCGTGCCCACCACCGAGTTAAACCGCACATTCGTCTTTATCCCATCCCGCATCTCCTTCATCGCATCGTCCGGCAGCGTTGCAATGTCGAAGTTTTCCTTGATGCGGCCAGGCTTGGTTGAGGTGGTGAGAAAGGCCGTTCCGCGTTGGACGGCCCAGGCGAGAGCCACCTGGGCGGGCGTCTTGCCGACGCGCTTGGCGATGGACGTGATCACCGGGTCGTCGAGCAGTTTTGGGTCCATGCCATGGCCCAGCGGCGCGAACGCCAACAAGACGATGCCATTCTGGCGGCAGAAGTCGAGCAGCTCCCATTCCGGCAGATAGGGATGGGATTCAACCTGCACCACGGCAGGCTTGATCCGCGCGGCGGCGACGATTTCGCGCAGCTTTTCCAGGCTGATGTCGGATAGGCCGATCGCCTTGCAATGGCCGTCGTCCACGAGGCGCTCGAGGGCTTGCCAGGTGTCCAGGAGGGTGATGCCGGTGTCGTAGATGACCTGGCCGTGCTCATCGCGCGGGTCCTGGTTGTCGCCGGGCTGGAAGGCGTACGGCGTATGAATGAGATAGCAGTCGGCGTAGTCGATTTGCAGCCGCTGGCAGCTCGCGTCAAACGCGGGCTTCACCCGCTCGGGACGATGATTGCTGTTCCATAGCTTGGTGGTGATGAAAAGCTCCTCGCGGCGAACGGTGCCGGCGGCTAATGCCGCGTGCAGCGCCTCGCCGACGGCTTGTTCGTTGCGATAGCGCTCGGCACAATCGAAATGCCGAAATCCGACTTCCAGCGCGGCCTGGATCGCTTGTTTCGTGGCCGCAAGATCCGGGATCAGCGTTCCAAACCCCACGGCGGGCATCGCGCCCGAGCCGTGGTTCAGCGGAATCCTTGTCAGGCGAAGGGTATCGGAATCTGGCATGGGCGTGCTCCTATTTGTTGTTGGCGGCGATCTCCTTCAAGGCGTCGGCGGCAAAATAGCACTCGGGTTCGTCCTTCGAATCCACCAGCGCCTTTAAAGCCGGGACTGCGGCGCTGGCCGCGGGGCCAAAGCCGGCGATGGATTTCAGGACGTTCATGTTACGAAACAGGTCATGGTCCGCCATGGCAATCTTAATCGCGGCTGGGCCGCTTTCCTTGCTTAGCTTTGACAGGCTCTCGAACGCTTCGGCGCGGGCGCTGGCGTCAGTGTTGGTGTTAGCCAGAAGCGTCATCAATGGAGCGACGGCGGATTTGCCGTCCGGCCCAAAATTGGCCAGCGCACTGGCAGCCGATGCCTGAGCAAGCCAACTGGAATCCTTCAGCGTTTCGATCAGTGCGGGAACGCATTTGTCGGGCCGATGGTGGAGTTCGCCCAGGCGGCCGGCCGCTGCGGCGCGGATGTAATCGAGCGGATCATGCGTTTCGGCGATCAGTTGATCGATGGCCGCGTCTGAATCGCCCAGCGACAGTGCCAGCGCATCGGCGGCGGTGCCGATGTATTTCCCGGATGAATTTCCGGTGTCTTCAAGAATGGCATTGAGTGCGCGCTGCGCACTGGCGGTCTTTGCGCCAAGCTGCGTGAGTTGTTTGCGGGTCAGGTCGCCAGCGGCACTATCGGCGTTCATCTGATCGGCGCTCTTGCCGTCGGCCGGACCCAGAATGGCAAAGAGCTTGTCGATGCCGGCTTCCTTCAATTGCTCCTGATGTGCGGCAAAAGGCCGGCTTGTTGGATTGGCGCGCGCTTCGCCTTTTTTCTGCGGCAATGTAGCAAACGCGAGTTGAAGGCCGTCAAATGTCTGAACTTCAAGCGGCTCATGCGCCGTCATCCCGTCGCCAAGCCGCTTCTCAACGGCGGCATCGTTCGCAAGGTCGGCCATGGCCGTTTTTCCGATCCGCAGAATCAGCGAATTGTGCGCCAGATCGTTATACCGAGCCGCCTCCGAATCCTTGGCGACCGATCGCGTCCAGACGCGCAGCGGCTTGCCATCAGCCGCGTCGAGAAACGTCAGCCCAACGCCATGAATATCGTTATTCGCGGATGGAGCAGCGGGCGCAATATGCACAACGACGGCGAGTGCTACCGCAATGACGAGGCGGGGAATCCATTGACGGAACATGATGGGTAAACCTTTCCGAGATTGATCGCGAAGCCGATTGCCCCGCTGTGTGAGAGTGTACTCGCGTTGGGGTATAAAACCCCAATGTGCCCAGGGCACCTATGCTCAATAGCGCTGCGCAATTCGTGTAGGGTCCGCACGGCGGACCGTCCCGTTTAAGGCGGAAAAGACGGTCCGCGGTGCGGACCCTACGAAGAACTGGGGCATAAAACCCAATGTGCTCACGGCACCTACGTTAGAGCGAAAACGCGGTCGCGACTCCGTCAAGATTTCCTGCTCGCCGGCGGAATCAAAGGAGGTGGGTCTTGCTATGCCTCAACCGTCCCGTATCACGGCCGTCTCGGCCGTGTTATTCCCATGCGGGATTGGCGCTGCTCGAAAAAAGCGAGCGGCCCGACTATCGGGTGATCCATCAGCGCAAGGGGCTTGGCAGCCTGGGCCGGGCGCGCTACGCGGCGGTGGCCGAGCATGCCGGGGGAATGATCGCCCGCGAAGCCAAGGCGATGCTGCCGTCGGCGGCGGTCTGGCTGGCGCCGCCGCAGAAAAGCGCGCCGATTCATTACGAGCAAATCGTGACCGCGGCGGTGCGCTGCGGCGACCCGTTCCTGTCCCTGAATCCGCCATGGCTGGTGCGACGGCTCGCCCCGGATTGCTCGCGCATCGAATTGATATCGCTGTCGCGCGCCAACGATGAAGCGAGATTGCTCCGCGCCATGGGATGGGAAACCGCCAATATTCATCTGGGGAATCCGGGAGCGGCCAAGGCGATCAAGAAGGATTTGAAATCGCGCGAACCGGGCTGGCTGCGCATCGCAGCCAGGCGGATGGCGAATGCGGTGCGCGAGGATTGGGAGGATTGGAACAAGCGGGCGGCGGCTGAATGAAACCTCTCGGTCGATCTTTTGCTTAACGATTTGTGCAAAGGGAGCCGCGCACGAAGGGTACTCCCGAAGTAAGCGGTCTTCGGACGGTTAACTCCCCTTACCGCGGGAAATGCGTTGGACGAATAACTCCGCTTACTGCGG
>DASRRM010000502.1:0-4279 GCA_035695715.1 Tepidisphaeraceae bacterium
CCATTTTTCCACTGGCTTTTGTTGTCGTCGCCCCGCTCGCCGGCGCCGTGATAAAACATCACCAGCGGATATTTCTTCGACGGGTCATAATCCTTCGGCTTCAGCAGCAGATAGGGGAGATGCTTTCCATCGGCATCCTTAAACACGTGCGCCTCCGGCGCGTCTGCCTGTGCCTTGGCCGGCTCTTCAGCACGTAAATTCCCGTCGGCAACCAGCACCAGCGCGCAGCCGATTCCCGCCAGAAGGAACGCGCGGTGCGCGATCATCCATAAAAAGCCGTGTTGTAAAAACATGTTGTTCTCCCGGGCAAGAGGCTATTCGATTTCAGCCGACGCCGTGCTTCAGGGATTGGCCACTTCGTGGTACTCCAGCGCCCATTCGCGCATGTAGCGCACCTGCTTTGGCACAACGCGATAGACAATCAACTGCGGGTTGTCGAGGCTGCCCAGATATTGACGCATCAGCGCGTTGGCGTCCCAGATTTCCTGGAGAATGGCGCGGTCGGTGACGATTTCCGCCAGCCCGGTGATGCGCACCTGGTTGTGCTCATTATCCATATAGCACAGTTCCACCTTCGGGTCGGCGGCAATTTCGCCGGTCTTGTGATAGAAGCGCATGTTGGCGACGTAGACGATGAAGCCGTCGGTTTTCACCGGAGACACCGGGCGCACGCGAGGCTGGTCGCCGTCGCAGGTGGCCAGTTGTGGAAAGCGGTCGGCTTGTAAAACGCCAAGCGCCAGGTTGCGCAGCTCGGCGGGTTCGATGGGTTTGGGGGTGGGTTTGGGCATGGGGGGGATTCTATCAGATCAGGCAATCCGTGCATGCGGACGTTTTTGAGCGGGCGGCGTTGGCTGAAAAGGTTTACCCGGGATCTGATTTTCGAAACGGCATCGGCGATGGAATTGGGGCGGCCCGGGGTTGATAGGCGCCCGGCAACGGGGATGGGACGACTAAAGTCCGCACCCGGCTCGCCGCACCTTGTCACCGTCGCGGTAAGGAGCCGGCGATTGTTCCCTGCTTCCCGCGTAAACCGACTTTCAATTCGTGCAAATTCGCTGATACACACGCTGCATCATTCTGCGCGTTTCGTACGCAGGGGCGTAAGCGATTTTGCAGAGGACCCGCTTACTTCGGGAGTACCCTCCGTGCGCGGCTCGTTTGTATTCGTTTCCGGAATGATCGGTGAAAACCGGCACATTATTCGCTTCGCGCCTGGCCGCCGCTGCCTTTTACGCAGATCAGCCGGGTGTAGGTTCGCACGAACATCTTTCCGCCGGAGATGGCGGGGGTGGCGTGGCATTTGTCGTTTAGTGCGGTCTGGCCCAGAAGCTCAAACTTCTCGCCGGCGGAAATTGCCACCACGTCCCCTTTTTTCGACACGCTGAACAGCGTGTTCCCGGCGCAGATCGGCGAGCAATAATAACTGCCCGGCACGCGATGCTGCCAAACCTGTTTGCCGGTCGAGGCATGCACGCACGTCACCATGCCGGAGTCGCTCCAATAAAACAGCAGATCGCCCTTGATGATCGGCGTGGGAACATACGGCGTGGCGTCTTTGGTGCTCCAGACAACTGTCCCCGAATTGCCGTCGGGACGGATGGCGTTGAGAATGTGCCCGCCGGGCCCTTCGCCGCAGGTGGCGAAGATCATGCCATCGCTCGTTACGGGTGAGCCGACCGTGCGCGAATCAAAGCAGTCGGCCTTCTGCCAGATGACCTTTCCGGTTTTCGGATCGACGGCCGTGATTCCTTCACCCTGGCTGGAAAAGATGATCTGGTCAGCGCCGCTGGCGGGGTGGAAAATGATCGGCGTCGCGCCGGAAAATTTCAGCGTCTTACGCGGCGTCTTCCAGCGAATCTTCCCCGTCGCGGCGTCAACGCCGAACAGGAAGCTGGGCTTTCCCTTGCCTTCCTGCTCGCCGCCGATCATCACCGTGTCTCCCACGACGATCGGCGAATTCCCGCCGCCATGCTGGGTGATGAACGAGCCCAGGTCGGCCTTCCAAATTTCCTTCCCATCGTGGGTCAACGCAATCAGCGTGAACTCCTCCGGCGTCACCCAATTGACATACACCCGGTCGGCATCCACCACCGGGGTGCTCGAGGCATAGCTGTTGTCCTTGTTCTGGGCGAAAGTGTGCGAGCCGTAATCCTTTTTCCATTCCACCTGTCCCGTTTTCGCGCTGATGCAAACCACCATCCGCTCGGCGGTGGTTTCCTGGGCGCAGGTGACAAACACCTTGTCTCCCCAAACCACCGGCGAAGAATGCCCGGTGCCGGGAAGCTCGGTATTCCACGCATAATCGGCCGCGGTCCATTTGGCGGGAAACGTGGTGTCGCTGAGGCCCGTGCCGTTGGGCCCGCGGAAGCGCGTCCATTCCTGACCCAAAGCCGACAACGGCGCAGCCACTGCGGCAATCAACACGAGCAGGGCGATAGAGCAGAAGCGGTTCATCGCGAAAGCCTTCCTGAAATGGGACCCCCGGCAACCGGCAAAGAAGCGTAATCGTAAAACCGCGGATTCTCAATCAATTACTGCCACTGCAACGGTCCTCGGAATACCGCGACATGTCCCACCCGTTAGCGATTCAAACTACTCGACCACCAAATCACGACCTGCGCCGGCGTTTGAGCAGCAGGCCGATTGCGCCCAGGCCCAGCAGCGCGGCAGATGCCGGCTCGGGAACGGGGCTGGTGCTGAGCACCACATCGTGGCCGGTGCTGGCGGGGTCGCCCGGGATATTGGTGTAGATGTAGTAGAGCGTTCCGCTCGGGCCGGTGATGGTGCTTCCGTTGGTGAAGCTGCCGGCCACGGCGCTGCTGCCGGCCAGGCCGTCAACCACCCAGAATTGATCGGTTGACAGCGGGATATATCCGCTGTCGGCCACGGCGAGGGTCGCCGAGTCCAGAGCGAAGGTGCTGCTGTATTGGATCTGGTCATAATTGACGCCGGGCGTTGCCGACGAATTGATGCTGATCCCGAGAGTAGCGCCCGAGATGCTGACCGGCCCGGTGATGGCCATCGGCGCGCCGACCAGGGTGGTTTGCAGGGCGCTGGGGGCGAGCGTTCCGCCGCCGGATGCGGTGATCGGCCCGGCAAAGCTGCCTTTCCCGCCGAGGGTTCCGGCGGTGACGCTGGTCAGGCCGGTGGCGGTGCTGCCGCTGTTGAGGAACAGCGTTCCAGCGCCGGTCTTGGTGAGCGTACTGCTTCCGCCGGATACGCTGCCGAGCACCACGCTTGCGGAGGCGGTTCCATTGTTGGCAACGTTGATGGTCGAATTTCCGCCGAGCGTTGTAGCGCCGAAAGCCAGGCTATAGGGCGTATTGGCCGCCAGGGACGCGCCGCCGGTGATGTTCAACTGCGAGCCGGCGCCAAGGGTGAGCGCGCCAAGGGCGGCGGCGTTGTTGTTCGCCGCGGAGTTTACTTCCACGGTTGAAGTCGTCCCGTCAAGCACACTGACGGCGTTGGTGAAGGAGGCGGCGGTGGGGGTGGCCGCTCCGCTGGTGAAGGTGAAGTTGCTGACGCTCTGGCTGGCGGTGGACCCGCCGGTCCCGCCGGAGAAGCCGATATAGGCCTGGTCACCGACCAGGGCCGACTGAATGTCGAGGGCAAAGGTGTGGGTGTACGTCGTGGAGGCGGTGGGGTCGGTGAGGGTTTCGGTGAGGGCGTGAGTGACGCCGTTGTAGCTGAGGGCGACGTTGATTGCATCGCCGGAGCCGGGATTAACGGGGGAAGAGGTGATATCGGGCGTGGTAATCGCGCCATTGGTGGCGACGGCAGTCCCGATGGTGTTGTTGGTGTAGATATTAATTTGCAGGGAGGCGCTGGGGGTAATTCCGCCGTAGCCATAACCTCCGCCATTGCTTCCCAGTGCGGCCGACCCGGTGGAAGCATTTTGCAGAATAAATGCCACGCCATCGGCGGCTTTACTACCCCCGGCCTGGTAGGTGAAGTTGGCGGTAAAGCCGTTGGCTGAGTTCAGCGCCGGCATAGTGACTTGCGTTTTATTGAACGCCGAGCTTGCCTCGCTTGCGGCGTTGGTGGTCAGATTGAGGACACTGCCGGCGATGTTGGGCACCGCGGCAGTGGTGGAGTTGCTGTTGCCGTTGAGCGAGAAATTGCTGAATCCGCTCAATGCGACTTGTTGCTGCGAGCCGATCGAAAGCGTGCCGCCGTTGAGGGAAACCGCTCCGCCGCCAAGCGCTCCGGGCGCCGTGGCAACGAGGCGCGTTCCAGCCGGGACAGTCGACCCGCCGGTGAAGGCATTGGTGCTGTTGAG
>DASRRM010000503.1:0-12820 GCA_035695715.1 Tepidisphaeraceae bacterium
GGATCGGTCATTTCCTTTGACTTTCCTTTCTCCTCCTGCATCCACTTTCTCGCGTGAGGACCGCGATCCCTCCGGGTCGAATTCTCCGAACCGTGGACAAGGCCGGCATACTTGCTCGTCGCTGGGGCGACTGCGTCCCACTGAGGTCCCTTCGGCCTGACGTAAAGATGTCCACACTTCGGAGAATTCGCCCCGAAGCAGGGATCACCGCTTCGCCTTGAAATTCCCAATCGACACATCCTTGGCGTACTGAAGCTTAAATTCGTAGGTGATGGCACTTGCATTGGCCCCCGATGTATTCGCCTTCACACTCATATCCCAGCGCAACAGATTCCTGGGGCGATCGTTTCGCTGATAATCCGGATCCTGGCTTAATTCCGGCATCGATTTGACGAGCTCAACGGCTACCGCATCCGTCTCCGGATGCGGCAGACGGTCCCAAACCTGCAACGTCACATCATTGGCCTTGAAGCTGCTGATGCGAATGCGGTAATCGTAGGTTTGCACCTGATTCCCGCCTTGAATTGCGTGGTTCTTCGATACCAACTGCCGCTCGACCTGAATCTGCGGATCGATGCCGAAACCGGCTACGAATTCTTCGCCGATGGCAACCAACGGCAGACGCATGCGGCCGACAAAATCGGTGCCGACATACATGGTGGCTTCGCCGGGCAATAGCACGTATTTGCTCTTGTTGGTCAGCTCGGCCAGGCGGTAGACATGCTGCGATAGCACCGGCACCGATTTATAGAAATAGGTCGGGTCCATCTCCAGCCGGGCGATTTCTACGAATTGCTGATCGCTGCGGGTGGGGACGGTCAGCTTGTGCTCGAGGTGATACGCGACGCTGGGTCCCTCGCGAACGTTTTGCGCGGGCGTTTCGCCGGGCGTTTCCTTGGCCAGTAGCTCGGCATATTGCTCGGAGGCGGCGGCGGAGTTCAGCGAGCCTTGGGCGATCTCGGCATTATTGCCGAGCAGTTCCTGCTGTGCCTGGCGGCGGTAATTCTGGGCGGCTTGATAGCTTTGCAATTTATTCATCACCGCCTGCGGGTTGTCGTTATTGCCATTGGCGGCCAGCCGCGAAACGTCCACGTCCAATGCCGAAAGATCGGGCGGGGCGGCGTTGAGCATCGGCTGGGCAGTGGAGAGAACCAGGTCAACGCCGGTCCAGTCTTCGCCGGACTGCTGCTGAATGGCGGCGAGATACTCAACCGTGACCGGGTCTTTTTCAGTGCCCGCGCGCAGTTTATATTGCGGCTCCCAACCGGCAGCGCTGACGAGGTAATTCAGCCGAACCTTTCCCGCCGCCTGCGCCGCACCGGCTTTGTCGACGACGATAACCGCCTCGCGCTCGGTGCGATCAGCGCCGGCGGCCAACTCAGAGAGTTGTCGCTGCAGGAAGGCGATCGATTCGGTATTGGCCTGCACCTGTTGTTGGAGATCGACCTGCGATTTGCCCAGGGTGCCGCGGGTATCCATGATGAAGTTCGCCAGCTTCATGGTGTTTTCGGAATTGAGCAGGCCCTTGTCAGTGAGCGTGAGCAGCGTGGCGGAGGTGAAGTTTTCCAGCTTTCCCAGCAGCAGGACGTTCTGCCCCGCCACTTCAATTTGTTTCTGAATCTGGCTGTTCTCGGCGGTGAGCCGATGGATTTGCTCTTCTTTGGCGCGCACCTCGGCCCGCGTGTCTTCCTTCACCGCCCGGGTGCGGAAGCGGGTGGTGAGAATGCGGATGCCATCGGTGCCTTCGGTGTAGAGGGAGCTGTCAATCGTGGTCGGCGGCAGCGGGCCGACGACCAATTCCATCAATCCCTGCCCTTCCTTGACCTGCACTTGGCGCGTGACCAGGGCATCGCCCTGATAAACGGTGACGGCCACGACCTTGCTGTCCGCCGGCGGCGGCGCAGCGGGTACATCGGCCGGCGCGGTTGTCGGCGCCGTGGCGGGCGCAGCGCCGGCGAGAGTTGCCGCGGTCAGGATTGACGCCAGGGCGATCATGGGTTTCCACATCATTTGAGCCTCCGGTGGGGGAATATTGGACGATGCATCCAGGCGGATGCGGCTGCGAGGTATGATGGGCAGGCGGGGTCAAAGTTTCAGTAACGGGAGTGTAACTTGATGCTTGTCGTCAACTTTCCGCTACAATCAGCGCGTCCTTCAGCGTAAGATGAGCATGGGAGATTTGTCATGATCGTCAACGCAATCGAAGGTGTCGTCGAGAATGGCAGGATTCGCCTGCGCGAGGACGTGAACCTGCCGGAAAATGCGCGGGTATTTGTGGTCGTGGTTGAGAAATCCGAGCGCCCGGTTGCCCATATTCGCTCCCCGCGCCTGGCGAATTCCGAAGATGCGATTCACTTTCGAAAGCAGGTCGTTGAGCTTCCACCCGATGCCAAGATTTGACGACATTCAATACGACCCGCCAGCGCCTGTCGCGCGGGTGATTCTGCGCGCCATTGCAGGCGGCAACTCCACGGTCGACGGAATCGAGAATGCGGTTGCGAGGTATGATGTGCGGGCGGGGTTAAAGTTTCAGTAACGGGAGTGAACGTGGTGATGGGGGGCGCCGCTGGCGAATCGGCGGTCACACGTAAAGCCGACAACGGAGCATGGCATGGCAGGCGAGCCCGATATTTTTGCCGATCTAAAGCGTAAGGCCAGAAAGCTTGGCGAGGAATTGGCAAGCGCGCCTGTGGTCGAGGTTGTTGGAGTGGTCAATCCACCGGGCGCTGGCGGGGGAAAGTTTCAGGGAGAAAAGGCGTGGCGCCTCAGTTTCGACTTTGCCGCCTGGCGGACCACCGGCGGCGAGGTTCGCGCGACGAAACTGGCCGTCCATAAAGAGGTAACCCACGATGAATTGGATTCGCTTGTTGAGGTTCTTCTGCCGTACAAGGTGTTTCGTATTCGCGCCCGCGTTGTGGAGGGAACCGGCGCGCCGCAGGCGAGGCTGGAATCCGTCGTTGGTAAGGAAGAATCTGACAGGGAGCTGAACGAATTCGCGCGGCAGTTGCAAATGCCCGTGACCTGTAAGGATGCACAATTCGGCAAATTCACGCTCGACCGGAATGTCGATTGGTACGTCGGCGAATCGCGATGGAATGACCAGCCCATCAAGCTCACGCTTTCGCCAGACAACGCGGGAAGTATCGAAGAAGCATTAAAAACCGCCCGCATATTATGGAAGCGGCAACCATCCTGGGACCGGAAAGTGCAGAAATTTGCCGTCTCAAAACTGCTGCCATTGAAGAACAGCAGTTGGCTCGACGTAGACGAGCCGAAGCTGACTGCAAAGGGTTTCCTTGCGAAAATGAAACTCGAGTCCATTACTATTTACGCTGACGGTTCGTTCGATTTCTGGCACAACGATGGCGATTTATTCTGGGGCCATTCCATTTAGATTGGCGGGAACGTCGCCCAGGGATTGAAATATGCCGATATTCCGGGATAACGTTTGCCTCTCCCGGTTGCACCGCTTAGTATACGTGTAGTTGCACGTATACGCGGAGAAGCCAAGCATGCAGAAGAAGCTCACTATTACTCTCGATCACCGCGTCTATGAAGGACTCCACGAGGTGATCGGCCCCCGGCGAATCAGCCAATTTATCGAGAACATGGTCCGCCCGCACGTGGTTTCAAAGCATCTCGACGCCGCCTACAAGGAAATGGCGCAGGACGAGGCCCGCGAGGCTGACGCCTTGGAATGGGCCGAAGGCACGATCGGAGACCTCGCGAATGAAACGCGGTGAAGTATGGTGGATTGCCTTTGAGGGCGGGGTCGGCGGCGAAGTCCGCAAGGAACGCCCGGCGGTGATCCTCAGCAATGACGCCTCCAACAAGCATCTCAACCGCGTCCAAGTCGTCCCGCTGACAACCAACACGGATCGGCTCTATCCCAGCGAAGCATACGTCAGCGTGCGCGGGAAGAAGCATAAGGCGATGACCGATCAACTCGCTACGGTGAGCAAGAATCGCATCAAGAATCGCGTGGGCCAACTGTCAAGGTCGGATCTGCAAGGCGTGGAACGCGCCATTTGTGTGCAACTGAGCCTGACGCCTGGAAGTTAATCTGTTGGGGCGTGCTATAATCCGCGTTGATCTGAGGAGCAATGAAGAATTCGAAATTGCCGAAAGCCGATTCGATCGAAAAGCTGGCGAGATTCTGGGACACCCACGATCTTACGGATTTTGAGCACAAGCTTGAAGAGTTGGCCGAGCCGGCGTTCGTGCGCGACACGGCCATCAAAGTGCATTTGGAATCGCCTGAGGCGCAGGCCGTCGCTCGTCTGGCGCGCGAAGAAGGCGTGTCGCAAGAGGAGGTGATCCGGTTGCCATGAAACACGGCCATAATGGTTTGCCCGGCGATACCTTGCGTTCGCTTGTTGTGTTTGGTAACTATTCGCCTGTTCTACAGCCGAGCCTATGTTCAAGGACAAAACCCTCCTCATTACCGGCGGCACGGGGACGTTTGGAAACGCCGTTTTGCGGCGGTTCCTGGCGACGGACATCGGCGAGATTCGCATTTTCTCGCGGGATGAAAAGAAGCAGGATGACATGCGCAACGCCTACCGCAATCCCAAGTTGCGGTTTTACATCGGCGATGTGCGTACGCCCGGCGGTTTGCGCGAGGCGATGGAGGGGGTTGATTTTATTTTCCATGCCGCCGCGCTGAAGCAGGTGCCGAGCTGCGAATTTTTCCCGATGGAGGCGCTACGGACCAATTCGCTGGGGACGGAAAATGTGCTGAGCGAAGCTGTCAACACCGGCGTGAAGCGCGTGGTGGTTTTGAGCACGGACAAGGCCGTTTATCCGATTAACGCGATGGGCATTTCCAAGGCGATGATGGAAAAAATCGCCATCGCCAGGAGCCGGGTGGCGGGAACGAAGACAACGATTTGCATCACGCGATATGGGAACGTGATGGCCAGCCGGGGGTCGGTCATTCCGCTGTTCATCAAGCAGATTCAGGAAGGGCGTTCGATCACCATCACCGACCCGAAGATGACGCGGTTTATGATGACGATAGAAGATGCAGTGGAACTGGTGTTATACGCCTTCACGCATGGCAACCCCGGCGACACCGTGGTGCAAAAAGCGCCCGGGGCAACCTTGGAAACGCTGGCACTGGCGCTGCGGAAAATGCTGAAATCGGACACGCCGATCAACATCATCGGCACCCGCCACGGCGAAAAGCTTTACGAAACGCTGCTGACGCGCGAGGAGATGGCGGTTGCCGAGGATCGGCCCGGCTATTACCGCGTGCCGTGCGATAACCGCGATTTGAATTACGCGTTATACTTCAGCCAGGGCAGCGAAAAGGTGGGCCGGGTGGAGGATTATAATTCCCACAATACGACCCGGCTGGATGTTGGCGGGATGACGGAGTTGCTGCTGAAATTGGAGATCGTGCAACAGGCGCTGCGGGGGGAGAAGATTGAGGTTTGAATGAGCTTCGGCAATCGCGCGAGCCCATGGCACGGTGATTCTGAGGTCCTCCTCAGCGCGGCCGCCAGCCGCGACCAAAATGCGCGCTGGACGTGGTGCCGGCAAATTTCCCGTATCACGGGCGTCTCGCCCGTGTCCTCTTGAAATGAAAACACGGGCGAGACGCCCGTGATACGGGAAATTCGTCCCGCTTCCTCGTCAATGTAAACTAAAATGCGAAGGTTTACGCACGGGAGGGACGAGCGTGTCACGAAACAGGCCATGCAACACATTTCCCGCTTAGCGGAGCGGCTTGCGGGATGTTCCGCCATCAAAACCCCATGCGAATCCTCATCACCGGATCAAACGGCTTTGTCGGCAGGAATCTCTCCGCGGCGCTCTCGCGCCGCGAAGGTGTTGAAATTCTACCGGTCGCGCGCGGCCCATCGGCGGATTCACTCAACGCCGCCCTGGCATCGGCGGATGTCATCTTCCATCTGGCCGGCATCAATCGTCCGAACGACGTGGCCGAATACGAAACCGGCAATGCGGGCTTCACCGCGGGGATTTGCGCGAAACTGATCGCGGCGGGGCGAAAACCGAAGATCGTTTTCGCGTCCTCCAGCCAGGCGGAATTGGAAAATCCCTACGGCATTAGCAAGCGCAAGGCGGAGGAAAGCCTGCGCCATTACAGCGAGAAGACCGGCGCGGCAGTCGTCATTTATCGCCTGAAGAATCTGTTCGGCAAATGGTGCCGGCCCAATTACAACTCGGTGACGGCCACCTTCTGCCACAACATCGCCCACGATCTGCCCATCCAGATTTCCAATCCGCAAAATGTGGTGGAGCTGACCTACATTGACGATGTCATCGCGGCGTTTGTAAGTGAACTGCCCGCCGCTGATGCGCCGTCGGCGGGTGGATTTTCCTTCGCCGGGCCGCTGGCATCGCATGCGATTTCGCTGGGCGATCTGGCGGCGATGATTCGCGGTTTTCGCGAGCATCGAAAATCGCTGCGGCTGCCGGATTTGTCCTCGCCCTTCGTTCGCGCGCTGTATGCCACGTATCTTTCCTATCTGGAAACCGACGACTTCGCGTATGGTTTGGACATCAAGACCGATAATCGCGGGAGCCTTGCCGAGTTCCTCAAATCGCCGGCCGGCGGGCAGATTTTCGTCTCGCGAACCAGGCCGGGCATCACCCGCGGGAATCATTTTCATCACACCAAGACCGAAAAGTTTTTGGTGCTTTCGGGAGAGGCGATCATCCGCTTCCGCCAGATTTCCGGCGACAAGGTGATCGAATACCGCGTGAAAGGGGAGGATTATCGGGTTGTCGATATTCCGCCGGGCTATACCCATTCGATCGAAAATGTGGGAAGCGGGGAAATGGTGACCCTTTTCTGGGCCAGCGAAATCTTCGACCCGGCAAAGCCGGACACGGCGTTTTTGAATGTTTGACTGGCAACCTTGATCGGCGTCAGCGGATTGCGTCGATAAGGGAAGAGATTCAAAACACGCTTGGTTGGTCCAACCGCCGCGTGAAAATGTCCGATTCTTGTATTTGCCGTGGACCGTCATCCTGAGGTACTCCGAAGGATCTTGCCGTTGCGGTGAGGCGAGCAAGATCCTTCGGAGTACCTCAGGATGACGCACCCATCCGTTCGAGAAATCGGACGGCATTGTACGGTGGGCGTATCCGGATGACGCTTGCGCTGGACGGGACCGTCTTAAGCGGCATATGCATAAGAGCAGCATTTTTACGACGTGGAATCGCGACGGAGATCGGAAAGGCCGCGTATGAAAGTCGTCACTGTCGTCGGTACCCGGCCGGAGATCATCCGGCTCTCTCGCGTCATGGCGGCGCTGGACAAGGCCGTCGAGCATCTGGTCGTTCATACCGGGCAGAATTACGATTACGAACTGAACCAGGTCTTCTTCGATGAGTTGCAAATCCGCAAGCCGGACTTTTTTCTGAATGCCGCCGTGGGGACGGCCTGTGAAACCGTCGGCACGATCATCGCCAAAACCGATGCGGTGCTGGGAGATGTGAAGCCCGATGCGCTGCTGGTTTTGGGCGATACCAACAGTTGCCTGGCGGCGTATCCCGCGAAGCGCCGCAAGATTCCGGTATTTCACATGGAGGCGGGGAACCGGTGTTTTGATCAGCGCGTGCCGGAGGAGATCAATCGCAAGATCGTCGATCACATCAGCGACATCAACATGCCGTACAGCACGATTTCGCGCGATTATCTTTTGCGCGAAGGGCTGCCGCCGGACCGGGTGATCAAGACCGGCAGTCCGATGTTCGAGGTGCTGCATCATTACCTGCCGAGGATCGAGGCATCGGATATTTTGGGCCGGCTTGGGCTGGCACAATATGGATTTTTCGTGGTGAGCGCGCATCGCGAGGAGAACATTGATTCGCCGGCACAGTTTTCCCGGCTGATCGAGGTGTTGAACAACCTTGCCGGCACTTTCCAAAATCGCGTGATCGTCTCGACGCATCCGCGCACGCGAAAAAAGATGGACGCGGAAAAAGTGCAGCTCAATCCGCTGGTGGAATTGATGAAGCCGATGGGATTGCTCGACTATGTGAAGCTGCAGATGAACGCCCAGGCCGTGCTATCCGACAGTGGCACCATCACCGAGGAAAGTTCGATCCTGAATTTCCCCGCGCTGAACATCCGCAACGCCCACGAACGCCCCGAAGGATTTGAAGAGGCCGCGGTCATGATGACCGGCTTAAACTGGGAAACCATCGAATCGGCCCTGAAGCTGCTGACGACCCAGCCGCGCGGCGCCGACCGCTTGCTGCGCCTGATCAGCGATTACAACGTGCCGAACGTCAGCGACAAGGTGGTGCGAATCATCCTGAGCTACACCGATTATGTGAATCGCACGGTGTGGCATAAATGAGATTGCAGGCAGTGTCGGTTTCGATAGTAACTGCACCGCGACTGAGCCGCGCACGAAGGGTACTCCCGGAGTAAGCGGATGCGCGATACCGATGCGCCATGCGCGAAACCCGCTTACTGCGGGAGTACCGTCCGTGCATGTCGTGCGCGGCACAATCAAAATGGAAGAGCAACCCCAACTCATCACCGGCGGACTTCATGCCGACGCGCGCGGATCGGTTTCCTTCGTGAACGATTTTCATTTTGCCGGCGTGGAGCGGTTTTACACAATCCGTTTCGCCGCCGCGGATATGCCACGCGGGTGGGTGGGCCATCGCCGGGAGAAAAAATGGTTTACGGTGATCGAGGGGACAGTGATAGTTTCCGTGGTGAAGCCGGATGATTGGCAATCGCCGTCGCGCGGGCTTGAGGTGAGCCGATATATGCTGTCGTCGCAAGCGCCGGCGGTTCTGTGCGTGCCCGGCGGCTACGCCACGTGCAGCACCGCAAAAACCGACGGCGCGATCCTGATGGTTTTTTCCTCGGGAAAGTTTGAATCGGCCCAGGAAGACGACTTCCGGTACCCGATCGAAACGTGGCCCGCGTGAACGGCAATCGTCATCCTGAGGTACTCCGAAGGATCCAGCCGGTGCGCGTGGGCGGGCAAGATCCTTCGGAGTACCTCAGGATGACGGACCCATCCGTTCCAGAAAACCCGACAACTTCACGCGGTGGGTGTATGCGAATGACGGTTCCCTGCGAAGAAAGCGCTTAATTGCGCAGGATCATTTAGTAATGCGGTACTGATCTCCCCCCGCTAACGAACAAATCGCGAAATCGCAAGCGACTTCATGGCCTCCCCGGCGAATCATCATTTCGCCGAGGACGCCGGTAAGTCGCTTGCGATTTCGCGATTTTGCATCAATCCGGCGCGCCGGATCGCTTCACGCAAACCTACCCGTTCTTCGACGCTGACTTGATGTTTCCCAATGCTTCCTTGCGGTCTTCAGGAGACGAGAGCATCAGGCGGTGGCCCGAGCCAAAGTCCTGGGTCCAGTGAACGCCGACGTTGCCAACGCCCAGGGCGGTTTGGCCCTTGCTCGCCATGTTTTGGTGATGGCCGGGGCTGTCGAACCACATCCAGAACGCCTTTTCGCCGGTGCCTGCGCCCATGGCGATGTTTTCGCCCGAGCCGCCCTTATAGCCGGCGTTTTTGATCCGGTCCCAGGGCGATTTGTTGGCGGCCACCGGCGAATCATGGGCGAAATATTTCAGCGTGATCATTTCCTGGCTGTGGTCGCGGGCCGCCTGCACCAGGCGCGGGTCCAGCTCGTAGGGAAGAAGCCCCAGATATTCACGATAGGTGTTGACGAACTGGAAATTCTGCTTCTCGCCGGCGGTCATCGTTTTGGAAATGCTGGCGTTGTAAGCCGTGATCCGCCGGCTGGCGCGAAAAAGCCACAGATCGCGCAAGACCGGCTCCTTCGGCGCATCGCCTTGGCCTATCTCGGGCAACGACGCCATCTGCGCGGGGGTGAATCCGAACTCGCGCTCGGCCCTGGCGGCGAGCTTTGCCTCGGCATCATCGGAATACTGCTTGTCGGCGGGCATCAGATCGCGCCACATGTTGACCAACTCGCCGCGGCGGGAAAGGGCGATGGAAATTGCATCGGCCTGGGCAAACGCGCCGTGCAGCTTTTCCCACATCGCCTTGAGCGAATCGTAATGCTTGTGCGCCTTGGGGATGCTGTCATCATCGTGCGAGAGCTTGTCGATATTCTCGCGGGCCTCCTTGCGCTCCACCATGATCTTGTCGGATAGATCGCGCAGTTCGCCAGCCGACGGCAGGCCATGGGCATCGACAATCACCGCGCGGTCGCGGGCCAGCATCTTCCCGACCACATCACGCAGCACCGGCTTGGCAACCTCGCCCATATTTCGCAGCGAATGCACGGCGGCGGTGGCCGCGATGGGATCATCGCCCAATGCGGCAGTGCGCAGGGTTTCAATCTGCTGGTGCTGGTCTTTGGTCGCGGCGCGCTTCTCGGCGGCGGGGTCGGGCGTGCCTTGGGCCGCCTTGTTATCGCGCTCGGCCTGGCGTTGGATAATGGAAGGCGGAATAAGAACTTGCGCATAGGCCGTCATCGGAACCAAAAGACCCGCGACGACGCACCACCCGGCAAATTGCGATCGAATCAAGCGTAACAAGATGTAAACTCCTGGTTGTTCCCTGGCCCCCACGCCTTCTAGTACGGAATTATGCCCAAATTGTTCCCAAGTTGCACCGCAAGTCATCATTTTTGTCGCCCACCCCTCACACGAGGGGCCTGGGTCTAAACCACAAATCCAGTGCCGGGGTCAGCAAACTGGCCAGCAGCAGCGCCACATACGGACCGACACTCACGCCCATATATAGTTGCAGTGCGGCCGCCCCCCCGCCGGCAATAAAGGCATAAATAACTCTCGCCCGGCGCGACATCGGGCGGAGGGTCGGGGCGGTGGCCAGAAAAAACGCCATGAACAGCGACGGAGACGCCATCACTTCATAATTGGCGAACGTAATGCCCGTCGCCCACCCCACTTCCGGCTCGCGCGAGATGATCCAATGAAACCTGGCCTGATTGCTCACCATCACCGGCGTGGGAAGGATCAGCAAGGCGGCAAATTCAACCAACAGGATGATCAGCGGAATGCGAAAATCGATCAAGCCGCGATAGAGAAGGAAAAGCCCGCCGATGATGACGGCGATCGCGCTGCCGGTGCCGATCGGCCCGGGCTGCCCGCCGACGATCAAGTCCTCCAGCGGCGGCAGCTCATCGCGCAACAGGCTTTGGATCGGAAGCCAGCCGTGCGGCGGCGCCAACCGGCCGCGCGTGTAGCGCGACAATGACTCGCTGGCCGGCGTGCTTTGCTCCGAATCCTGCCCCTTGATCTTCCATCGGCTGGTCCACGGCTCGTTCTCGGCATAGTGCGATTCGGCGCTTTGACTGTGCTGCAGCAAATCACCCATCAATAAATGATTCCGCTGCAACACCCAGTGCGGCACCAACAGGTTAAAGCAAAGCGTGGCAATCAGCAGATAAGTCACCAGCACCGGGCTGATTCGCCCCGCGCCAAGGCCGCCCAAAAGCCACATGAACATCGCCAGGATCAATCCCGCCGCCGGCAGAAGATACCACGGGACGACATTGGTGCCGGGAACCTGGTCGGCGGCCAGGTGCGCCGGGAGCATCATCGCCAGCAGCAGCGACAGCCAAAGCGCATGCGGCAGGGAAAGCTGTTGCCCGCGCGGGCGGATGCGTTTCCACACCCCCACGCCCGCCGCCGTTCCCGCCCCGACGAGCAGCACCGCCGTCGCCGCCCGCCAGCCGTAGAGCAGCACCCCGGCGGTAAGCGGAAAGATCGCCGCCATGAAATGCATCGAATAAAACTCCCCCACGCTCAAGCCGCTATGCGGCCGAGAAGTCAGCTCGGCAGGACGAGGAAGAGCCGATGTGGTCATTGCGGGCATTTCAGCAGTTTTTTCCTGACCCGGGCGTCCCGCCCGCGCCTGCGGCGCACCGCCAGGCTGCAGCCCCTTTCGCGTTGGCCGCACATCTGCACAAACGTCATCCTACTGAGACCATCCTGCGGATGGTAGCTCCCGCGCCCCAAAGCGCACCATTTCGCGCCCCAAAATGGTGCGCACCATGGCCCATGTCCCAAAGTGTCCCATTTTTTGCGATTTTTCATCCAAAATGGGACATGTCGCTTCTTTTTTGCTCGCGCAAACCGATTGGCGACAACGCTTTACGCCAATTCCAAGCCCGCGCCAAGCGCCGATCCCGATGGGACAGGTTGAGACATTTTGGGACGAAAAATGTCCCATTCGCCGGGGCGTGGGATATCCGGTCCGCTGAGGCTTGGAGCAGATGCCATTCATCCCCGATGCAGACGCCGAACCGGTAACGTGGTACAATACCCAATGCCGCGTTCAACCGGCGGACTTTCCTTTGTCGATAAAAGACGGATCGGGTGTGACCGGTCGTGAAAACATTTAATTACGAACACCCGATGGGGAATCAATAGGATGAACCCAACCCACTCAACACTGATAGGAACGGGAATTTACAGCGTCGCCGAGGCGGCGAGGCTGAGCGGCGTTTCGTCAGCCTGCATTCGCCGATGGCTGCGCGGGTATTCATACGATACTTCGGCCGGGCAACGCGATGCGGCGCCGGTTTTTTCAGGCTCCTATTCCCTGATTGACGGGGAGATGGCGCTGAGTTTTCTTGACCTGATCGAGGTGAGAGTTGTCCATGCGCTCCGCGCGCGGAAGATCAGTTGGAAGCTCATCCGCAAAGCTGAACAACACGCGCGTGAGGTATTTACTGACCGTTGCATAAAGAAGTTTAAGTATTTTCGAGCTTCAATCCGGCCTGTGCAAAGAATGAGTATATGAGACTCGCCTTCTGTCGCAGGCGCGCGACGGCAAGATGAAACTCTTGGTGTAACTGCTCCACATCC
>DASRRM010000504.1:0-10028 GCA_035695715.1 Tepidisphaeraceae bacterium
CTTCACCCGGCCCAATGCTTCCAGCCGAATCCGTTCCTTCAAAGACATCTTCAGTTTTTCCATCCCCACCGTTTACTCCGGAGGGAGGGGTGACACTTCTGCTTCGGCTAAGGGGTGACATTTCTGCTTCGGTACAACACAAACTGTGAACTGCTCTATGTTCACCGGCTGTATCCGGCCATACCATATCGACCGGACGTCATCTGGCGATGGCGCTTTTCATCTATCCGCGGAGGAGCCTCTCGTGCGCTATTATCTCGATTCTTCCCGATCCCTGCGCCTCTTCATCCTGGCTATTTTGCCCGGCATTGGCGCCTTTGCCCGACCGGCATTGGCGGATGATCCCACCGTTTACAAAATCCACAACCGCTGGCTCTCCACCGAATACCTCGCCGCCGGCAATGGCAAAGTGATCTACAGCGCCGGCGATGACGCCAACTTCCACTGGACGCTTCAGGACGTTCACGGCCTTGCCCGTATCGAAAACCTCGGCACGCACGAATACATGATCGTCGCGCCGGGAAGCACCGATGTCACCCTCGCCAAAACCGCACCGGCAGATGTTTCGGGTCTCTGGGATATCACCGTTGGCGTTGCGCCGTGGAGCTCGATCAAGAATCAGGGCAACGGCAAATTCCTCAACTGCGAGCATAAGCTCGGCTACGTCCAATGCGACAGCGACAAGGTCCCCAATGGCGATGACTTTTGGTCGGGCCAGTGGGAATTGGTCTATGTCAGCGGGCCAAAGCCGGCCCGGCATTTTAAGAACCACGAGATTGCCGTCGTTTCACCGGCGTATTGCGCCGATGTGCAGGGCGATGTGAAAATAGAATTCATCGCGCCGGGGTTTAGCAAGGCAACGGCCAAGTGCTGGAAGCAGGGGGATGGAATGGGGACAGATTCAACCGTCGCCGACGTTGCCCTCAATGACAAAGGCGAAGGTTCCTTTGTTTTCCCAGGGGAAAAATATCCGCACGGGCCGGTGGTCGTGCGCATTTCCGCCGAGGACGGGGCGACGAAGGACAATTGCTATTTGCAGCTTTACAACAAGGGCGGCGTTTCCTGGAACGAAGGGCTTCCCAAAGACCCGCCGCCAGCGGCAAAGGGGCTGACTCTTCTCTTTGCCGACGATTTCACCGGCCCGCTGTCCATCTCCAGCACCGATCCCAAAGCCACCTACTTTGATCACAAACCCCTGGGCGGAGATTTCAGCACCCTTCAGTTCACGGGCCACGATGAGCCGAAGAATCCCTTTTTGCAAGTCGATACCTACCTGCGCATTCGCGCTGATGCCAAGAAGAAAAGCTCCGGCCTGATCTCATCGCTCAACAATGATGGAAAGGGAATCAAGGCTTCTGCGCCATGCTATTTTGAATGCCGATTCCTCGGTCCCAACGCCATCGGCACCTGGCCGGCGTTTTGGCTGATGACCGATTATCCGACCGCCCGCAAGGCACAGCATCTCAAGGACAGCCCATCGGACGAACTGGACATCATCGAAGCCTACGGCGGCGAAGGCCCGCATCATCCCAACGCGTTCGACAAATATATGATCACGCCTCACGCATGGGACCAGGGGGCGGCGGGGAAGGCTGCCGAAAGCAAGGCGTTTGCCGACATGCACAATCCGATCTCGATGAACAAAGCCGGGATTTCGTCCACCTGGTACGAAACGTTCCACACCTATGGCTGTCTGGTGACCGACACCGAGACGATTTACTACTGCGACAACATCGAAGTCGGCCGCCACAAGACGCTGGATTTGTCAAAGAAGCAGCCGCTATTTTTCATGATCAACCTCGCCACCGGCGGCGGGTGGCCGGTGGATTTGTCGCGCTACGATGGCGTTGCCGACATGTATGTGGATTATGTGCGGGTGTTTGAAGGGAAGCGATAGAGGCTTTGGGCGTAAAGGCGAGGGCCGTCAAGCTGAAACATTTTTCGGGATCACCTTCGCGGGTATTCCGATCGCGGTTGCCCCGGGTGGCACATCGATCAGCACGACGCTCATCGCGCCGATTTTCGCTCCTTTGCCAATGCGCAGGCCGCCCAGTATCTGAGCGTATGCGCCAAGTTCGACATCGTCATCCAAAACCGGGACGGGTCCGTTTTCATGGCGATTGCCGATGGTGACGCCCTGGCGGAGGGTGCAGTTGGCGCCGAGTTTGGCGTCCTTGTGGACGAAGATGTTGCCGAAGTGGTGTATTTTCAAGCCTGGGCCAATGGCGACGCTCTTGGGGATGCTGACGCCGGTAAGGGTTTCGACGATGCGGTAGGCGAGCCAGTAAAAGCGCTCGCGGAATTTGCGGCGGATGCCAGGGGGGCGACGGTCGTTGCGCCTGCCAAACCGATAGACGGCGATCGCCCAGATCGACTGTTCCTTGAGGAACGGCCGGGGCGGATAGCGCTTAAGGTCGGCTTGCCAGTCGGGGTCGGACACGCTTTATTTCCTTTTTCCGGTTTTCTTAGCGAACGAAAGCCGGGTTATCCACGAATGAACACAAATGGACACGAATAAGAAAAAAAGGGATGAGTACAGTTGACACGCCTGATTCATCGCATTGCATTGTTTTCCTCTTGCTCTTATTCGTGCGCATTCGTGTCGATTCGTGGACAAATTCCGTGGCGGCTTGGCCAAAGTTCGATCAGCTTTCCATGCCGGCCGCGATCGGCGCTGCCTTCTTCGACTCACCCTTATAGTCGATCATTCGCGCCAACTTCCCGGCGGCTCGATCGCGGGCGTATTGGCGCTGGCCGGCTACGTTGGCCCATTTGCCGATCATCGTCAAAATTGCATACGCAGTTGAGATCTTCCAATTTCCCGCCCGCCGCCGCGAGCCAAACGCGATCCTTGCTGTTTGCAATGGCAAAAGACTGAGCCACAGCAGGGCGAGGCCGGCTTGCAACGCCAGGCGAAGCTTCCAACTGATTCCCGCGTCGCGGCCAATCGTCACGGCCCAAAGCACCAGGGGACCGATCAGGATGAAAATCAGCACGATCACCCAATCGCGCGCCCACCAGCGGGCGCTGGCCACTTGCTTGCGAAATAATCCCTGGCTGCCGAAACGCGTGGCGACGTCCATCGCACCGTAGCCGCTGCGAACCGAGCGCTTCCACCATTGGCCAAAACGCAGCATGGCCGAGTCGTGCAAGGTCATCTCGGCGTCGATGCGCCGGATCGTCCAACCGAGGCCGCGAAGGCGCTGGCAGAGTTCGGGTTCTTCGCCGGCAACAACCGAGGCGTCGTAGCCGCCGGCTTGTTGGAAGGCGCTGACGCGCATCATAGAATCGCCGCCGCAGCTTTGTGCCGGGCCGATGGGGGTGTTCCACTCGACGTCGGCCAGCCGATTGTAAATCGACGCCTCGGGAAAGCGCTCGCGGCGGCGGCCGCAGACAACGGCTAATTTTTCGTCGGCGTCCAGCGCGCTTTTCGCGGCATCCATCCATCCCGGCACGACTTCGCAGTCGCCGTCGACGAATTGCACGTATTGCACGCCGGGCGAAATTTGCATCAGCCGGGCGAATCCTTCATTACGTGCCCGGGCCGCGGAGAAGGGTCGCGACATATCGAGGTCGACGACTTCCGCGCCCATTTCGCGCGCCATCGCCGCGCTTCCATCGGTGGAAGCCGAGTCAACGTAGACGACCGGCATCCCGCCTCCGATTACAGACGCAAGGCACCGGCGAAGGCGCTGGCCTTCGTTGCGGCCGATGGCGATGAGGGCGATGAGGGTGATGTCAGGCATGATCGAGGGGGACAAAAAAACCCGTTACTTTAGGGCGGTAAGAAGTTCCTTGACACGCTGCCTTTCAAAATCGAGGACGTCGTCCTCGTCAGATGCGTGCGCCATGAATTCGAGCAAGATTTCCTTTGCTTCTGCCGGTCGTTCCAATCGAAACAGCAAGTCACCCAAGCACGCCAATGACTGCCCGAGAGCGTAGGAAGCACCCTCGGTCTTCGCGATCGCAATCGCCTCTCGAAGTACCACTTCGCGGTCTTGATCTCGCCCGGAGCCGAGTAGTAAGAGCGCCTTTTGGAAAAGCGCGTTCGCGTTCATATGCGCCTTGTCGCGGGATGAGGTGGACCTTCGGTCCAACCGCTACGCGGAAGATTCAATCGTCTTAATCACCTTCGCCGGCACACCCACCGCCACCGACCGCGCCGGGATGTCCTTCAAAACCACTGCATTTGCTCCAATCACACTTTCCCGTCCGATCGTTACATTCCCCAGCACGGCAACGCCACATCCAAGGTCTACGCCGTCTTCGAGGGTCGGTAGTTCGTGAAGGTGGTCTTTGCGGGCGATGCCGAAGGTGGTGTTCTGGCGGATGTGGACGTCGTTGCCGATTCTTGCCGCGTGCAGGATCATCCCGCCATGATGCCAGATTCTGACGCGTCGGCCCAGGATCACGGTATAAGGCAGCGTGATGCCGCACGTCCACTCCACCCACTTGAACCAGAAGCGATACAGCAGCGTGAAAGGCGGGCGAACGAGCTTTGGCAATCCCATCCGCCAGTTGCCAAACCGATGGACGGCCACCGCCCAGAACCCCTGTTCCCATATGCCGCCGTTGGCTTTGCAGTCTTCGGCCAGCAGGGCGAGAAAGCCGATGCCCGCGGGGTTCATGTTGCGCTCGCCGCGGTTGATGCGCACCGCGGGCGAGGCGGTATCGGGAAGCAGAGGATGGAGGGTTTGCTCGACGGTCATAAAGTTCCGCAGGCTCGCTGACGAGAATCAGCCGAAGAAAGCAGAAACGCCACAGATGAACACCGATGAATACAAAACCGGGATCATCCCGGCGCGTGACGTACCACACTGGCGACTGAGATTTCCTGCGTGCGGTTTCCGGTCTTCTCTTCGTCGCAGCAGCCGGTGCACGAAAAACTGTACTTCACGAAATCCCACAGCAGCCCCGCGGGGTCGGTGTCGGGCTTTCGCTGGATAATCCGCCGCAGCCGGTAGGTCGCATACGCCGATGCCCAGGCGACATTGGCCATCAGCGCGTGCATCGCGCCAAAGTTGTTCACGAAGAACCGCTTCCGCGAGACAAACCAATATTTCGGCCGGCGTTTGTGCGATTGTTTCACATCGGTAACGCCGGAGCTCTGGCCTACCAGATGCACCACGCGCGAGGCCGGCGCATACCAGCACGGCCAACCCGCCCGGGCGGCGCGAAGGCAGAAATCCACCTCCTCGAAATACATGAAATACGCCTCGTCCATCAGCCCGATCTGCGCGAACACGGCCCGGCGGATGATCATGCTTGCGCCGGCCACCCAATCCGTCGCACAGGCGTTTTCCGGCACCGGCGGGGCGACAATCCTACTTCGAAAAATCCGGCTCACGATTCCAAGCCTCATGCCCGATTCAAACTCGCTGCAGACTGAATGAAACCGAAATGCCGACCGCTGCGGCGTGCCATCGGGATGCTCCAACCGGCTGCCGGCAATGCCAACCTTCGGGTTTACATCCATGAATTCCAGCAGCGCCGTCAAAGCGTTGGGCCGAACCACCGTGTCAGGGTTCAGCAGCAGCACGTAATCCGGTGGATCGGCTGATTCCACCGCCGGGCGGATGCCGGCGTTGTTGCCATAGGCGAAGCCGCCGTTGCGACTTAGCGAAAGAAGCGACGCCCAGCTTTGCCAGCCATTTTGCTCGATGGCATTGGCGATTTGCTTGACCGAATCATCGCCGGACAGGTTATCGGTGATGACCACCTTCGCGCCGGCGGCAATCACCTCGCTCGCCAATGAGCGCAGGCAATCGACCGTCAAGGCGGCGGTGCGATAGTTGACGATGACGATCAGGAGACGCATGGTGGAAATTCGTCAGCGCATCACGCCATCGCGGGCATCGCCTGCACGGGTCGCGGCTGCACGGTCCTGATATTCTTCACCTGCGCGCGGATGCTGGGAGCGATGCCAGTCAGCCCGCCCAGGGCAACCGTGAAAATCGGGTCCGGCATGGCGTTGAGAATATTGTCGAGCATGTAGAGCGACAACAACACCGCCATCGCCACCGCCGCCGCCGTTCCCGGGTGGTCCCAATATTTCAGCGGACAGCGATACCAGATCAGCAACGGCGCCATCAAAATGGTGATCGTAAACGCGGCCAGCCCGACAATCCCGCTCACGCCCAGCGCAATCACCCACAGCCCATCGGTCGGGGCGGCGTCTTTTCCCATCTTATCCCTCACGCGATTGCGATTCCATCTTCCCCAGCCAAACCACGGCTGCTCCAGCGCATGAGCCGCCAACTGGTTCTCCGAACGCACGCGCACCTCGAATGATTGCGTCCGCTCTTCGCCGAACAACTTCAGGCACAACGCCACCGCCTCCTCGCCCAGGGGTTCGCCGACGGCGTGCTCCCCACCGACGGTGGCGGCGATTTCGTCCTTATGCTCATCGATCGAATACGCACGAACCGTCATGTAAACCGGCGCAACGGCAATAACCCCGAGCAACAAGATCGGCAGCCGTGTGAATTTGATCGAATAGAGAATGCCGATACCCGCCGCCAAAAATGCCATTCCCGCCGTCGATTTGCATAGCACGGTCGTCACAAACAATATCCCCACCCACACAATCATCGGCACCGTAAACAGCGTCTTCACCGCCTTGGTCTGCCACATCCACAGCGCGCAAAGCGTCGCGCTGTTCATCCACATTCCCACGGCCAGGCCATGCTGCAAAAACACCATCGGCCGATATCCGCCCATGCGCTTGGTCTCGTTAAACGCGCCCTGGGAAAAGCCGTAAACCATCTTGTGCAACTGCGGGCTCAGACGGATCTCGATCAGGCAAAGCGGGATGTATATGATGCCGCCGATGATGATGCCAATGCCCAGTTCTTTGAAGCTTTCCCAATCGGGAAAATAGATTCGTCCCAGGAAATAAGGCAATCCCCACAGCACCGAGTTCTGAATCACCGCCGACACCCCGTCATACCACCCAAGCCCATTTTCAATGGACGTGATGAACGGCGTCACGCACCAACACAGCATGGGAATATCAAACCAGCGGAATTTGAAATGAAGGATCCGTTCCCAGTCAAAAATCATTGTCCCCAGCAGCACGCCATACGAAGCCGCCGTCAGCTTGGAATACTCCGGAACGGCCTTGAGCTTGATGACATACACCGGCAGGAAAAGCCATCCGCCAATCATCCCCAGCAGCATCGCCCTGCGCGACGAGAAGAGCGCGAAGAAGATGATGGTCAGCGGGATCCATCCCACCAGCGCGATCAGAACAGTTGTCGTAGCATGGCTTGGCATACGTTCCGTATCATACAGCCGACGACCGATAACTTTGCACCAGCAAACGCCGGGAACTCGGCCGCCTGTTTACTACATCGGCAAAAACTGCCTTGTACCCTTGCATTAAGATTCCCGCGGCTGGTCGCGCCAGAGATCAGAGGCCAGAGATCAGAGGCCAGAGATCAGAGGCCAGAAGTCAGAGATCAGAAGTCAGACAACAGCTTCGCTAAGACTCCCGCGGCAATTCATCAGGCTTCCCCGGCCGGCTTCGCACGCGAATGCCTTTCACCAGCACCTGCCGCTTGTCGGCCACGAAGTAAAACTTCGGCGCCGGCGCAGCTTCCGCCTCAACCACCTCCACCGGCGTCGCGGGGTTTATCTCCGCTGCAACCGGCTCCGCAACCACCTCCGGCGTCTTCACTTCCACCGCCTCCGCTACTTCCTCCTCAACCGCCGCCTCCCCGCTTTTCACGTCTTCCAGCGGCTTTTGTTCGACCACATCCGCAATCAGATACGTCGGCCGCCGTTTCACCTCTATAAATATCCGAGCCAAATACTCCCCAATCACCCCCAGCGATAACAACTGCACCGAGCTGGCCATCAATATCAGGCAGGCCAAACTCGACCACCCCCAGGGCGGCAGCCGGTTCGACCCAACCACCAGCCGCCCAATCACCACCAGTAATCCCAGCGCAACAGAGATCACCGCCGCCAGCATCCCCATCCGCCGAACCAACACCAACGGCACCGTGCTGAAGCTGACCAATCCATCCATCGCCAGCCGCCGCAAGGCTTTAAACGTATACGCCGGCCGCCCCGCATGGCGGGCATCGCGCTCGTAGTAAACCCCCGTCTGCCGCAACCCCACCCACGTCCGCAGCCCCCGCACAAACCGCTGCGACTCCGGCATACTGTTCAGCAGATCCACCGCCCGGCGATCCATCACGCAGAAATCCCCGCTGTCCAGCGGAATATCCAGCTCGCTGATCGCCGACAGCAGCCGGTAAAAGCCCCAATACGCCAGCCGCTTGCCAAACCACTCCTTGCGCTTGCCGCGGATGGCATACACCACCTGATACCCCTCGCGCCACTTCTCCAAAAACCCCGGCAACACCTCCGGCGGATCCTGCAAGTCGCAATCCATCACCGCCACCACATCCCCCCGCGCAAGCGTCAGCCCCGCCGACACCGCCGCCTGATGCCCAAAATTCCGCGTCAGATGCACCGCCCGCACATGCCGATCCCTTGCCGCATACTCATTGAGCAGCTCCGCCGTCCGATCCCGGCTCCCATCGTTCACAAAAATCAGCTCATACTCCAACCCCATCTCCGCCAGCACCGGCCCCATCGCCGAGCACCGCTCAAACGCCAGCGGCAACACCTCCTGCTCATTAAACGCCGGCAAGACAATGCTAAACAGCCGCCCCCGGCGGTGCGACTCCCCATCGGAATGTGTATCAGCCAAAAGCATGAGCGATGACAACCCGAGCATAACGGTCTGCCTTCATCTTACCGCCAACCCCCGCCGGAAGCGAAGGGGATCTTCCCAAGCCGCCCGCCAGCGCCCCATCGCGCCCCAAAGCGCAACACTTTCGCGCAACATCCCCCCGCGCCACACCCCCGTGTCCCAATATGTCCCATTTTTTCGATTTTTCACTCCAAAATGGGACATCACCCTCGTTTTCAATCAGCATAAGTCACTTAAAAACAATATGTTATGCAATATTCACCCCTCTTTTCCCGCCAGGCACCCATGGGACATGGCGGGACATTTGGGACGCCAAATGTCCCATTCATGTCCCATTCATGTCCCACACGGATAACGGCGGGCGGCGGGGCGAATTTGCAGCTTTGCCCGATCCCCTCCAAATTGCTTTGCGACCGAAGATAATGCGCATTTTATATGCGTCGCGCGGTATATTGAACGCGTCGCCGTGCGGCGGGAAACCCCGTCGATCCCCCCGGGCATGGCCGCTCTGGCGGCGGAGGCACCGGATCGCCAGCATCAACAAGGTATAAGAGACGGCCGCCGAGGAACGGGCCCTGCGGCACTGCCTGAGCCGACGCCGGCCGCTTGGCTTGGGGCACTGGAAAAGTGAAAATGGAGTCGCTGCGGAATCTCGGGCCGTTCCGCAAGACCGGTCTAAAGATAGCTAAGTCGCAGGTGCATTGCTGGTAAATACTTATGTTAATTGTGGCTGACACCTTTTCCTCGACATATTCCCATAGGAGAGATCTAATGGTGCATAATACCTCTACAAGATTTTTCACGAAAATATTTCGTTATGTATGCGTCATTTCCGCGGCCTCGTTAATTGGATGCATTCCGGACGAACGAACTTCAATTCCTAGCGGATTGCGCCAAAAAGTAAAAGTTGGCATGACCGTTTCTGATGCTCGTGGCGTGTTACATATTTCAGATTCAACCCCTTCTACTTCCGTTGGAAGCATCGGAAGCAGCTTTACCTCACTTGAAAGTCCTGATTATCCAGGAATCGTATTTGTTCTTGGCTTCTCATATGGCGGTGCCGACCACCTTATCATTCGAAGCGTGAACTTCCGAAAGACGAATGAAACCGGGACGTAGCGACGTAGCTAGTATTTTGGGGGTACTGACATGCAAAAACTAGCTAGCTAGTCTCCGTCGCAAAACGGATTTCGTCCACGATTTCGGCGTTAATAATTGCAAAATTCTCCTCGAAGAACAGAAGGATTTCTCGCGTCGCGCGTATGAATTGCGGGGGGTTTGTGGCAGCGACTGGCAAATCTTC
>DASRRM010000505.1:0-21280 GCA_035695715.1 Tepidisphaeraceae bacterium
GAAGATTTGCCAGTCGCCGCCACAAACCCCCCCTTAATTCATACGCGCGAGGCGAGAGATCCTTCTGTTCTTCGAGGAGAATTGTGCAATTATTAACGCCGAAATCGTGGACGAAATCCATTTTGCGACGGAGACTAGCTACGTCCTACGTCCCGGTTTCATTCTCGTCCGTCCCGGTTTCATTCTCGTCTTTTGCTGTGACGTTGCAATGCTGGTTAGCCGCGACGCGCAGCGGAGCGCTCCGCTGCGCGTCGCGGCTAACCTTCCACAGAGCCTAAAGCGGCACAACCTCCACGCGCCCGCTGCCGCACTTGCGGCGAATGAGCCGTCCGAAAGTCAGTCCCTGCACGACGATTGAGAAGACGACGACGATATACGCCGCGGCGAGCAGCGTGTCGCGGTGGTCGGCGGCAGGAAGGGCGAGCGCCAGGGCGAGCGAAATACCGCCGCGCAGGCCGCCCCAGGTGAGCAACGGCACCGAGCCGCGAAGCAGCGGCCGACGCGCCGCGGCCAAACCTGCGGACATGCCCCAGGCGATGCCCAGGCGGGCCAGAAGCGACACGACGATGGCCGCCGTGCCCACCCAAAGCGACGCGGTTCGAAGCGGCAGGATGATCACTTCCAATCCCATCAGCATGAACAGCCCGACGTTGAGGAATTCGTCGATCAGTTCCCAGAACTCATCGACGCGCCGGGCGGTTTGCGGCGACATCGAAAACCCGGCCCCGTGATTCCCGACGGTCAGCCCGGCAACCACGACCGCGATCGGCGCCGAGACATGAAAAGCCTCGGCCAGCGCATAGCTGCCGGTGGCCGCGGCAAGGGTGAGCAGCACTTCGACTTGATAGCGGTCCACGCGCTTGAGCAGCAGCAGGGCGATGCCGCCGGTTATCACCCCGGCCACCACCGCGCCGCCGATCTCATACGTCAGCATCGCGGCAGTATCGAAGGCGGAGGGCAGCTTTTCGCCCCCGGCGACACCGAGAATTGCCATGAAGGCCACAACGCCCACGCCGTCGTTGAAGAGCGATTCCCCGGAAATTTGCGTTTCGATCGATTTGGGCGCGCCGGCGGATTTCATGATGCCCAAAACGGCGATCGGATCGGTCGGCGAAATGAGCGCGCCGAACAGCAGGCAGGCGATCCACGGCACTGGTAATCTCAACCAGTGTAGGATGACGAACAATCCGCCCGCCACGGCGAATATGGAAACCCCCGTCCCCACGACCGCCAGCAACGTGACCGGCAGCCATTCCCGCTTCAGGTCCTTCAACTTGATGTGCATTGCGCCGGCAAAAAGCAGGAACGGCAACATTCCATGGAACACGATATGGTAAAAATCGATCCCCTCGACGAGATGCGCCAGCCGCCCGCGAAAGCCGTTCTCGGCGTGGCCGAAGAACACCAGCGCGACCGACGCCAGCAGTGAGATCAGCATGACGCCGATCGTGCTGGGGAGCTTGATATATTTGTAATTGATCCAGCTCAGGACCGCCGCTATGGAAACGAGGATGCTGGCGATCTGGAACATCGGCGTTTTGTATAACAGCGGGGCACGATTCGCCACTGACCGCTACCGCGCCGGCACCTGCTCCCACAACTTCTCCAGCCTTTGCAGAGATACCGGCACAGTAGTCTTCAGCTCCTGCGCGAAAAGCGAAATACGCAGCTCTTCCAGCATCCAGCGGCGGATGAAACCGGGACGCGGCGGATGAAACCGGGACGGAGGTAGTATTTTTGCGGAGGGCGAATGAAACCCGTCCCGCTTCGCCTTTCCCGGGTTGGCATGTCCCAACTTGTCTCCGAATGTCTCCTGTTTGCAGTCCCGGCTGCCATGGGACATCGCGATTATACCGCCGTTTCATTCGCCCCGTTGCCGTTGGGTTGAACCTGCGTTTTTAAACCGCGCCGGCGGCGGGATAGAAGTCAATCATGCCCGCATTTGTGGCAGTTTTCCTGGGGCGGGGTCGGGCGGGGGCGATTGTTGGGCTGGGTCAAGGGGTTTGTCGGGACGCGGCAAGGCGGCTGCCGCACGCGATTCCTCCGGCGACAGCTTCAAAGGCAGATGATGCAGATAGTGGATTCCATCCACGCCGCTCTCGACCAGCAGCGTTTTTCCGTCAGGAGAGAAGTAGAGGCGTTCGATGGTCTCGCCGGCGATCTTGTCCTCATCAATGCGCGGCTCCTGCTTTTCGCCACTTTCGCGATTGAAGAAAATAACCTCGCCCTTGCCGCAACACGCCACGATCGGCAGCAATGGGTGAAAGGCCAGTTCATGGGTAGAGGCTCCGTCCTTGCAATTATAGTTGACTGGCAATTTGCTGAGGTCGAGCGGATCCCAGCCGCCCAGGTTCTTTGATCCTTGCGGGTAGCCGGTGTTGGAGAGATACGTCGCCTGTTTCCCATCTGGAGACAGACGCAGGCCCACTCCGCCGCCGCCCACGTCTTCGCGGAAGGCCACGCGGTCCGGGATGCCGTGTGCGTCCAGGTCGTAGCGGGCCATCGAATCGATCGAGCCATAGCGGGGAACGATCCAGATGCGGTCGGGGTTATCGATGATGTCGTGGCCGGCCTGGTAGATTTCCTGCCATCCCGCCATCAGGAACCTCCCGTTGGGCGAGATGCAAAGCCATTGCCCGATCCAATTGTCGTTGGTGTGGGCGTCGCCGGTGGTTTCATCCAGGATGAGGAAATGATGGCTCGGCACATCGCTTTGCTGCACGTAGGAAATGTAGCAAATCGGCCGGGTCGGATGGAGCGTCAGCTCGATCAGCGCACTGAAGGCAACCGCCCGGCTGCGGATCGTCTTGAGCGTGACCTTGTCGATCAGGTCGATCGTCCGCGGCTCGTTGGAAATGGCGACGTAATACTTTTCCCGCTCGGCGATGGCGATGTAGCTTCGCGGCAGCGTTTGCGTCTTTTGGATGGTGAAACCATCGGCGGCGGTGATGGCCAGTTGGTTCCCGCTCAGGATCAGCCCATGTCCGCCGCGACCAATCGTGTATTGGTAATGCTCCGAAGGGAGTTCGATGCGGCTTGCGTCGGCCTTGGCGATTTCGCCGGTCGAAACCGTCCCATCCGGGGCACTGGCCACCGGACGCGTGACGGCGATGTCAAAAGCGTGCGGCACTTCATGTCCCGCGGCGTCGCTGATGGAAAGAATGACATTCGCCTTTCCGCCCACCGGCCTTTCGGTTGGCTTCCAAGTCACCAGGCCCGTGCCCGAAACGGTCAGCCCTGGCGGACCTGCCTCAATTTTATATTTCGCGGTCGTCTTGGCCGGGACGATTTCGATCTGGTAGCTGTAGGTGGAATTCAGTGCCACTTGGGGCGAGGGCAGCGAGATGACCGCCAGCGTTTGCGACGCGGGCGCGGGTGTGCCGCTTGTCGCCCCGGCGACGGTGGAACCCACGGAAAATTTCATCACGCCAAATTCGTCGTCGGTCTTGGGAATCACGGCCAGCGAACTCGAATCGGGAAGATAAATCAGCCGTGGTTCTCCCTTGCTGTTCCCGCCGCACAATCCGCAATGGCTCCAATCGCCCGAGGCGTCGGCGTTGCCAAGGTCGGGCAGGCTGTCGATCTCGGTGAGAATCCGCCGGTCGTTGGTTGTGCACAGCGCCATTCCCGTGCCGTTCTTCACCTGCTTGACGGCGATGAAAAATCGCCGGTCGGAGGTGGGAAGGCAATTCCAGTATCCCTTCTCGCGCAGATCGCACGACACGGCCTTGCCGAGAGCGCTGAAGAATTTCGTGCCGTACATCACGAACGAACCGTCGGCGGTGGCCGTGAATTTGCGCGTGGCCATCGACCAGACATCGGCCGAGTTGATGGTGGATGCCACGCCATGATGAAGATGGCCGATGATGAACCCCGAAGGGCTGGCATAGGGATCCCAGGCGACGACGGTCGAGCCATCGGCAGAGACGCGATAGTCAAACCACCAATCGGGATTGCCCGCCGGCAGCTTACCCGAGTGCCTGATTGGCAGAAGCGTGGTTTCATCAATTGCGACCAACTCGTTGCCGAAATAGAGGAACACCGGCCCGGCGGACGCGTTGCCCATCTTGATGTCCTTGAGCGGTTTATTCTCGGGGATCGGGGCGGATTTCAATCGCCCCCGGGTTTTCAGGCTGTAACGCTGAAGGATTTTCTGGTCCGGCAGTGCGACGATAATCGAGTCAGCGCCGCAGGTGAATCGCACGTTGTCCGCACCCATCGGGATGACGCCGGTCGCCTTGCCGGTGACGGCGTCGTAGAGGGCCAGTTGCCGGGCCTTTGGCTCGTAAAAGACCAGCGTCTTACCGCCGGCGGCAGCATGAAATTCCTTGAACGGCTCCTCCAAATGGGTCACTTCGCCGATATATGGACCCGCCGCGGCCTCCGGCGGCTGAGCTGCGGGATGTGTACGCGTGGGCATTGCCGGCGGCGCAGCGGGCGCTGGGTTTGCAGGAGCGGGCTTCGGCCCGCGCGCCGGCGGGGTCGAAACGACTGGCGGCGGCGGCGCGACTGCAACCACTGCCGGCTTATCCCCCACAACCCGAAGCACGAACGTCTGGAAAATCGTCTGCCCGGATGCGTCGCCGATCTGCACAATCACGCTGGCGCTGTCGTCGGCAAAGGTCTTCGGGACGTTCCACGTTATCGTTGACGTGCCACTATCCAGCGCCATGCCCGGCGGCCCGGATTGCAACTCGGCCTTCACTTTGCCGCGCTTGGATTGAACCTTCATCGCGTACTCATACCTGGCCCCGCGATGGGCGACCGACGGCGGCGTCGATCCGACGAACAGGTAATCGATGCCGCTGGCGGCAAGTTGGGTCGCCAGGTCAAACTTTCGCACCCGAAGCTCTTTGCCTCCTTCGGCCAACGTCACCAGCGCGTTCATTGAGGGAATCAGATGAATTCGCTCTCCCAGCGGCATCCTGGTGGTCTGCTCCAGCTCCGGCAAATTGCCCAGGGTAATCAGTGGCCGTGCATCGGCATTACTGAAAAGCGACAGCGTGGACTTCTTGAGCACCGCCAGCGAAAAATCGGGGTCGTCGGCGGGGATGGGCGTCCCCTCGATGCCGGAAACCTTGCTTGTCAGGTCGGCGTGCAAAATTTCGGATTTTTCGGGAAAGACCAGCGCGCCGTTGCCGCTGATGAGCGTATCGCCGCTGGCATAGCCGCCGGCGTGATTGTCGGCGACGTCGTTCCCAATGATGGAGGAGATTTCGACTCCCGCCCATCCGCCGCCACAGGCGATCACCGTCGATCCGTCGAAGGAGACGTGAATATGCACCGGTCCCCAGGCGCCGCCGTCGTTTCCCCAATGGGTCGAGGGGAATTTGCGTGCGGCGAGGGTGGTCGGATCGAGCACCCAGCAGCGTTTGCTTTTCCGTTCGGCCAGCAGGATGACCGGGCCGTTCACCGCCGCGCCGGTCACCATGGCGGCAATGCCTCCTTCTGGCGCGTTAACGGTCAATTCGAGTTTTTGCCGGGCGAGATCCCATCGCTGGATTTGCCGAAGCTCCTTCAGGCCGATGAACAGCTTGTCCATGCTGGCGCAGAAGACCAGGTCATCGGTCGGCACGGGAAGATATTTGACGATCTTTCGCTGGCTGACGTCGAAGATGGCAAGCTGTTGCAATTTCGCGAGGTGAAGAACGAGGTATTTCCCCGCTCCGCCGGTCGAGACCGCGTCCGCCGCTGCCGGCAGCTTGACGGCCGTCCAATCCATGACGGCCGGCTGGGTCGTATCCGGGGTCTTGGGCTGGGGTTTGGGTTTGCCCATCGCGCCCGATGCGACCAGCGCGAAGCAGATCGCCGGCAAACCGGCATAAAGTCCACAAAACGTCCGGCGGAAACAACTGCGCATGACATAACCCCACAAGTGCAAAGTATTCGACCCGTGCAAATAGATAAATGGCCGACCAAGAATCGGCTGCAGTGATTGTTTCACATCTGTCATCGCGATGCAATGCGTTTCCAAATGAACGGCTTTAATTCCCCTCGCTTGCTGTGATGCACAGGTCCAGATAATCCGCCGGAGCCTCGTTTTGCAGCTTGGCGTTGCGATATTCGCGGGCGGCGTCGGTGTTGCGGCCGAGGCGGCGATAGACCCGGGCCATTTCCAGGGGCGATACCTTCGCGCCGCCGGCGCGGGCACGCTCCAGAAGCTCAATTGCCAGGTCGTCGCTGTAACGAAAGGCGTACCACTGCCCGATGGCGGCCAGGGCGGCGGGGTCGCCGGGGTGCTGGTCGAGCGTCGCGCGGGCGGCTTGCATCCTCGGCGATAGCGCGCGTTCCTGCGCTGCCAGGCTGAAGTCGCAGTCGATGGAGACTTCTCCAGAGACAAGCAAGTGCTTTCCGTCAGTGGCGATGCGCAGGGCGCGCTGGCTGCCCCCGACGCGAAACGATCGGATCTCGCGGCCGCTGGCGGTGTCCCACAGCCAGATCGTGGCGTCTTCGCCGCAGCCGGCGATCCATGTGGCATCCGGCGCGATGGCAACATGGCCGATCGGAGTGCCGTGCGTGGAGAAGGTGCGAACCGATTCTCCGGTCCTGGTGTTTCTCACTTCGATGATGTCGGTGGCGCTGGTGGAAAGAAGCAACTGCCCATCGCGCGACAACGCCGCGTCGCGGGTTTGATAATCCGTGTCGGAAGTGAATAAATTCAGCTTGTTTCCTCTGGCGGCGTCGATCACCAGAATATCGGGACTGGCGTCTTCACTCCAGGCGGCGATGACGCGGCCGTCGCCTGAGAATGCGGCGGATTGGACATATTGCTCGAAATTCTTTCGCCATACCTGGCGATTGGCATCGTCATCATGCAAAACCAGGCCGCCTTTTTCATCAAACAGCGAATAGCGTCCATCTGGCGAACGGGCAAGCCATTGGCCCGTATCGCGCGGCCTGCTGACCAGGCTTCCGCTGGACACCTCCCATTCGCGGGCGGTGCGCTGGGCGCTGGTGGCGTAGACCTGCGATATGCCATGGCGAAAAACAGTGAGGGAAGAAGTGTTTTTGGAATCGGGCAGGATGCGAAGATCCGTTCCGGTGGCGAGATCGACGACGTGCAGTTTGTCGTCGCCGCCACTCACCAGCGCGCAGCGGCCATCGGGGGAGAGGTCGCGGGCTTCGCCATGCAGTTGCGGCGGTTTGGCATCAAGATCCCACAACTTCATCGGCGCGATCCGGTCATACCCGCTGGTGACCAGCCGCCGGCCGTCAGGGGAAAGCGCCGCGGCGAGGACCCACCCTTCATGCGGGGCGATGTTCTGCACTTCTTTCGATTTGGCCAGATCCCATACGCGCACCGATTTGTCCCACCCCGCCGTCACCGCGCGGGTGGAACTGCTTGCGATGAAACTGGCCGCGCTGATCTGCGCGCCGTCGTGGCCGGCGAGGGTTTGCTCCACCTGCCAGGTGTCGGTGTTCCAGATGGACAATCCCTTCCCGACTGTCTCGGCCAGAAGCCGCGAACCATCGGCGGAAATCGCCACCACGACGCCGTCGCTGGGAAGCGAGCGGATCACCTTCGCTGACTCAACGTCGATGATCTGGATCGCATCAGAAACCACGGCAATGCGATTTCCGCCGGGGAAAAAGCGGATGCATCGGACCGCGTGTTTCAAGGGGATGTCGGCTTTGGATTGGCCGGTATGGCTGTCCCAAAGATGCAGCGTGTTGTCGTAACCGCCGGAGGCCAGAAGCGTGCCATCGGGGGAAAACGCGACGGCCTGCACATATTTATGATTGGTCGGCTGGATAAGGCGTGGCGGATCATTGCCGTCGGTTTTCCAGAGCCGCACGGTTCCATCGGCGCTGCCGGTGGCAAGGGTTGCGCCGTCGGGGGAGAAGGCGACGGACATGATCGCACCTTCGTGTCCCGCTCGCTCGTGCAGAAGGCGGCCGGTCAATGGATCCCACAAGCGCAGGATTTTTTGCCCGTCCCCGGTGGCCAGAAGATGGCCATCCGGGGAGAAGGCGATCGCCAATGAGGGCCATTGGGGGGTTTGCCATTCCAGCAACGGAGGCCGGCTGCTGCACTGGGCCGACCAGAGACCAGTGTCGGCGGCGAAGGTGGACAACCCCAGCTTTTCCAACGCCAACGCCGCCTGGCGATACGTCGCCCGCGCGGTCAGCCAGCGATTGGCCAGCGAATAGGCGTCGGCCTGCAGCACCAGCCCCTCGGCGACTTGCTGCTCGGCGCGGCGGCGCTGCTCGATCGCAATGCGTTCATTTGCGACTGCCACCTTTTGTGCCGCCACCGCGGCTTGTCGCGCGCGCATCTCGGCCTGCCGATGCGATTCGGTGCGCCTTTGCTCCTGCCGCAAAGCGCGGACATATGCCGATGGGCCAACCACGGCGACAATCAGGAGGATAATGAGCAGCGTGGCGACGAGCGGATTTCTGCGGTACCAGAGCCCGAGCCGGCCGGCGGTTGTGGGCCTGGCCGCGACGGTGGGCCGATTGGTCCGGCACGCGTCGAGGTCCTCGGCCATCGCCGCCGCGCTGGCATAGCGCAACTCCGGATCGCGCGACATCGCCTTGGCGACGATCGCGACGGCCGCCCTGGAAATTTTCCGCTCCACCGGCAGCGGATCGGGTGGCCGCCCGCTGGAAAGCTGGTCGAGAATCGCCTGCCAGCTCGAGCCGCCGGAATGACCCGCCGGCGATTGATATGGCGGGCGTCCGGAGAACAAAAAATACAGGATGGCGCCCAGCGCGTAGATGTCGGATGCCTGGTCTATGAAGAGCTTAAGCGACAGGCGCGGCAATATATGGCCAATGAGCGGCCAGGGCACACCCTGCAAGCCACCGCGCTGGTCAATGAAGCGTATGTCAAGATGATGGGCGGCGCGGCGATTGGGTTTCAGAATCGACTTCACTTCTTTCAAGTCGCGGCGCAGGCGATGCGCCGAATCCTGGTGGACCATGCCCGCACCCGCGGCGCCCAGAAGCGCGGGGCGGGTGGACGCCGCACCGATCTGGAGCAGGTCACCATCGCCGCCCGCGATCCTGACCCCGCGGCGGCGGCAGCGGCAGCCGAAAGTGATGTCGCCGACTGGGAAGGACTGGACCGGGCGCTGACCCGGCTGGAGGAAACCGACCCGCGCCGATTCCAGGTGGTCATGTATCGTTATTTTGCCGGATTGCAGGTGACACAAATCGCGGAATTGCTCGGGGTGGACCGCAAGACCGTGCAACGCGATTGGGACGGTGTCCGGGCTTTCCTGCTGATGGAGATGGAGCAAGCGTGAAAGGCTGGGTGGGTTTTTCGCGGGTCGCCGGTGGTTTCCTTTTTCCGGTTGTCGTTTTAATAAATGTCGCACTCTGGCGGCGACTTCGCATTTCTGTGTGACGGGTTCAAGACGCAGCAGTTTCAATATATCAACGCCGCGATTCGAACCCGCGGAGAAACACCATGACGATGCAGCCGCACATGTTGGAAGGAATGCGACTTCGCTGCCCGCGGTGCGGCGAGGCGGAGATCATCGGGCACGAATCGCTCGGCAAGCGGGGACGATGCCGGCGATGTGGGACGCTGTTTCAGATTCCGCGGCCGGCGTTCGCCGGGGCCGCGCCGGCGCGGCCGCATGCGGCGGCCGCAGGGCCGAGCTACACGCTGGTGATCGTCGCCGTTGCGATGGTGACGGCGATTCTGGTCGGAGGCGGGATTTTCGCTTTCGAGCATATGAAGGAATCACGGCTCGAAAAGGAATCGATGGATGCAACTTCCGCGCACGGGTACGGCGGCGCAACCGCTGCGCCGGTGCAAGTGCGTCAGTCGGTGCGGCCGGAGTTTGAAAATGATATTACGCCGCCGGTGCGGGAGCCGTTGGACGGATCAACGGAAATGAAGAAGCCCGATGAAGTTCCGGATGGTTCTGCAGATCGTGCGATTGAACCCGCCCCCAAGCAACCATGAGGTGATTCATGTTAACCAGGATTGTTCCATCAAACGGGGTGTCACCCATGACCGCGCTGCGAATTCACTGCCCGATCTGCAAAGAACCCGAGCGGATTCCGCAAAGCGCCGTGGGTCGGCGCGCACAGTGCAACAAGTGCGGCAGCATGTTTCGCATCGCCGCGCCGGGGACGGGGATCGACACACCCGCCCCACCGGCGCGGGTGATCACGCCGCCGCCGCTTCCGGTGATGTCTTACGCGCCGGCTTCATACCCGCCGGGGGCATTCGCACGCCACGCGGCGGCAAAGGCGCCGCCGGCAACCGTCCGAAAACGCGCGCTGATCGGCTTGTGTGTGGGACTGTGCCTGGTGATCGGCGGAATCGTCATTACCGCGGTGAGTTATGGCAGCGCATCCGACAGCGGCGGCACCTATGTCGTGCTCTGGGGACCCGTCGTGTTTGGCGCGGGGATGACGCTTCGATCGATGTACCGCCTGATGAGCGGCAGCGAATGACCTCGTTCCTGTTTCGTCTCGCCCCTTCCCCCGGAGACTCTCATGACCAGCCGGCAGCCGATGCATGATCCCGCCACGCTCCACCAGATGATGGCGACGCAATGCCCGACCTGCGGCCGGCAATATAACCTCCCTGCCCGGCGAATCGGCCGCCGCGGCAAATGTGCCTGTGGAGCGGAATTTGTCATCGGACAGCCACACGCCGCGTTTCCCCGGGCCGCGGCGGCGCCGGCCATGCGCGGAATCGAAATCGTCGAAAATGACCTGGAGTCGTCCGGCCGCGAAAGAACCATCCGCAGTCTTAAGGTGCTGGGTGCCTATACCGCCGAACGGCGCAAGGCATTTGCGGTGGGGAGAGTCTCATTCACCAATCGCCGAGTCGTGCTGCACAAGTTTGACCAATTTCGATTTTTTATGGTGGGGCCGGCGTTGTCGCTGGTTCCGCCCATTCATCGATGGATCACCGCCGGGGAGATGTATCAGTTTGCCTTCACCGACCTGGCGCGGGTGACAGATGCGTCGCCGAAATCGCATGCCCGCGTTTGCCTGGAGTTGCTGGATGGGACATGGTTCGAGTTGCGATTAAGCAAATGGGGCAAGGGCAAGCTGGTGAAGACCGCCGCCGCCGCGCTGGACCGGGTGCTGCGGGAGTGCGCGGAGATGGGATTGGAACAGGTGTCGGCCACGGAATGGCGCGTGGCGACAGCGAACGGCAAACATGTGCTTCCGATGGGGATCATCCAACCCGTCGGCACATTCGCGGCGCAGGAACCGGAATTGCCGGTGGCCGTGGCGGAAGTGATTTATGAAAACGATGGTGCGTGACACGCGCCGTGTGGAGTTGTGCGATTGCGATATGGCGGGAATCTAAGAGGTCGGGGGAATCTAAGGGGTCGGGAGTCTTAGATTGGCGGAGAGCATGAAACTGTGACACTTCCTTCTTCCGATCAGTGCTCTGATTCCGCGGGCATTTCAGGAACGCCGGGGTCGTTCAGGATTTGCACGGCGGTTCCGTCGCCGAGGTGTTTCCAATCCTGAAGCACCCAGACTACTTTCTTCCCCGGCGTCACTTCAATGAGTTGAGGGCCCTGGCTGCCTTTGCCGCGCGAGGTGAAGATCGTGTTTCCGTTGGCAAGCCGGGTGCAGCTTTGCGGCGCCGAGGCGAATTGGTATTCGCCCGGCAGATCCTTTTTGCAATTAAACTCCCAGATCGTGTCGCCTTTGGCGTTCACTTCCCGTGTAAGGCTGTCCTTTTCGTCGGTGATCAGGGTGTTGCCATTCTTGAGCCTGAGGGCAGCCCAGGGCGTATTGATTTTGTACTTCCAGATTTCCTTGAAATCCTTGTCATATTCAGCGACGTACCCTTCGCCGAGGAAGGAGATGAGATAAGTTCCCTGCGCGGTGACGCGAGCGCGGCGGAACTGCGGGTGAATCCCCGCGGCGGGATTAAACGGCAGCTCGTGATTCACCTCGACATCGCCGGTCTTGATGTTGATCACCTTCAGCCTGGGCGGCTTGCCGTTCTCCACGAACATGACCTTATCGAGTCCAAGAGGCTGGCAAGTGTGTATTTCCGTGTGGCCGGCATCATTGGGGACATGGCAATCGTATCGCCACACGACTTTCTTATCCGGCGTGATTTCAGCAACGTACGCCATTCGGCTGAACAGGATGTTGCCGTTGGAAAGCATCCAGACATCGTCAAATTCAGGGCCGGTGCCGGTGGAGAAGGTCCAGATCAGCTTGCCATCATTGACCAGGAACATGGTGTTGCAGTTTTCCCCGACGTAGAGCATCGGATGCTGTGCCAGAGCGTTGCCGGGCAGGCCTGGCCGGATGGTTCCATCTTTCCGCTTGTCCGGTGCCGCGATTTCAGTCGGCGCGAATGCAGGGACATCGGCAGCGGTGAACAAATGCAGGACATCCATGCAAGGGGTGGCCACCGGCGGCCTGGTCGCCGCAGGCTCAGCGCCGCCAATGGCGGCCATGAGGCCCAGGACGCCGACGCTTGCCAGTAAAAAGCAGAATTTTTTCTTCATGTTGTTTTCCGGTGAGTCCGCGCGGCCTGCGGCAGCAACCAAAATGCGCTCGCGAACGCGCGATGGCGCGAAGAAAGCCGCGAAGGGTGCTTTCGAGTTTTACGGAATCGTCCTCAAATCGCCTGGCATCCGATCTTCGCGTTGGTCTTCGCGCCATCGCGCCTTCGCGAGCGTCTTTCGCTTGGCGCTGTCAAGGAAATCTTGTGGCAAAACCACGATTCTCGATGATATCCCTGAAGACCGGGATTTTCGCGCGACCGATCCGGGTCTTCGGAGTACCTCAGACCCGGCGTGATTTCCCAGATGCACATCTCCCAATCGTGATGCCTGTCACTTTAACCAACAGCAGGCCACGGACGACTACTATCGCCGGAGCTATTGCACGTATCAAGCGGAGGCTCGGTTTGCTGCGCCGGGTTTATGTATTGAGCGACGGGATGCGCTGCATCGCTACTCCACGTCGTTACTCCGCGCCCGGGGCGGCGGTCCGCCTTTTGGCCAGGTCGTCCCTTAGAAATCGCTTGAAGGTTGGGATGCCCGCGTCATCCCATTTTGTTTCAATTTGTTTTGACAGCTCCTGGTTGTTACGCACCAGTTCGGCAAATGCCATCGCTTCGGATGAGTCGGGTTTGGCGAGGATGTGGCGGTCGTGGGTGTCGGCGGAAAAAAGAGCGTGCTCGGCGTCGGGGGAACGCTCGATTACCAATTTCATGTGGGGATAAAAACGGTTGCCGAGGCGAACGCAATATTTGGTGGGCAGATCCGCGGGCGTCCGCTCGAAGGCGGCGATCCGATAAAATTCATCGTCGCTGGCGGCTTTCAGCGCATCAAGGCGGGCGCGAACCGATGACGGCGGCGAGGAAATATATGCCACCGACAGGTAGAGTTCGATGGCTTTTAAAGTCTGCGAAGTCGGGGGCAATTGCCAGCTCATTTTAACTTTCCTTTTCCGCGGTCTATTTCGGCCCGATGCGACCTAGAATAGTATGCTCGAAGTCCGCGGAGGCGACTGCATGGATTCAGCCAACAACCGGCAATGGACCGACCGCCACGTACTTGTGGTGGAAGACGATCCGGAAATCAACCGTTTGATCGGGGATTACGTGGAGTTTGCCGGTTTTCATTATGTGGCCGCGTTGGATGGCCGGCATGCGTTAAGCGAAATGAATGAGCGCATTCCGTGCGCGGTGGTGCTGGACTTGATGCTGCCGGACGTGAGCGGGTGGGAGGTATGTCGTCGAATCAAAGGCGACCGCCAGACGCAGGATGTGCCGGTGATCATCCTGACGGCGTTGGACAACGACGATGCCCGTAGCGAAGGGATGCGCAGCGGCGCATCGGAATACATGACCAAGCCATTCGATCCGGATCAGCTTTTGGCTCTGCTCAAGAAATATGCGGGGGCGGCGGTGCTGGGGGTTGAGGAATAACGTGATTAGCTTGACGCTGGCGGCGCTTTGACATTCACCGGCAGTGATATCGTAAACGTCGTTCCCTTTCCCATCGCGCTGTTCACATCAATTTTCCCGCCGTGATCCCGGACGATGCCGTAGCTGATGCTCAGGCCCAGGCCCGTGCCCTGGCCTGGCGGTTTGGTAGTGAAGAAAGGATCGAAGATTTTCCCGCGGATGGCGGGGTCGATGCCGGTGCCGGTGTCGCTTACTTTTATCTCAACCGTCTGCTGATCCTTTACGCTGGTGGAAATCGTCACTTCGCTATTGTCATGCGATGCATCGATGGCGTTGGTCAGCAGATTCATGATCACCTGATTGATCTTGGCGGGATAACAGGTGACGCCGGGCAGATCGCCGAGGTCGGCCTTGATGGAAATGCCCCGTTTTTTGGCGTGGCCCTGGATGATGGTGATGGTCGAGCGAACGCCGTCGTTTAAATTCACTTCCTGCAAATCGCTTTGGTCGAGGCGGGCGAAATCGCGCAGGTCTTTGACGATTTGCTGAATGCGCTTGAGCCCCTCGCGCGAGCGCTCGAGCAATTGTTGCAAGTTCACCAGCGTATAGCCGAAATCCATCTCTTTGGAGACGGCGTGAAGCTGCTCTGCGAGAGAGGGATTGGATTGTTCGATCACGGCGTCGGCCTGCGTGTAGAGATTGAGAAGCCGCAGGATGCCGCGAAGATCGCGTTGCAAGACGGCGACGTTGTTGCTGACGAACGAGAGGGGGTTGTTGATCTCATGCGCCACGCCGGCCACCATTTGCCCCAGACCGGCCAGCTTTTCGGTTTGCACCATGGTGTTTTGCGCGGTGCGAAGCGCCTGCTGTGCCTGAAGCTCGGATTCCAGCACTTCGGCAAGGCGCTGGTTGGTCTCGCGCAGCTTGTCCTCGTTTTCGCGGCGCTGGGTAATATCGCGGGCGACGGCGTACATGATCTGGTCCGCCACGATCGGCACCACCGTCCACGACAGCCAGCGAAAGCTTCCATCCTTGCAGCGATATCGATTCTCAAACGAGATTGTCACGGCCCCCAGCGCCAGCTTTGTTCCCTCGGCAACCGTCGCCTGCACATCGTCGGGATGGACGAAGTCAATCCAGGGGCGGCTGGTCAGCTCGTCGGGCGTATAGCCGAGCGTTGCTTCCCATGCGGGGTTGACTCTTCGGAAAAACCCGTCGAACCCGGCAATGCACATCAAGTCGACCGACAGCGTGAAAAAGCGGTCGCGCTCCTCCTCGGCTCGTTTGCGCTTGGAAATATCGTGGGCGATTCCCACGATGCCGACGATCTGTCCCTTTAAATCGCGGAGGGGGACTTTGGTGACGGTAAGGAAGCGGGTGAGTCCGGCCGGGTCCTGGATTTTCTGCTCGCGGTCGATCAATGCAACGCCGGTGCGGACGACGTCGCGTTCCTCGTCGCGAAATTGCTGGGATTGTTGTGGCTGAAAGAAATCGAGATCGGACTTTCCCAGCATCGATTCAGGATCCGCCGCGCCCAGGGCCTGGGCATGGGCGAGATTGTTCAGCAAAAAATGATGCTCGCGGTCTTTCACGAAAACCATGTCGGGAAGATTGTCGATCAACGAGCGCAAAAGATGGCGCTCTTCATCAACCCGTTGTTCGGCGCGGCGGCGCTCGACATCCAGCCGCCGCAGAAACCGCGCGTTCCACCAGACCAGCGCCATGAAGGTCGCGGTCATCAGCACGCTGAAGAGTGTGATGCTCAAGCCCCGGTCGTAGAGGCGCGGGCTGCCTTGCAGGCAGAGCCATCCCAAGGCCAGCGGCAGCAGCGTTGCCGCCGGCAGAAGACGCCGGGCGACAACGCCTCCTGCTGTTTCGCTGAGCAGCGTGGCCATTGGCTCGAGGTGCGGCCGGGCCGCGAGGATGGCCGTCCCGAGCAGCAGGAAAGTGATGGCGGTGCTCAGCGCCATCGGGATATACCCGCTGACCTGGTAAAACCACATCACCCCCTGCACATAACCGGTAAGGGCAAGCAGTGCGGCGGCAGCGGTAAGGATTGCGAAGACGACGTGCGGGTGACCGCGGCGGGTGGGGTAATCGAGCAGCAACAGCGCCGCCCCAAGACAAAGAAATCCGCCGGCGGTGTTGGGCGCCATGGGATTGCTCGCCGACCGAACGGGAAACAGCCAGCGGTCGGGCGCCAGGGGCAAGCCGCCTCCCAGGAACTTCAGAATGCCGACGGCCAACACGACGGCCGCGCAGGCGATGGCGATTTGGCGGCGCAGGTGACCGCGTGGCGGCTTGCGGATGACCAGCGCAAGCGAGATTCCGGCCAGCATCATCGCGACGGCCGTGAGGGGATTCATCGATGGATTGCCGGGACGAGATGGGCGGTGGAAAACATCAACGGAGAATATCCACCCGGCCATCGCCAGCGCGCTGATGATGATCACCAGTACGGCGGTGCTCCAGGCATAGCCTGGAAGGATGGCGGCAAGTCGGGGGCTGGGGCGGGCGTTCATAATCGTCTCCCCGCGCGGAATTGGCCCAAACCAGTGGAATAAAGCATCGCGCCTGTGGGACTGTTAACATCAGTAGACCGTCATCCCGAGCTCAGGATGACAACCCTGGAGCGATGGTGCCAAACTGAAAAAACGTCCTAACTCGCCGGAGCGGCCTGCGCGCCGAGGGATGGACTGGCCTCCCGCGGCGCGTCGGTTGGAAGCCATATCACAAACGTGCTTCCCTTTCCGACTTCGCTTTGGCAGGCGATCGTTCCGCCGTGCATCTCGATGAACGCGCGGGCGATCGAAAGGCCCAGTCCCAGTCCGCGCCGGCCAAATTCGTAATGGCCCGATGAATGATGTGATACGTCAAATCCGGTGAAAAATGGCTCGAAAACCCGCGTCAGACATGCGCTGTCGATGCCGGTGCCGGTGTCGCTGACACGGATTTCGATGCCGGTCGGCGTGCGATTGGCCGCCAGCGTCACCCGCCCGCCGTCGGGCGTGAATTTCACCGCATTGAGCATGAGATGGCTGATGCAATCGCGGATTTTTAATGCATCGACGCCGAGCATTCCCAGGTCGGCTGGAATTCTCAGGTCGAGCGTTTGCTTGCGAAGTGAAATAAACGGCCGCACTTCCTCGGCGGCATCGGTCAGCAGCGCCGCCATGTCGGTTGGCGTGCGATCGAGGGCCTTGTCGAAGTTGCCGGCGCTGAGCATTTTCACGAGCTGGTCGATGATGCGCTGGAGGCGTTTGCCGGCCATGTCAATCCGCATCAGCAGTGGCCGCAACGGGTTGGGATCGATCGCCTGCTGCAATGCCAGTTGCTCCAGCCCGAGCAGAATCGTCAACGGGGTGCGCAATTCATGGCTGGCGACCTGGATGAAGGCGCGCTTCAGTTCATTGGCCCGGCTCAGTTCGGCATTAGCCGTCGCCAGCTCGGTATTACTAATTTGCAAATTTTTGATCAGCTTTCGACGTTCCACTAACAGGTCATAGCGCTCGACGGCCTGGCGAATGGTCGCCTCCAGTTCCTCCGGGTCCCAAGGCTTGGTGATGTAACGGTAAACATTGCCCTGATTGATGGCGTCGATGACCGCGCGGATGTCGGCATAGCCGGTGAAGAGCAGGCGGATGGCTTCGGGATAGTCGCCGCGAATTTGCCGGAGGAATTCGACCCCGGTGATGTCGGGCATGCGCTGGTCGGTCATGACGACGTGGACTTCTTCGCTGCTCATGATGTCCATGGCAGCCTTGGCGCGGGTCGCGCCGAGCACGCGATATTCCAGCCGCAGAAGGTCCTGAACGCTCTTGACGACGTCCGGCTCATCATCGACTACCAAAATCGTATGTCGATCGGCCATATTTTTTGTAACCTCCGCGCGGGTTTTGCGTCTGTTACCGATAGAAGGAGTTCACGTCCGCGAAGCGCGATGGCTCGGTAATCGCGATGACAGAACATAAAAGCTGTATACCTGATACCCGCGGTTTTGGGGACGTGAATATCAGAACGCTCGAAGGGAACAAAGTCAAAGCTTGCCGCCGCCAAACTGGGGAAAGAGAGTAGAAGCTATGAAGACACGAATCTTAATTATCGATGATGAAGCGGAATATTCCTCGATGCTCAAGGCGCATCTGGAATCGCTGGGGTATTACGAGGTGGCGGAGGAAAACGACGAAACGCGAAGCCTGGCCACTGCCCATGAATTCGGCCCCGACCTGATCCTTCTCGATGTGATGATGCCGAACCTCGAAGGCAGCGAAGTGGCCGCGATGATCCGCCACGATTCGCAATTGCATGAAACCCCAATCCTGTTTCTGACGGCCCTGGTCTCCGAATCCGACGCCCCCTGCGGCAGCTACCGCAGCGGCGGAAATGTCTTCCTGCCCAAATCGCTGCCCATCGACCGCCTGATGGAATGCATCGGACAGACGATCGCGGAGGGCAGGGGCGCAGAAGTGGTGGTGTAGGAAATAACGACTTGCACGCGTTAGAACGCCGGTTCTGAGGTACTCCGAAGAGCCGGGTGGGTAGCGCTGGCCACCGAGGGAAGAACCCGGCTCTTCGGAGTACCTCAGAACCGGCGTCTTGCGCAACCGCGGGTTTCCTTGTTGGATTCAGCGCTGAGCTGACCAGCGGTATTTCATCGCTCGCATGCAACCCAATTAAATTCACCCCATGACTTGCGAGGCGGGCGATCTGACGTGAAACTGGCCACATGCGGGCCCCGGTTCGATTCACTCCTCAACATCCTCTGCGGAAAGTCTTCGCCGCGTTCAATATTGCTGCGATTGCGACGTTGGCGACGGTGGGATTGCATTATCTTCCACTGACCTCCGGTACCATGTCCAGACTTGACGACACCCTTTACGATCGCCTTTACCATTGCCGTAAATTTGAAGGCCGAACCGGGGGGCCGATCGTCATCGTGGCCGGCGATGACAAATCGATGGTTGAACTTGCCAAGCACGGCGTGAAATTCCCTTTCCCGCGCAACCTTTGGGGCGGTGCGGCGCAGTACGCGGAATCGATGCATGCGCGGGCCGTGGTAATCGACATGACTTTTGAGGGCCCCTCAGGCAACGATGAATATTTCGCCAGTCAGTTGGACTCGATTCACATTCCCGTGATCATCGCGACGACGGTCGATAAGGATGGGAAGCCACAGATTTTCGCGCCAAGAACGAAGAGGCCGCCAGTGTTCGGGGCCGCCAATATTTTGAAAGATGCGGTCGTGCGCGACTATAAGCCCGTTGTTGAAGGGATGCCGAGTCTGGCGCTGCGAACCGTGCAGATGCTTGGGATCACGCCGCCCCGCTGGGCGAATAAAACGATGCGCCTGCATTACTATGGTCCGGGCGAGACTGATCAGAATCAGCCGTCACAGAGCACCTACCGGTACGTCTCGGCGAGTGCCGTTTTTTCCGCTTCGCAGAATCCCTCGCAGGCCGCCAGGTGGCTCGTTACCCCGGATATGTTCCGCGACAAGATTGTGTTGTTCGGGAGTATTGGGCAGGGCATGTACGACCTTAAGTCATCTCCTTGGTCCGATCTGTATCCCGGCGTTGAGGTTCAGGCCACCGCCATCGACAACTTGATCGATGGCCAGACCGTTCAAACCATTCCACCCCTTCCCGTGGCCGTGGCAACTTTCGTGTTGGCGTTTATCTCGGGATTGGGCGTGCTTTTTCCCCGGCGGACCACGCTCAAACTTGCAGCATCATTGGCTGTTGTGTTGGTGTTGGTGTTGGTGGCGATCGCAATGTTTCGCGCCGAGCAGATTCGCTGGGTGCCGCTGGTTACGCCGCTCACGGCATTGATTGCCACGATCATCACCGCCTTCGCCTGGAGCTATCTGAAGGAAGACCGCCAACGCCGCTTCGTGGTCAAGGCGTTGTCGCAGTATCTGTCCCCGGAAATTGCGGCGCTAATCGAAAGGAGCACCTCGGCCCTGGAACTGGGCGGCGAACGGCGTGAAATCACCGTCATCTTCACCGACCTTCAGGGATTCACCGACTTGAGCGAATCGATGGCGCCCGAGCAACTCGCCACCGTCATCAATTACTACATGACTGAGATGTCCGGCGTCATCCTTTCGACCAACGGAACCGTGGCCCAATATCTCGGCGATGGAATCATGGCGTTCTGGAGCGCGCCGATCCTGCAAAGCGACCACGCCATCCGCGCCTGCCGGGCGGCGCTGGGGATGAGAAAACGCGAAACGGAAATCATCGCGGAGATGGCCGCTCTGGGGGCAAAGAACGTCGTGACCCGCATTGGCGTCAACACCGGGCAGATGGTCTTCGGCAACCTGGGCTCGCAGCAGAAATTCAGCTACGGCGTGATGGGCGATAACGTCAATCTCGGCAGCCGGCTCGAAGGCGCAAACAAACTTTACGGCTCGCGCATTCTGGTCGCCGAGTCGACGGCACTTGCCGCCAAAGATCATTTCGTGTTTCGGCGGCTCGATGACCTTCGCGTCAAGGGAAAACTCAAAGCCGTCGGCGTTTATGAACTGATGGCCGAGGGGCAACCGGTCGGCGATTTGGCGGCTCAAGTCGAAGGTTATTCCGCGGCATTTCCGCTGTATCAGAGCCAACAGTGGGACAAGGCCGAGGCGATTTTGAAGGAACTGCTTTTGCGCTGCCCGGACGACAAGCCCGCGGCGGCATTGCTTAAGCGTGTCGAAAAGCTGCGGCACGATCCGCCGGGGGCGGATTGGGACGGCGTATATGTCGCGAAAGATAAGTGACGAAAAGTTGCCATGCCAGTGCGAGAATGGTAAATACAGCAAAGCAAGCACCTGTCCAGTTACGGGAGATCAACATGATTCGGTCCCATCGCGCCATCTCGCCGGCCCTTCGACGCACTTTTGCCACCGCCGTCGTGGTTGTCATCGCGGGAATCAGCATCGCTGATTCGGTTAAGATTCAGCAGTCGGTTGAAATCCACGCCAAGGCAGGCATTCTGCTGGACGATCCGCTGGAAACCGTGCCTGCCGACACGCAGCTCCAGGTCGTTGGGGTGGATCAGGGTTTTTATAAGGTCAAGACGCCAAAGGGGACGGTTGGCTATGTGCAGCGCGACGATCTTCCCGCCAATTACGATCTGTCCAAGGCGACGGCAAACGCGAATACGAGCGGCCTGAGCACCAGCGCTGCAAGTAAGGACGTGCTGGAAAACGATGCCCTGCGGTATGCACAGACCAATAACCTGAATCCCAAGCCGCTGGACAATTTGCTGACGCAAGAGAAACTGATCACGACGAAGGAGCTGCGCGAGTTTGATGCCCAAGGTCACGTGGGCGTGATGGGAAAATAGGGATGAAGCAGCGTGGTCGGGTGTGACCTCATTCTTCATTCTTCACTTGCTAAGGGCGCTCAACCATGAGGAAGCCATGAAATTCGCAAA
>DASRRM010000506.1:0-3321 GCA_035695715.1 Tepidisphaeraceae bacterium
CTCATGCGGCTGCACCGTACCCGCTACGCATGAAACTCATGTAGGGCGGGCACTGCCCGCCGAGTACGGTGTTGGCGGGCAGTGCCCGCCCTACATTTTCAAAGCACGTACTCCGAAGGATCTTGCCGGTCCGCGAAGGTCAGCCAGATCCTCCGGAGTACCTCAGATCAGGATGACGATTGCCCGCTCGATCAACCTGTTCAAGCCATTTTTCCAAAATGACATTACGCGATGGACTCGCCTTTATTCCCGGCCGGTTCGCATTGCTCGCCGAACTCCATCTGTGTAACCTCAACACCTTCGTTGATGGCTCTTAGCGCCACAAATTCCTCACATGACCATACCCTCCACACCCACGCTCCCCGACCCGACCCGCCCGCATGCTGCAATCCCCCGCGGCGCTTGGCTCGTCCTCCTCGCCGCGTTTCTTGGCTGGATGTTTGACGGCCTGGAACAGGGGATCTTTCCCCTCATCGCCCGGCCGGCCCTTCAGCAGATGTTGGGCAAGAAGTCGCCGGATATTGGCGCGTGGATCGGCTATATCACCGCCGCCTGGCTGGTGGGGGCGGCGGTTGGCGGCTTGCTGTTCGGCTGGCTCGGCGACCGCCTCGGGCGCGTGCGCGGCATGGCGCTAAGCGTCCTGGTTTATTCAGCATTCACCGGCCTGGGATATTTCGCCCAGCAACCCTGGCATCTGCTCGTGCTGCGCCTCCTGGCGGCGCTTGGCATGGGCGGCGAGTGGTCGCTTGGCGTAGCGCTCGTCATGGAATGCTGGCCGAATAACCGCCGGCCGATCCTTGCCGGAGTGATCGGCATCTCCGCCAATTTGGGATTCGCCATCACCGGCGTCATGGGCCTGATTTTCCAGGTCTCAATCGATTCGTGGCGTTGGGTGATGCTGCTGGGACTTTCGCCGGCGGTCCTTACCTTGCTCATCCGGCTCTTCGTGCCGGAATCGGAGAAATGGCGGCATTCGGTTTCCACCGCCCAGCCCAATCAGCCCGTGCGCGAGGTAATGCGCCCGCCGCTTTTGTCCAAGGCGATTCTTGGCATCGCCCTGTCCTCGGTCGCTTTGATCGGGACCTGGGGCGCAGTCCAATTATCGATTTCGCCGTGGGTCAATAAGCTCGCCCCCGATCCGCGGCTTCATACTTCCGCCAAGAGCCTGTTCCTCATCGCCATCGGCGCGATTGTCGGATGTTTCGTCAGCGCGCTATTGGCGGAAAAGCTCGGCCGGCGCATTACATATTTCGGCATGTGCCTGCTCTCGTTCGCGGCCACCAAGGTCCTGTTCGGCTATTTCCATACCTTTGGCCCTGGAATGATGGTGATGATGTTTCTGGTCGGCGCGCTGACGGCCTCGTTCTTCGGATGGCTTCCGCTGTATCTGCCCGAACTGTTTCCCACGCGGGTCCGCGCCACGGGACAAGGTATTGCCTACAACACCGGCCGAATTCTCGCCGCCGGCGGCGCGATCTGGGGCGGGAAGCTGGTCGATTATTACCACGAAGATTACGCCAGGTCAGCCGCGATCATCACGCTGGTTTATTTGGTCGGCATGATCATCATCTGGTTCGCGCCCGAGACCAGGGGAAAGGCGTTGCCGGAGTAGGAATTTACGTGGCAATCCGCCAATCCTGTTGAGCTGCCTCCGGGCCACACCCCTTGCCTCCCGAACTTCCGCGCGGCAGACTATCGGCGGTTACGCCATCGCACTCACCCCGCCATCCAACAGCAAGGGGCCGACATGAACCGCGCGGCTTGCCTCGGAACTTTCGCGTTCCTGACTGTCTGCATTTCCAGCGGTTTCGCGCTGGCGCAGAATCACAATCGCCTGCAGACCGATATTCGCGCGCTGGCAACCATTCCTTCCGTTGCCGACATTCCCGCCAACCATGGCGTTGTCATCAACGCCAACGCGTCGCGCAGCGCTTATATCAAGCGGGCGGCCGACGACAATCTCGTGATCGTTGTCGATGGCGCTGAAGGAAAGGAATACCAGCGCGTTGCCGATGGCTCTCCGTTTTTCAGCCCCGACGGAAATCACCTGGCATCCGTGGCCGAGCGCAATGACCATTGGTATGCCGTCCTGGACGGCACCGAGGGCAAATCCTACGACCGCATCTGGGATGACTCGGCGACCTTCAGCCCCAACAGCCGGCGGTTTGCCTACGTCGCCGAGAACGATCGCAAAATGCGCGTGGTGGATGATGGCGCACAAGGGCGGGCTTACGATGAGATTTCCGATGGCTCGCTAAAATTCAGTGCTGACAGCGTGCATCTGGCGTACGCCGCCAAGCGGGATGGGAAATATCAGGTTGTGCTGGATGACTCTGAAGGGCCGATTTTCGATGCCGTCGGATGGCCGGTGTTCAGCCTTGATGGCCGCAAAATCGCTTACGTCGGCACGCGCGGGGCGGAGCAATTCGTGGTGGTCAACGGCGAGCGAGGCAAACCCTACGACGCACTTCGGCCCATGAGCCTGACCTTCAGCGACGATGGCGCGCATCTCGGTTTTGTGGCGGGCAAATCCGGCGCGATGCGCACAATCATTGACGGCGTCGCCGGCCCCAAATGCGAATGGATTTTCGATGGCAGCCTGGTCTTCAGCGCCGATGGAAAACATTCCGCCTACGCGGCCCGGCGGGCGGGGGATGTGGTGGCGATGGTCGATGGCCGATCCGGCCCGCCCTACGACGGCGTCTCGTCGCTCACCTTCAGCCGCGACGGCCGGCGGGTGGCGTATGTCGCCCAGCGCGGCGAGGGATGGTGCGTGGTGGTGGATGGAATTCCCGGCCGCGATTACGACTGGCTTGCCGCCGGCCCGCGCTTCAGCCCCGACGGGCGGCATGTGGTTTACGTCGCCGACCGCAATAAGCCGGGCCATGATCGGTCCGAGTTCATCGTGGTGGATGATATCGAAGGCAAGCCGTTCACCTGGGTTCGCGGGCTGCCGGTTTTCAGTGCCGACAGCACGCATCTGGCGTACATCGCCGCCGGCGCAGACCCGCGTTTCGACACCGGCGATGAAATCCCCAACAACCCCGACGCGATCGCCGCGGGCGGGAAAGTGGTCTTCGACAAATCGATGGATTACCGGGAATTGAAGCCCGCGGAGAAGAATAAGCCGATCGAGTTGAAGGCTGTGGAGGAAAGGATCGTGGCGGATTAGGGGTGATGAGAAATGCGGGAAGCTCGCGAGGCGCGAGGAAGAAGAGAAATGCATGCGTTTTGGTTGCGGTTTAATAGTTCTGGCGGAGGAAGGAGCCGCGCACGAAGGGTACTCCCGTAGTAAGCGGGGTTCGGGAATCCGCTTACTTC
>DASRRM010000507.1:0-3812 GCA_035695715.1 Tepidisphaeraceae bacterium
TGGAAAATAAAGCGCTGCTGCTGGCGGCATCGTTGCGGCGGAATCTGAAGTGCGATTTTGAGCTCGTCGCCGCCATCCCAACCCCCGCCGAACTCTTCGCCACGCCATCGCAAACCACCCTCTCCCTCCTTGGCCAGATGAGCGTTCGCATCGTCAAGATCAAAAACGAAATCCACCCCGATTACCCGATCGGCAACAAGGTCTCCTGCCTGAAAATCGAAACCGACCACGATCGCCTGGTGTTCCTCGACACCGACATGCTCCTGCTGCGCCCGTTTTGCGGCATTCCCAGCCGCGACATTCCCTTCGCTGCCAAACCCGCCGACCTGCCCAACATCATCTGCCCCCGCCAATGGCGCCGGGCCTATTCGGCGGCGGGAATTCGCGTGCCCGAAGCGCGCGTCGCCACCACGCTCTTCGGTACCACCGTTCTCCCATATTTTAATGCCGGGTTCATCGCCGTCGACCCGCTGGCCGGTTTGGGCGATGCCTGGGTCGAATGTTGCCGGCGGATTGACGCGCGCTGGGGAATCCGCCTGAAGCGCCCGCATCTCGATCAGATTGCCCTGCCGGTCGCCGTCGCCAAGCTGCAGTTGCCGTACCTCAGTCTTGACGAGCGCTATAACTTCCCCGCTCATCTCAAGCCGATCGATGGCGACAACCTCCCATTTTTCGCGCACTATCATTGCCCCAGCGTTATCCGGCGCGAGCCGGCGCTGGCCGATCTTGTGCGAAGCTTATGCGCCGAATACCCCGATCTCGCCGAACCGCTGGAAATTGACGAAGACTATGCCCCGCTGTTCAAACCGCCGCCCAGCCCGTCGGCGGTTTCCTCAGGCCGATCACCGCGCGCCATCTCGACATCACACCGCAAGTCCGGTCCCATGCCGGAAATCATCATCACCGGCATTCCCCGCAGCGGCACCAGCTATCTCTGCAACCTCCTCAACCGCTTCGACAACGCCGTCGTCCTCAACGAACCCGACGGCATCGCCCGCTCCCTGCGTAAAGAGCCGATTCCCTACGGCGTTGCCACGTTCTACCGCGACATTCGCCGCGATGTGCTGGAAGGCCGTCCCATCCAGAACAAACTGCGCGATGGCAAGGTCACGGACGAAACCGTCGGCGCCAACGAGCAGAGCGCCTATGTTCCTACTGTCGTCAACGATGACTTCGTGCTCGGCGTGAAGAACCCGCTGGGATTTCTCAGCCGGCTTCGCGGCCTTCGCCGCGCCATGCCGCACGCGCGCGTGGCAGTCTGCGTGCGAAATCCGTTCGACACCATCGCAAGCTGGAAAACCACCTTCGAGCATCTGAAAACCGCGCAGGTTGCGGATCTCTGGAATGGCGGCCTGCAAGACCCAACCCTTTCGGCCCGCGCCCGCAAAACGCTCGAGGACATCGCACAGCTCAAGCGCCCGGCGTGGCGGCGGGCAGCATGGTGGCGATACCTGGCCGACCTGGTTCTCGAAGCCGCCCCCGACGTCATCATTGTTCCCTACCGCCAGGCCGTCCTCGCCCCAATGCCCATCGTCGACCGCATCCTGTGCGGCCACGACCGCGGCGTGCTGCGCGAGCCGATCGAACCCTCCACCCTCCGCACCGCCCGCCGATCCGCCCTGGATGCCGAAGACCACCAGGCCATCCGCGCCCTGTGCGGCGAACCGGCCAGCGCGCTGGGAATTCTGGAAGAGGGCCAGGATGTCTTGATTGATCGACAGGCTGCCGCACCCGACCCGCTGCCTGCCGCCCCCGTAACCCGCGAGCCTTCGCGCGTTTTCACGGGGGTTTGACCGGGCGGTCGTTGATCCGCGCCCCAATTTGCTTTCGCGCAGTATCGGGTTCGCTGCGCGGGGAGTGCGGCGAAGGCGCAAGCGGGGAGCCACGGGCGCAGTTCCTCATTTGGGCTTTTGCTCCTGCACGGTGTTTAGGAAATCGCCAAGGCGCCGGTCATATTCAGTTGGGTCGGCGTGGAGGGCCAGCATGTGCCTGGTGTTGACCGACCAATAGCCATCTGCGCCAGGGCGATGGCGCGATTCCAGTGCTTCGCGCATCGCGGTGCGCTCGGCTTGACTCACCATCGGATCGTCGTCGGGCGAAATGATCAGCACCGGGCAATGCACCCTGGGAAGAAGCTCGACCGGCCGAACATCCGCCAACCGGCAATGCGCGATGCGCTCGGCCAGCAAGAGCGCCATCCGCTGGAAAAACCGCCCCGGCGCGCCCAGGCGGTCCATGTGAGACATGGCGGCGGCGCTGAAATCGGCGGGGGGGCTTTCCAGAACCAAAGCTGATAAATCATCGCGAAGAGCGCCGGTGGCGATGGCGGTGGCGGTGCCCAGGCTTACGCCGAACAGCACCAGCCGCCTCGTGTCGGCCGGCCGCTCGGCACGAAGCTGATCGAGCAGTTGGCACAGGTCATGGCGTTCCCAAAAGCCCGCCGTGGAATAGATGCCGCCACTTTCGCCATGGGCGCGGAGGTCAATCGCCAGAACGTTGTAATGCATGGCGTTCCAGAGCGGGGCCCAGGCGATCGCCCCGACCTTGGCGTCGGCGTAGCCGTGCAGCAGCACAACGCAGTTGCCGCCGGCTTCTGCGCTGGGGATCCACCATCCGGCGATTTTCAGCATCTGGCCGTTCTGCTCGTCGCGCACGTTGAAGTGAACCTCTTCAAAGCTCAACCCCAGATCGCCCGGCGACATTCGCCGCAAAACCCACACTGCCTTCCCATCGGTCATTCGCGGGGGACGAAGCAGCGCGATAGCCATCACAGTGATAGTAAGTATTGCCGTAAGCACGCCGAGGAAGGCGATCACCCCGGCGAGTACGATGTAGCCGCTGAGCATTGGGTGGATGATAGCGGGGATTGGATTTGCGATGTAGCACGACCGCAATTGGCGCTGGACTGATTATCGGGAAACGCAAAGTCCTGTTACTTCGCCAGGCTTTCATCGTAATGCGCGGCATCGGGCAATTCGCCCTGCCTGAGCAGTTCGGCACGCTCCTGATGAAGGGCTGCATTCTTCGGGTCGGCGACGATCTGATCGGAAATGGCCGCCAGCGCATCGTACCAGATCTTATCGTGGGCATAGACCACGGCCCGCTCGGCAGGCGTCGGGCGCGTCAGCAGCTTGGAAATCAGCCGCTCCGGGGCCGCTATCCGCTTGATCTCGGCGCTGGAATGCGGCTCATTGGGCTGATCCGTGGGAACGATAATCGTTACCGACACCTCGTAAGCCGTGTTTGACTGCAGCGGCTTGGTCAGATCCTTCAAGTCCATGCGCTGAATTCCCACCGCTGTTTTCGGATCGATATCCTTCTCGAACAGCGGCTCGACATCGTTGGGGTTGGTGATGGAAAACCGGCATTTGTATTTCCCGGTCACCGGCTTATCCATGAACCAGAAAATTGAGGGATGATCCTGGACGGTAAGGCCGGTGTGTTTTGGGCAAAGAATGCGAAGCATCAGGTTATCGGGAATGCCATCCTGCTTCCCGCCGCGTCCGCTTTTCCAGTCGTTTCTCGAATTGTCAGTCACCCCGGCCGGCTTGGAATAGTCGAATTTGATGCCGGACGCAGGATTATCGGCCCGCAGAAGCAGCGGCAGGGCCAAAACAAACGCCGCGGTGAATTGGAGGGACAAAATGTTGGTTCGCGTCATGGGGCACCTTCTTTTCGTTAATGCAGGGGCGATACGCGGGAGCCGGGATCTTCTTGCGCCGGCCGGAAAAATAATAATGCAGTCGATTGTGCACCGTCGGCCGTAACTGGCCCATCAAATTCCGCAGGGTGGGCGTACTCGCCCACCGTTG
>DASRRM010000508.1:0-5256 GCA_035695715.1 Tepidisphaeraceae bacterium
GCCAGCGAGGACGCGGATTTGTGTCAGGGGCGCAGGATCCGCGTCCTCGCTGGCGCTCGTCCACGGCGTGAATGTTGGGATTGTTGAGGATCGACGGTCGAGGAAAACACGAGGCTGGGAAAATGGGGACAGCTCGATGGGGCTCGTGTGGGGTGGGCGAACTCTCGCGTGTTCGCTCACCATTTGTGCACCGATATAGAGCGGTAGGCGAATAATCCCACGCCCCTCCGGAAATTTGGCGCGAAGGCGCGAAGAAAACGAAGTGGGCGAAGACAGTGCGAGCAGGCTAACCGCAGGGAATTACTTCGATTTCTTCGTCCTTCTTCGCGCCTTCGCGTCAAGTCTTTCGCTTCAGCCGGCAGGGTTTGGAGGCGTACGCGCCAGGCGAGCTTGCCCACGCTGCGATTCCCCGCATTTCGAACATGTCGCGCGTATCTAATTCGGGAATTTCGCGCGCCGCGCATTTATATAACGCCACCCATCGCCGGATCGGTGAAACTTGGCCGGCCTGTCTCCACCCGCCCGGCGAAGCGATGCTCGAAATGATCGAACCCTTCAATCCGCACGACGAAGTCACACCAATAAAAGCTGCGCTTCACGTCCAGTGTCAAAACTGCGGTTTCGCCCGCGGAAATGGATCGTTTCACATCGGCGGCTTTATATGATCGGTCGGAAATCTGAACCGCGACCGCTTTGTCCGCATCGCGATTGGCGATGTGGATTTCCACTTCGCCGCGTGGCGTATTGCCCAGTCGCAATTCGACACGCGGATCGTTCGCATCGCCGATGAACTCGCGGAAAAAGCCATTGGGACCGTAGGCGCGGAGATGATATTTTCCGTCGGCAAAATCGCCGAGCGGCCAGGAGTCTTCCAGCTTGTCGCCGGCGATGACGGCGTAGTTGCGAATCGTTTGCTTGCCATCAGCAGTGATGGCGTAAACCGTGAATGGACAGCCTGCCGAACGGTCGCCGAAACGATCATTGCTGACATGAAACCGGATCGTGATACGGCTGCGATCAGCGCTCAGCGCGCCGTCGACGAACAGCTCGTAAGGCAGCGCGCAGGATGGGCGAATGCCGGGTTCCTGGCGCGCAAGCCATTTGGCGTCGGCCGGATTCTGGCGGATTTGCGCGACCATTTCGTCGCTAAGCCTCGTGAAGCCCGATGGCGGCGGCTTAGACTGGGCGCGGTCAATCTGCTCGAAGAAAGGATCCCGCCCGAGGAATGGCGGATTGCCCGATTCCTTGGCCGTCGCGGGTTGAAAAACCGATGTCAGATCGCCGCTCACCGTCCGCCGCCAGCGGCTGATGTTGGTTTCCACGATCGGCTTGCCGGTCTTATGCGTCAGCAGCTTTTCCAGGAATTGCAGCACCGAGGTGTGATCGAACACCTGCGAGCAGACGCACCCGCCGCGGCTCCAGGGCGATGCCACCACCATCGGCACGCGATATCCCAATCCAACCGGGCTTTCCCGCGGGCCGCTGTGGCTTTGGCTGCGATCCTGTTCCAGCGTGACGTATTCGCCGCGGGTATCGATGCCGTTGGATACGGTTCCCGTTTGGGGCTTCCCCGGCGCGGGCGCGACAAACGGCGGCACGTGGTCAAAATAGCCGTCGTTTTCGTCGTAGGTGAGAATGAAAATCGTTTTCTTCCACACCTCTGGATTTTGCGTCAGGATGCTCATCGCTTCGGAGCAATACCACGCCCCAAACCATGGCCCATCGGGGTGATCCGATAGCTTCGCCGGTGCAACCAGCCAACTGACCGTTGGCAACTTCCCCTCCTGCACGTCCTTGCGAAATTGATGAAGCACATCGCCCTTGGGAACATGCATTTTGCGGTCGGCATCGCCGTCGCGATACGCCAGCTCGGCCAGGTCGCGATAGGAAGGATCGCCGGCGTTGGTCGCAAATGACTTCTCATGCAGACTTCGTTCGCGCGGGGATAGCTTTTCAAAATTCTCCACGCTCCAGCGATCGCGCTCGATCACGGCGTTCTGGTGCGCGGCCGTGTACGCGGCTAGTTTTTCTTTCAGGGCGGCAGCTTCCTCAGGGGAAATGGGTTCGCCAGCCTGTTGCGTTTTCATCGCCTGCAATTCAGCTTCCAGTTTCTGCACCTGGCGCTGGAGAAAATCGCGATGCCCTTTGGCAAATTGAACGTGATACTGGCTGAAATACTCCATCGGGTTATCGCCGAAGTTGCTGAGCCACAGTTCATGCTCTTCGGTGAATCCCGATCTTTGCGTCACTTCGTTCTGGTAGATTTTCCAGGAGACGCCGTGGTCTTCGAGGCGCTCGGGAAAAGTGGTCCAGCCCGGGGGATGCAAGTGCTCGGCCTGCTCGTTGCGCACGCAGGCCGGGGCATCGGCGGCCCCGCCATGACGAATGGTGCCGGTCCATAAATGCAGGCGATTGGGCGAGGTGGGCGTTAGCGAGGCGCAGAAATGCTGGTCGCAAACGGTGAACGCATCAGCCAGCGCGTAGTGGAAGGGAATATCGTCGCGCGTGTAATAGCCGAGCGTCAGCGGCAGGTTTTTGTAATGCTTTTCAGCCGGCCTTTTGGCGTCGAGCCAGCCGTCGTGGTGCCCGCCATTGCGGGCGTCCACCTGGCTGGGCCAGGTGTGCGGCAGGCAGCCGGTCCACGTGGAATTGCTCTCGCGGATGTTCAGCCGCCATGGCGCATAGCTTTCCCCGGCGGCGTTGGTCTGCACCCAAACCGGATTGTTGTTGCGAAGCATGATGGCCCGCGGGTCGTTAAACCCGCGCACGCCGGACAGCGTGCCGAAGCAATGATCGAACGAGCGGTTTTCCTGCATGAGAATGACGACATGCTCGGCATCGAGATACGTGCTGAGCGGCTCCGGCTCGATCGCCAGCGCGCGTTCGATCGATTCGGTCAGCGTTGCACCCATGCCAAGAGCGCCGGAAACAAGTGCGGCCGATTGCAAGAATTCGCGGCGGGATTGCATCGTGGCAATGTAACCGTATTTGCAGGCAGAACACAGTGATTCCGATCGAATTGAAGGCCGTCCAATGACCGAAGATATGAGGAGGACAGCTCCGGCGACGCCGATTGTCTCATAATTCCGCACCGGGAGAACTGGTAACGAAACCCAACGAATTGATGGCTTTTCGTTTTGCAAATCCTTCGCTAGCCGGCCACGCCGATTCCCCGGAACGACGGCTTCTGCTGGCCTGCGCCAAAACCACTCACACTGAACCATCGCTGCAACGCATTCGCGACATCGTCGCTGAGCAGCTTGATTGGGAAATAATTGCCGGCTTGGCGCGACGGCATCGCGTGCGGCCATTGCTGCTGGAGAGCCTGTCAAAGGCCAGCGCCGAATCCGTTCCCGATCCCTTTATGCGGCCGCTGCGGGAATTCGCGGCGGCAAACGCCCGGCGAAGTTTATTCCTCACCGGAGAACTATTTCGCATTCTGGAGTTGTTCCGCTCGTGCACAATTCCAGCGGCCGCATTCAAGGGACCGATTTTGGCCGCGGATGCCTATGGAAATCCCGCCCTTCGCGAGGCCGGTGATTTGGATCTGCTTGTCCGCCGGCGCGATATCGTCAAGGCAAGGCAGTTGCTGATTGAGCATGGTTTCCTGCCCGGCTATCCCACCGCCACGCCTCGCGAGGTCGAGTACCTTGCCTCGTTGCAAGGTCGCCAACAGGTGCAATTCCTCCTCGCGCACAGCGAGCATCACCTGCTTCGCGAGCCGGGCAGCGTGAATGTCGACCTGCACTGGGCGCTGGCGCTTCGGCAGTTCGCATTGCGCTTGAACGGCAGGCAACTCTGGACCTGGCTTCGGCCCCGCGCGAAAGGCGGCCGGGAAATCCTCACCTTCGGCCCCGAACACATGCTGCTGGTGTTGTGCATCAATGGCGCGAAAGATTGCTGGCATCGCCTCGATCGAATCTGCGACGTGGCCGAGTTGCTGGCGGCACATCCGGAACTGGAATGGCCCATCGTCCTGAAACTCGCCCGGCAAATCGGGGCGATGCGAATGCTTTGCACCGGGCTGAAATTAGCCGAGACATTGCTTGCCTCCCCCCTTCCGCCGATCGCCAAACAACAGATTTCCATGGACAAATCGCTGCCGGCGATCGCCGGGCAGATAAGCGATGGCTTGTTCGGCCCACCGCGCGGAGAAGTCGACGAGGCAAGCATCGCCAAGTCATGGATTCATTTAAAACTGCGCGATGGGCTGGGAGATCGCATTGCCTACGCCTTGGCGCAGTTCGAGCCAACGATCGGCGATCGGGCCGCCCTTCCGCTGCCTTGGGCGCTGCAGTTTTTGCATTACGCGATTCGGCCGGTTCGGCTGGGCTGGCGGGGGCTGCAGTATCCGTAAGCGCCGATCATCTCGCTTCGGGCATCGGCCCGAAATTGCCGAAGAGATTGAACCACGGATTTCACGGATATACACGGATGGGAAAAAATTCCTTATCCGCGTGCATCCGTGAAATCCGTGGCCAAACTCTAACCAGTGCTAAAACAGCAAATATCGGGTGGGCGTACTTGCCCACCATTGCAACCCTGTGAAAAACGGTGGGCGAGTACGCCCACCCTACAGGTAGTCATGCAACAGCTCGAACGCGCTTCGCGAAGCCGGGACATTTTTCCACGTTCATGCTATGATCCGGCCAGCGGTAGAGTCTGGTGACTCATCGTGCAGCAAAATCGTTCCCGCAAGTGCGGGGATGCGATGGGTGAAGTATTCCTGAATGGAGAAGACAAATGCTCGTCAAGCAACCGAAATCGAAGCGGTGGACCGGGATTGTGTGCGCTGTCGCAACCGCCGCGTGCGGCGTGGGACTGGTCGTGGCCGTGCCGATGGTGCGGGCGGATAATACGGCCAAGCCCAGTGTGAAGGACATCATGAAGCGCGATCACAAAGGGGACAATTCCGTCGCCAAGCAGGTGATTTCAGGAAAGGCCACGCCTGACCAAATCTCCAGGCTGCTGGCTGACTATAAGATCATGGCGGATGAAGCGCCGGACATGGGGAGTAAGGAAGATTGGGCCGAGCGGATGAAAAAGCTGATTGCCGCCACGGAGGCCGTGCAATCCGGGGATGCCAAAGGCGTCGCAGAATTCAAGGAAGCCGTCAATTGCAAGGTGTGCCATGAATTGCATAAGCCGAAGCACTGAGCTGAGGTATGCCCAAAATAATTCGTACAATCCTTGTTGATGGTGTTTTCAGTCTGTCCGCTCAACGCCGGTTCTGAGGCACTCCTCAGCGCGGCCGCT
>DASRRM010000509.1:0-24525 GCA_035695715.1 Tepidisphaeraceae bacterium
CGGAGTTATTCGCGCGAGCACCGCTTACTTCGGGAGTACCCTGCGTGCGCGGCTCTTCTGGCGCCAACGGCTAAAGGCAGAAAAGAAAGCATCACCCGATTGTATCGATCAACGATCCCGGCGGAATGCTTTGAAAAGCCGTGCCGGAATTGATGGTCCCATTTTGTGCGCCCTGGGCGGCGCTGAGGAAATCCTGGTGAAACTGCTGCGGATCGACGCCGAATGATTGCAGCGTTTGGAAGAACGCCTGCAGGCTCGAGGAGTTTCCGGACGTGGCGTCGGTGGTGGAGTCGGTCGTAGTGCTGGCGGGCGTGTTAGCCTGAGCGGCGGTGGGATCAGCCGTGGTCGTCGCATTATTGGCCGCAGTGGAACTGCTGGCGGCGTTATTATTCTGAAAGATCTTGGAGATGGCGTCTTCAACTGCCTGGTTGGGGTCGGTGCCATTTTGCTGGGCCGATTGCAGGGCGCTGGTGACCGACTGTTGCAGTTGCTGGAAGAACGCCGCCTTTTCGCCGCCGCCATGGCCGTGGTGATGATGGTGGCCCTGCACGCCCTGGCTGCTGTCAGAGGTTGTCGCGGCGGTATTGGCTGTGGTCGTCGGGTCGGTGCTGGTGGTTGCCGAAGTCTGCGTCGACTGCGTCAGGCTTTGAACAAATGTATACAGGCTTGAAGTGCCGGTGCTGGAAATGGCTGACATTATGGAATCCTTTCACTCTGACGAACGTAGGGAGCTCGAGTCCTTATCCACGGACCGGCGTTCGGATAAAACCTATATCGGAGGAGATGGTTGGTGGGGATGAGGCAAAATCTGCCGGTGATGAAAATGATCGTCCGACAACGCGTTGAAACGGCAGATGGCAATGACTCTTGTTGTTGCCGCGCCGGATTCCGCGACACATTCTTCGAAAAATCTTCGGCTGCTTGCATCGGACCGGAGACCAAAATGGTTCCTTCTCGCTTCGGCAAATAGTGCGGACAATAGTAAAAACAATTGCTTGATCGACGTTGATGGGGCTGCTAGCTTGGTCGTTCTACCTAAGCTGGAAATGTTCAGGAATTCGCGTCCAAATTCAGTTTTGCCGCATTTCGGGGAAGATATTGAAAAAGATGATACCGGACATTGCGGCCCTGTTTGCCGTCGCGGCTCTCGCTTCCACGGCGTTTTCCCAATCGCCAACCACCGCGCCGTCCGCCCCGCCGACCACCCATAACGCCCTGGCGATTCCCGCCGAGCAGCAGCCGTTTGATGCTTCGCAATATCTGCTGGGCAATCCAGCAAATCTTCGCGGCGAGATGGCCGCGCATGGAATCACGATCGAGCCATATCTCATCATCGACGACTCCAGGGATTTCCTTGGCGGCATCAACACGCGCAGCAACAATACTCGCGATCGCTTTAACCTCCCTGTCACCGTCGACACCGAAAAGCTCTTCGGCTGGCATGGCGGGACATTTGCCGTCGTCTATCAATATGAGCACGGGCGAAACGCCGCCCACCAGCTCACCGGCGATGCCCAGAATTTCTCATTCGCCACCATCGGCGATGGCCGTTCGCAAATCGGGCAGCTTTGGTATCAGCAGAAATTCCTGAACGACACGATGCGGCTGCGCCTGGGCAAGCTGGAAGGAAACGCCGACTTCGACGCCCTGGATAACGACCAGGATTTCATGAACAACTCGTTTCAAACCAGCCCGACGCTCGGGCTGCTGCCGTCGTATCCCGACACGGCAACCGGCATCCAGCTTTTCTACGAGCCGCCCAGCGGCTTTTACGCCGGGGCGGGCGTGTTTGACGGATCGGGAGCGCGCGGCGTGCATACCGGCGAATATGGGCCGAGCCATTTCTTCGACCGCACCAACGATGTTTACTACATCAGCGAAATCGGCCTGCGCTACAAGCTTCCCATCGGAAATCGCAAATGGCCCGGGCGCGTGGCGTTTGCCGGGTGGTACGATGCCAACACGTTCGGCCGTCTCGATGGCGTCGGAAATACCGTTGGCACGTTCGGCTTTTACGCGCTGTTTGACCAGTTGCTATGGAAGCCTTATCGCGAGCAACCCATTCCCGCCGGCCCGCCCGGCGCGAATGAAAACGCCAAGCCCGAGGAAGAAAACTATCCCGGCGGAATCGCGATGTCGGCATCGCTCGGCTGGGCCGACCCGCTGGCCAACCGCATCGACGGCAATGCCCTGGCCGCCCTCACTTACACCGGCGTGATTCCCGGCCGCTCGATCGACGAACTGGGCCTGGGCGCGACCTACGCTCATTTCAGCAACGGCGCAGCCACGCGCGATGATTTTGAGCTGGCGATCGAAACATTCTATCGAATTCGCTTCACGCAGTTTGTCAGCCTCAAGCCGGATTTGCAGTACATTATCCACCCGAGCGGATCGGGCGAGATCGGTCAGCCGGATCGGAATAACGCGCTGGTGGGAAGCCTGCGGCTGGAGATTTCGTTCTGATTCGCACTGATTATAGTGTTTCCCAGGATGACGATTGACCGCTCGATCAACCTGAAAAACGCTCTACCTTAGCGATGCCTGCGGATTTGCGTTTCTCGCGCCAATGATTTTGACCACGGATTTCACGGATGTACACGGATAAGAAAACGCGCTGATTGGTTCCCATCCGTGTATATCCGCCGAATCCGTGGCCAAACCTCTTCCGCGTTTCCGGGTCACTGATCGAATTCCTTGGAGCGTGCCACGTTAATGAATTACAGCCTCCTAAAATGACCGTGGCGCGGTCCGGTACGCTTTTGTTCGTCGCACGAATCAGGATTCCTTCGAACCGAGATTTGTTTTCATGGGAGCCCATATGCTGAAATCACGTCGAACCTTCTGCAAGCAGGGCGCGGCCGGCGCGCTGTCACTGGCAACGCTCCCGTTTTTCGGCGGGTGCCATAGAAGATCGGGCGACGAAATCGTTGTTTACTGTGGCGTGGATGAGCCGTACGCCAGCAAGATCTTCGCAGACTTCGAGGATCAGACCGGCATGCGCATCGCCGCACAATATGATATTGAGTCGAGCAAATCGGTCGGGCTGGCGGGAAAGGCAACCGCCGAGAAGGACAACCCCCGCGCCGATGTCTGGTGGGGAAGCGAGGCGTTTCTCAGCGTGCGGCTGGTGAACGATGGCATCCTTGCGCCTTACCGTTCGCCCGCCGCGGCGGATATCCCGGCGGAGTTCAAGGATGCCGACGGATATTGGGCGGGCATCGGCTTGCGGGCGCGGGTGCTGGCGGTGGGCGTCGACAAGAAAAAGCCCGACTTTGAAATCACCGGCATCCACGACCTGGCCGACCCGCGATTAAAGGACAAGTGCTGCCTCAGCATTCCCACTGCCGGCGCTACCGGCGCGCACATGGCGGCGCTTTACGTCAACTGGGGCCAGGATGCCGCCCGCGCATTCCTGCATAAACTCTACGACAACAAGGTGCAGCTTCTGGGCGGCAACGCCGAGGTGGCGCAAAACGTCGGCGACGGCACGTTCATGCTCGGCCTGACCGACAGCGACGATATTTCCGATGCCATCCGCCGCGGCGGAAAAGAAACCATGGTCATTCCCGACCAGGCCGGCGAAGGAACGCTCGCCATGCCGACAACGGTGGGCCTGGTCAAAGGCGCATCGCACGTCGAGGGCGCGAAAAAGCTGATCGATTTTCTTTTGAGCAAACGCAGCGAGCAAAAATTGATCGACCTGCACTTTGCCCGCTGGAGTGTTCGCTCCGGCACGGGCAACAGCATCAAGGCGATGAAGATCGATTATCAAAAGGCCGCCGAGGTCTATGCGCAGGCGCAGCAGGAGGCGATAAAGATTCTGCAGGGGCGACCGCTGCCTTAGCCTTCGGGTGTGCCCGAAAAAACTTTTTACAACTTTCTTTGATCATTTCGCAAGGATGTCCGAACGACGCCGGTTCTGAGGTACTCCTCAGCGCGGTCTGCGGCCGCAAGCAAAATGCGCTCGCGAAGGCGCGATGGCGCGAAGAAAGCCGCGAAGGATGCTTTCAAGTGTCACCTGATCGCCTCAAGTCGCTGGCATCTGATCTTCGCGTTTCGCTTCGCGCCATTGCGCCTTCGCGATCGCCTTTTGCATTGCTCTTTTAAGGAGATCCCGTAGCGAAAACACGATTCTCCATGATATCCTTGAAGAGCCGGGTTTTTCGCAGAATCGACCCGGCTCTTCATGGATATCATCGCGAATCTTGTTTTCCCGGCAAAAATCTCGCGCCAAGAGCGCCAAGGTACCAAGAGTGCCAAGAAGAAACTCTCGTTGTGTCCTGGCGCACAAGTTCGGGCCAACGCGGGAATCTTTTCGATTTCTTCGTCCTCTTCGTCCCTTCGCGTCAAAACCAATGCGCAGGCGCGGCATCGGTATTCTGCGCCGCATGGGCGAAGAAAAGCTTTGTTCTGGCTTGGCGCTCTTGGCTTCTTGGCGTTGTTGGCGCGTGCATTTTGGTTGCGGCCAACGGCCGCGCTGAGGAGTACCTCAGAACCGGCGTGACCTGATGGAGCGTCCGATGAAATACGGATATTTGAGAATTTCCGCTCTCACGCTATGGTCGTAAATCCAGTGACACCTGCTCCCAAACCTGACGTACCTTCTCCTGCAATTCCTGTCGACTATCGCACGCCGATAAGGGCGATGCTTCGCCCCGGGCGGCGGCTCTCCGACCGCTGGTCGGCGATCCTGACCGCCACGCCGGCGATTGTCATCGTTGTGGTTTGCAGCATTCTGCCGCTGGGGTGGATGGCGCTGATCATCCTGGCCAATCCGTCGGTGCGGTCGGAGCTTCGCTTCGATGCGTTTCGCGTGGGGCTGATGGGGCGCACGCTGGGATACAACGCCGCGGCCGCGGTTATTGCGACGGCCATGGGATTGCCGGCGGGATATGTGCTCGGCCGGGGGCGCGGAATGGCGGCACGGGTGTTGTGGGTGACGATTCCCGCGGCGCTCATCATGCCGTCGCTTTCGTATGCGTATGGCTGGTCGCAATTCACGCGCATCATCAAGCCGGGCTTTCGCTGGCTTGGCGAACACCCGATTCACATCCCGCAAATCGCGCTCCTGCACATTCATGCGGCCACATACACCTTTCCCTACGAGGCACTCTTTCGCCCCAGCGGAACGGCGGACGTCATCCGCTGCATCTGGTCGCTCGGCTCGTGGTTGTGGGCGGTGCCGGCGTGCTTGATCGGGTTGTCGCTTCGCCGAATGGACACCGCCGTCCAGCAGCAGGCGCTGCTTGACGGCGCACTTCGGCGGATCACCTTCCGCCAGCTTCTCGGACCAATCGTCGCTTCGATTGCAATTGTCACTGTATTGGCCACCCAGGAGTTTGCCGTTTATGAGCCAACCGGCATCAGCGTGGTGGCGACGGAAGTGCGGATGGTTTTCGACACTGGATCGGTCAGCTCGATAACCAACTCGATCATGCAGCCAAATCCCTCATCGCAGCGCGCCGGATTTCGCTCGCCGGAACAGGCTGGCCGGGCGGCGGCGGCGGTGGTGACAGCCGCCCCGCTGCTGCTGGCAACGGTTTTACTGGCGATTATCGCCGGCTGGGGCGCGTCGCGCTCGTCGGCGTCGGACACGCTGCAGGTGGGCGATTGGCCGCCGGCGCTGGATGCCTCGCCGATGACGGTGAAGGTGACGTGGGCGCTGATCGCGCTGAACATTGGCGTGCCGGTGGCGTCGCTGTTCGCGTCGCTCAGCCGGTTTTCTCCCGCCATCGTATGGAAGGAATTCTCTCCTCTGGTGGGGGGTGCGCTGGAAGTCGCGATCGCGGCGGCGATCGTGGCGCTGATTGCCGCGATGTCGTCGGCAGGACGATGGACGCGCGGGCTGCTCAGCATTTCCGGAGCCAGCTTTCTTGTGGGCGGACAGTTGCTGGCAATCGGGCTGATTCGCATTTTCAACCACCGCTGGCTCGACTTGATTTACAACACCGGGGCGTTGGCCGTGATTGCGTACGCCGGGAGGTTTGGCTGGATTGCCATCGGCGCTGGCCGCAGCACGTGGTCGCGGCCGTGGAAGGAATTGCGCGATGTGGCCGCCGTGGATGGCGCGCCGGCCTTGCAAACCGCCGCCCACGTCATCTGGCCGCTGGGGTGGCCGGTGCTATTGGCGGGCGGATTGATGGTGGGCGCGCTGTCGCTGACCGAAGTGCCGGCGACGGTGCTACTGATGCCGCAAAACCCGCAGGTGCTCACGCCGACGCTCATGACCTGGGTGCATATGGTTCGCTACGATGCGATGATTGAGGCGTCGCTGCTGATGATGGCAACAGTGCTTCTGCCGGCGGTGGGAGCGGTGCTGCTGACGGGCTTTGGCCTGCGCGCGACGGGTCGCGGCTGGGCGCGCCCGAAATGATCACGGGAAACGCCCGCCCAACCATTGGCGTGTCTCTCAAAATTCCCCGCTTGCGCCGGTTGGCGATATGGTCCAACACCGCCGCCGTGATGGCCGCGGCGGGGAGAAGCACCAGAACCAGAAGCAATGCGATCCCAATGACGGTTTGCTTATCGATCGTGAGCAATTTGGTATCCCATCGCAAAACCATTGAGAAGCCCGGCGATTATCACAAAGTCATCTATAGCACTTTTCACGTTGGTGGCGCGTCTGCATGACCGTCATCCTGAGGTACTCCGAAGGATCTTGCTCGTACGCGAAGGCGAGCCAGATCCTTCGGAGTACCTCAGGATGACGATGGCACGCTACATCAACTTGAAAAACGCTCTAAAATGACATTGCGCGATTAGGCGCTTCGAATCTTCGTAGGGTCCGCACCGCGGACCATGTTGTTCCATCACAAACGTAATGGTCCGCGGTGCGGACCCTACACGAATCGCGCAAGGTCATTTAAATCCGCCCCTCAAACATCCTTTTCCATCGACCCGCTCCGCTTTCGCACGGCTTTATCCGCCTCCTCGAATCCCTCCTCCTGCTTGATCGAGCCGCGGTCCATCTCGTTCCAGATGTTCATCAATTCCTGCCCGGCTCCGGTCAGCCCCGCCTGCTGCAAGGCGTCCTTGTCGGATTGCGCGCCGAGGTCGAGAATCTCGTTGAGCCGATCCTGATACATATCCTGCGTGACGGCATCGTCCTCAATCCACTGGCTGATTTTCGCGACGTCCTTGCCGGTGAGATTGAGCCGGCCCATGCTTCGGCCGCGTTCCTGGTTTTCCTTGACCATGCGCAATCGGCTGACGGTGAGCAGTTCCTTGCTGCGCAGGTTCAGCTCCCGGGCGGACATGAGCTGTTCCTGAGTCTTAAGCTCAAAGTCCTGGGCGAGCGCTTTGCGCAGCTCGGGTGATTTCTGGGTAGCGCCTTGTTGGAAGATTTTCTGCTTGTCGGTGCTGATCTGCTCGATTCGCTTGAACAGACGATCACGCTGCTTGGTGAGCAGGATTTCCTCTTTGCGCAGCTCCTGGCGATTGAGCTCGCTGAGGGTTTTCTTGTGGCCGAAGATTTTGTCGATGAGCGCCATTGAAGGAATTCCAGACCATTCACTTTGTGCTGCCAGATTGGTCGTCCATGGCAAATCGTTCCATTTTTCGCGTGCGCTTGTAGAAGATGAACAACTGCTTGTGAGCCGACTTGCGGCCACCCGGCAGATCGACCTCAACATAGGTCCTCGTATCCTCGTCCTCCGATTTCATTGAATAGAGGCAGGTTGGCCCTTTGTCTTCCGCGATGACGTTAAACTGTGTTAGTTTCTCCTCAGTCATCCCGATGTATGGCGGCGTAACAAGCAGGCAAATTCGATCCTGCGTCGCGAAAGCCGAGATACCATCTGGGAGAAAATAAGTTGTCCTGCCTTCGGATTTCAAATACGGTTCGACGTGCCAAACTTTCACGAATTCGTCTTCTCTCATTCCTACTTTGGTGGCGTCTTCTTCTTTTGTGTAATCGCGGACAACCGAGGGCTGGGTGGTTGGTTTCGGTTTAAATGGCGGCCCTGCAAAGGCTACCGAAGCGAGAACCAGCCAAGCAGTCGTTGCGAATGAGATGTTGCGCATCAATTGCTCCGTGCGAGGGCGTGGTCCACTGTGAAGATGATTCGTCGCGTCAAGTGTCATTCGTCATTCGGATTTCCGTACCCGGTTCATCCCGCTTCTGGTTCTGCCCGGCGCGAGGGAGCGGGCGCCGACGCCGGGCTGCTGCTTTGAGATTCCCGGGATTCTCGCACTGGGGGCGTTTTTGCCGCCGGTTCGCGGACTGGCTTTTCTGTTGCCTTTGCCTCAACCTTTGGCGTTGGCTCCTTTACCGCCGGCTCAGTAACATGACCCGCCTCGCGCTCAAGCTCGGCGTACAGTTCTTTTTCCTCTTCACTCATGCCAGCCGTCGCGACCTGGCCCACACTGCCGGCCAATTCTGAATCGGCCTCCAGCTGCGCCAGCATTTCCTCGGCCTTAACAGCGTCCTCGGTGATCTCATCGGTATCGGGAAGCTTGGCGGTCTGGCCCTGCTGCACCAGTTCCAGGTTGTGCAGGTGCGTGCTCACCACGTTAATCTGCTGGTTTAGCACTGCCAGTAACTGCTGGCGGCGTTCGAGGTCTTTGCGAAGCTGTAGCATCTGGCCGGTTACCCGGCGCTTGGTAATCGCGCCGGCGGCTTCCTTGAATTCCTCCTTCAGGCCCGCCTCCTGCTGCTCCAGGGCGCTCATTTCTTCATAAGCGCGGTCGCGCTGAAGGCCCAGGGCCGCCTTGCGCTCGGACAGGAAGGCGATCTTCTTTTCGTTCTCGCCCTTGCGGGCAAACAACGTACGCACTTTGTCGATCAGCCCCATGGAACCTCCGAAATCTGCCCCGGCTTGTGAAACCTGCGCGTTGGGAGCGGACTGGCCGGTGCCCGTCGAATAATCCCGAAACAAAACCATCCGCCCATCCAGCCGCTTGGCGCTAAGGCCCGGCGTATGGCGGGCATATTCCTTTGCCACCGCCTCGGCAAGCTGCAACGGCACCTGGGCCTTGCCCGCCAGCTTATCCGTGGCGATGCCGCTGGTCAGCAGATCGAGCTTGCTTTCCTCAATTAATGCGCGAACGCGCTGGCGCTTTTGCTCTTCGTTTTCCGGGTCGAACAGCTCGGCGATGGAGTTGCTTTCAGCCGACCCCGCCGCGCTCCACCCGCCGGCACCATTCGGCTCGACCAAAAACACCGTCCGGTCCGGCCGGCGCACCGCCAGCTCGCGGGCATTGATCTCAAACCCACTCGTGGAAACCAAAACCACCGTCGTCGGCACGTTCCCCAGCGACGGCGGCATGGATGCCAATACCTTCGTCACCTCGACGGCGGTCATGGGCGCCGGGGTTTGGCCGGCAATGAGTTGCCGGGTCGGCGACATGCATACCACCCGCACCCGCCCCACCGTCTGCGGAAAAATGAACCAGCGCGTGCGCGTCAATGCCACTTCCAGAATCTGCCCCACCGGCATCTGGTTTTGCAGCTCGCGGTCGGGCCGATTCATCTCGCTCATCAGGCGTTTGAGTTCCAGCGCGCGATCGCCGCGGGATACATCGCGCACGTATGCGGTAACCGGACGTCGTCCGTCGATGGTGTCGACGCGGAGGCGCTCGTCGCCAAGCAGTTTTTCCACGTGCTGGATGATCTGCTCTTCGCGCTGGCGGTGAATGATGGGGTCGGCGGAGAGTTTCATGAAGATGAAGTCAACGATCTACTGCGTCACACAACGTCGGATGAAAAAATTCGCGCAATTACGACTCTTTGCCCATAAACGCCGGTTCTGAGGTACTCCGAAGAGCCGGGTCGAACACTGTAAAATCCAACAAGCACCCGGCTCTTCGGAGTACCTCAGAACCGGCGTCTTATCTACGAAACGTCGTCTTTGCCCGAACCTGCGCCGATGCTTCCGGTTTCGTTCTGCGGGCGATTTCGCAAATGCTTATAGCCCAAAAGTGCGAACACGAACACCGTCCATGTCCATCCCAGCGTGCACAGGATGATGTACATTTCCTTCATGAATTGCCATCCTTCGCCATGGCCGAGCCGCAGCGGGTGCAGAAGCGCGAATTCGTCCGCAGCACTGCCAGGCAGCGTGGGTTGCTGCACCGCGGCAAGCCTGAGGTGGCAGTTGTGAGCATGGCGGGCATCTGCCGAAGCATCACCACATCCTTCACGCGCTTGGCCAGTTCATTGCGGATGAATTTCCCGGTGACCCGGGTATAGCGTTTTTGCGCCATTCCCGCGAGTACCATGGGAATGCCCCACCATGCGCCGTATAACGCCAGGATGACGGCCGCCAGGATCCAGATCGGCCGGAAATAGGCATGCCCGCGAACCGGCAGCTTCACGCCGGGCAATCCCTCGGCCTCGGCAATCGGGCCAAAGCGCTCCACAAAGCGCTTCACATCGGCGGCGTGCGTGCGGATATGAATCCACTGCACGGCATATCCGATCGACAGCCCGATCACCCACACGCGATAGACAAACTCGCGCTGCGAGAGCGGCGATGATCCAGTGAAGCGCGAATCGACCGAATAAGTCCAGCTCAGCAGACTGCTGACAAGCCCATCGGTCGGGGCCGACATATGCATGAACTGAATCGCGAAAACGCCGACGATCAGCGCGGCGACAATCAGCGAAAAAATGAATGGAAGCGGGCTGAGCGCGGTGTCCTCGGCGGCGGCGAGCAACGGTCCCACGGCGGCCGGCTGGCGTCCGCGCAGTTTCGCCCATTGCGCCAACTCCTGCATCGCCAGTGTTTCATCCGCCCCATATTCGCGAAAGCGAAGCGGCCAGGCCAATAGCGGCAGCAGCCCGAAGCTCGGAACGCCGAGCAATATCGTCTTGAGCAATCCCCATGTTCCAACCGAACGTTTTTCCAGCCGGCGCACCACCACCGCGGCCAGATCATCGTCGTAAGCGCTGGACGGAGCGGCGGAAATTGGAAACGGGCCGGAAGTCATGTCTGTCTCACTGCCATCTCACGGGTGTCTTGCCCGCGCGCTCTTTCGAAGCATGCCACGGGCGAGACGCCCGTGATACGATTCACGCAACTTTCATTCCTCTCCGCATGGCCCGCGCCGCCATCGGCTCGCCGCAGCGGCGGCAAAAGTGCGCCTGCGGTGGATTCTCCGCCACGCAATCGGCGCGACGGCAAACCGCATAATTCACCACTCTTTCGGCTGCGGCCGGTCGCGACTTGCGCGATGGGCCGACGATCATGCCCTTTATGGCCCGACCAATGCTCAAAACAATCCAACCGGCGAAGATCATCGCGGCGGCGACGATCACCAGCACGAAAATGAACAAGCCGATCACCAGATGCATGGCGTTCCTTCTTCCATTATACCCGGCTCAAGTGCGGCACCAGCGTCTGTCCGCAGAAGATGCAATATTGATCCGAGGCATCCGGATACGCGCCGCATTGCGGGCAGCGGCGGACGTTTTCCACCAATTGTATGCCGCATCCCATGCAGAACTGGTCGCCCGCCTCAACCGCCGAGTGGCATTGCGGGCATTGCGTGCGACCGGAATTTTTTCCCATCGGGCTGAAATCCGGCACCGGCGGCGGCGCAACATGCTGCGTGGTCGGAATCTTCGGCGGAAGGCCCGGCTGCAGCGCCGCCAAAAACTCATCCGCCGACGCGAAACGCTTGTCCAGCCGGGCGTAAGATCGGCGGAAAGCCTCATCGAGCGCTCGCGGCACGGTGCGGTTCACATCGCTCGGCAAGTCGGTTCCGGCCGGACGCTCGCCGGTCAGAAGCTCGTACAGGACGACGCCGCAGGCGTAAATGTCGGCCCGCGGATCAACTTCCGCGCCGCTGCGCTGCTCGGGTGCCATGTAGTCGAGCGTGCCGGCAATTTCGCGCCCGCCGGCCGTGTCGATCGACTGCGAATAGGCGATCGAGCCCATGGCGGTGTTGGTCAATGCCTTTCCCAGGCCGAAATCCGTCACCTTGATGACGCCTTCGGCGCCGAAGCCCTCGCGAAACGCCCGCTCATGAACCAGGATATTTTCCGGCTTCACATCGCGATGCACCATGTTCTGCTTGTGGGCATAACTTAGCCCTGACAGCACCTGGCGCATAATTGCGACGGCATCGGGGATCGACAAATTCCGCTTCTGAATCAGCGGCCGCAGGCTCGTTCCCGGCACATATTCCATGGTGAGGTAAGGAACCTCGGCATAGGGATCAAACCCGATGGCGCGAACGATATTGGGATGAACCAGGCCATGAATCGCCACGCCTTCGCGCTGGAGGTTGCGGAGGAACTGCGGATCGGTGGGGATTTTGACGGCGACGAGCTGGTCCGACCAGACATGATGATGCGCCCGCCAGACCTCGCCGAACGCGCCGCTGTTGATCTTGTCCTGCAGGACATATTCCCCGATTCGTTGGTTGATGTTTGCCATACTGACTCCCTGGGGCGCGAACGGGACGGTTGGTTCTGAACGGAAGATCCGCGGCCTTCCGGCCTCGGCTATTAAGGACATTTACCCATCCGCGCTTGACGCATCATTCGATTTTCATCCATCATCACTCGGATTTCGTCATTCTACTTTGCCTAATCTATCTTCTCCGCAAGCCAGTCGCACGTAAACAGATTATACGCACCAGCCAGATGCGTGGCAGCGGCGAAGAAAAACAATTGCGGTCGGGCCGTGGACCATTGGCCTTTAGAAAACCATCTGGCGTATTGTATCGTGGTTGAGGGGCGAACGGTGTGTATAAATCTTTCGGGGAAATCTAAAGGATTGGTCCGTGTACGGGATCTACGCCATGCCGAGGGTTCTGACAGGGCCGGAAGTTGAATTGTCACGCCACGCGCCTCAATGCTTCGGCAGCGATATTCTAATTGACGAAGGCCACGCCGCAGTTGTATAATTTCGGTTGCGTTCGGGGTGATCCAATTATTTTCCATCGAAAGGGTGCGCGATGTTGCCACTGGCGGTTGTGCCGCGTGCAGAGACTGTGCACGTGCGTTTTTCGCGCGCAATTTCGCGCCGAGGGGTGGCAGCAATCGTAACGGCGTTGGCATTGAATATCGTTTTCTTGTGGACGCCGGCCCGGGGACAAAATGCCATTTCGGTGGGAGATCATGTCCTGCTTCCGAACACGCCAAATCAGCAGTTTACCATCTCCGTTACGGGGACTGACACGCAGATTGCCGGAGAAGACTTTTTCGCGCAGATCGGGGACGGCGGCAGCTTCAACGGGGGATCGGACTCCAAACCCGTCTTTCAAAACGTCGATATTCTGAACAACACCATTTTCAACGGCAACAACACCGGCGCAACGGGTGATCCCAACGGCAGTCCCAAGGGAAGCAACGCCGGCCACCCGCTCATCTGGGTCGATGGAACAACCTCCAACACCGGCACCGTCTCGGACCTCGGCGTTTTAGCAACTTTCACCATCGATACCACCGGCGTGAGCTCCGGCACGTTTCCTTTCCTCCTCACCGGCGTCGCCGATAGCCTCGGCGGTTTTTCCACGACCTTCAACGATGCCGGCGGATCGCCCGTCCCCCTGACAATCACCAACGGAACACTGACGGTTCAGGCCCCCGAACCGGCATCGGTCGGAATCTTCATGATGGCGATGGCTGCCACGTTGTGCAGGCGACGCAAACATGGAATTTCGCGGTAAAGCGACACGCCCGCGACGCGCGAGCGGCGACGTGCATTTCCGTCGTCAGCAAAATTAACGTCATCCAGAGTGCCGCGAGTGACCGCTCATCATTGCCTGTCCGGGCAGAAAGCATGCAATGGCCTCCACTTTTATCGGCGCTGGCAAGCACCATTGGCAACGATGTGCCTCCGCCGCGTTTCGCGCCGGCAACTGGCGTCAGAATAAATTCGCCCTCTTGATCGAAGCGCTCGAACCTCGCCGGCTCCTGTCGACCAATGTGTTGACATGGCACAACGATGCCGGCCGGACGGGGCTCAACAGCACCGAATTGTCGCTCACTCCCGCCAACGTCAACACCAGCACCTTTGGGAAACTCTTTTCGTATCCGGTCACCGGCCAGGTTTACGCCCAGCCGCTTTATGTTTCCAATCTCGCGATCCCCGGGCAGGGCACGCACGATGTGATCATCGTCGCCACCGAAAACAACGATGTCTACGCACTGGACGCCGACAGCAATTCCGGCGCATCGGGAGGCGTGCTGTGGCACGTGAATCTCGGTTTGGCGGCAGCGACGCCGAATAATTATTTCGCCAACCGGTATGGCCCGTATCACGACATCGACCCGCAGGTTGGAATCACCAGCACCCCGGTCATCGACCTGGCGAGCGGCACCATCTATGTCGACGCATTTACCAATGACGTCGCCGGCCAGGATTCCTACTCCCATCACATCCACGCATTGAGCCTGACAACCGGCGCCGACAAGGTGGCGCCGATGCTGGTGTCGGCTTCAGTTCTTGGAAATGGGGTGGGCGGAAACGGAACGAGTGTTCCCTTCGTGGCGACCCAGGAGCTTCAGCGCCCAGCGCTGACGCTGTTGAACGGGACGCTGTATGTCGCCTACTCGGGATATGCCGACACCGACCCTTATCATGGCTGGATACTGGGCTTCAACCCGTCGAACCTGCAGCTCACCAGTGTCTTAAACACAACGCCAAACACATTGCCGGGATCGAACAACCCCGGCGAGGGCGGAATCTGGCAGACCGGAGCCGGACTGGCATCGGATGGATCAAACCTGTTCCTGCTGGTGGGCAACGGGGACTTTAGCACGTCGCTGGGAGACTACGGCGATTCAATGCTCAAAGTCGTTCCCGACTCCAGCACCGCGGCAAATCCCAATATCACCGGCTACGGGCTGAAAGTCGGCGATTATTTCACCCCCTACAACCAGCAGGCTCTGGCCGATGCCGACGCGGACCTGGGCTCCGGCGGAGGAATCGTGCTGCCGGACCAACCCGGCGCGCATCCCCACCTGTTTCTGGGAGCGGGCAAGCAAGGAATTATCTATGTCGTCAACCGCGACGCGATGGGAGGGTTCAACGCCAGCACAAACAACGACCTGCAGGAAGTGAACCTGGGGCACGGATCATTCAGCACCGGCGCCTATTTCAATTCCAGCATTTATTTCCACGCGACCGGAGATGTCCTTAAGCGATATACATTATCGAACGGCGTGCTTTCAGCAGCGCCGGCGGCGCAGGGCGCGTTCACCTATGGTTCAAACGGCGCAACTCCCAGCATTTCTTCCAACGGCAACGCCAATGGCATCGTCTGGGATCTGCAGAACGATTCGACGCATCAAGTATTGCGCGCATACGACGCGACGACGCTGACCGAATTGTACGACAGCAACCAGGACGCCGCGCGCGACCAGATGGGGCCGGGCGTTAAATTCATTGTTCCGACGATTGCCGACGGCCATGTATTCGCCGGCGCCGACGGGGCCGTGAATGTGTACGGATTAGTTTCGCCTCCCACCACTGCGCCGGCCGCCCCGACCGCTCTGGCGGCCACCGCCCTGGGCGCATCGTCGATCAAACTGACCTGGGTTGACAACTCCGATAACGAAAGCGGCTTCAAGATTGAGCGCGCGGTCGGCAACGGTCCATTCACCCAGATCGACATTGCCAGCGCAAACGCCACCTCGTATACCGACACGACCGTCGCGGCAAGCACGTTTTATACATATCAGATTCGCGCAACCAACATCATCGGGGATTCGGCATATTCCAACACCGCCAGCGCCGTTACCGCGGCCTCCACCGGACCGGTTGACCTGTATCACTTTGATGCCGGGTCCGGCACGATTGCGGTCGATTCCGTCGGGACAAATAACGGCACGTTGACAGGTTCGCCGTTGCCCGCCTGGGTGTCGCCCGGCGAAACAGGAGCGGCGGCGCTGAGCTTCAGCGGCGACGGGACTTTCAACCAGTCCGCCAGCCAATCCGTCGTTACATTGAGCACCGATCTATCCCCAATTCTCGGTGCAACCAGTTCCCTCGACGCGTGGATCAAGACAACGCAGGCGGGAAACAATACTCATTACCAGGCGCCGGCGATCACCGGCGTGGAGCAGGCAGGCGCGGGGAATGACATCAACTGGGGTACCCCCAATGCGGCTGGAGATATCGGGATCTATGTCGGGGATGCCGGCGGAGTTTACAGCACCGCGCCCATTAACGACGGGAAGTGGCATAACGTCGCCATGACGCGCGACTCTGTCAGCGGCCTAGTGCAACTATATGTCGACGGCGTCCTGCAAGGCAGCGGAACCTTCGACACCGGCGCCAAGACCAGCAAAATCAATGTGATCGGCGCGCTCCTGGATGTGCAGAGCGACGGCGTCACCCGCACCGGCGATAACTACTTCAACGGCAACATCGACGAAGTGCGCATTTATAACCAGGTGATTACTGCCAACGACGTTGACGCCCTGGCGGAAATTCCCGCGGCCCCGACCCTGACCGGGGCGGCGGCAATGTCTGGCCCGGTCGTGCACCTGACGTTCACGGTTCCGTCATCGTTCACCCAGAGCATTGAAATCGACCGCAAAACTGGCTCGGGGGCATACGCGCCGCTGGTCACCGTGGGGGGCGGCGTCACCATCTATGACGACACGACCGTCACCGCCGGGACGCAATACACCTATATCGTCAAGGCCATTGACACAGCCGGGACTTCACCGGCATCGAACGCGATAAGCGTCACCCCGCCGGTTCCAACGGTTGTCGATGCCTTCACCTTCTACAACGATAGTGTTTTCGATAACGATAACGGGACGTCCAACATTACCGACCGCAGCGCGATTGCCACCGACAAGACCCCGCTCATGCCGGGCCAGACCGCGACGTTCGCCAATTACACCAGTTATTCCCGCGGGCTCAACGGCATCCTGGTTGACGTATCCAACCTGAGCAACCTTCCGCGGTTTGAAGATTTCTCCTTCGCCGTGGGAAACTCCAGCAACACCGCCAACTGGACGACCGCGCCGGTTCCGGAGCTGGTCAACGACTATCCGGGCCGCGGGACCGGCGGGTCAACGCAGATCACCGTCATTTGGGATGACAACGCGATTCAGGACGAATGGCTCCAGGTCACTTTGCTGGCCAACGCTCACACCGGACTTGCTTCCAACTACACCTTCTACTTTGGCAACGCGATCGGCGAAACCGGAAACAGCACGACAAATGCCCAGGTCACCACCGCCGACGACCTGGGCGCCCGCAATAACAAAACCGGCCTGAGTTCGGCTGCCATCACCAATGTCTACGACTTCAATCGTGACGGCCATGTCGACACCGCCGACGAATTAATCGCCAGGAGCAATCATTCCGGACTCAGTCCCCTGCAGTTGATATCGATCCCGGCTGCTTCTCAAGTCAAACTTGCCGCGGCGAAAACGACGGCGTTGCCCCCGGTCTATCGCGTTTCGCCGTTGCTTTTGGCATCCCCGTCGCCGGCGGAGCCAACTCCTGCGGCGACCCGTTCAAGTCCCGCCGCGGTCGTTGCAAGTAATACCACCCCTCTCGCGACGATTGCGACGCCGAGCCAGATTCCGGGGAACACGAAACCGCGCCAGACTGTGATTGGGAAACCCAGCGTCCCCCCAGCCCGCGCGCCCGCCACCGCAAAACCCGTCGTGTCAAAGGTGCAGCCGATCCTCGCCCCGCTATTGGTGCACACCCTGTCCCCAGCAGCCCGATGAGTCCAATCATTCCGGCTGCCTTGTGCTCGGGCCAAATGTCTTTTGTTTCTCGCTAGGGGAATGTGCTACGGGAACCTGCGATCCAAACGGGTCGCTGGCTATCCTGCCTTTTCTGCGAGCCAATCGCACGTAAACAGGTTGTACGCACCGGCCAGAAGCACCGCCGCGATAAAGAACACGATTCCGGTGGCGCCTTCAATATGCCAGTCAAACAGCCAGGCCAGTAAAACGGCCTCGGCAGCCGTATAAACCAGAATTAAAACAGCCCCGGCGGCATTTTTCTCAAATTTCGCCGCCCAGGTCGACAGAAAAAATGTCGCCCAGGGCAAAACCAGGATCACCAAAAGCCAACTGAGGATATGCCCGCTGCCGCGAAGAAGCATCTGCCGGGTCGACGGCTCCATCTGCCACCACGAGATGGCCATGGCAATGACGGCAACCCCGACAAGGCCCGATACGATCTTTCCGCCAATGGTTTTAAGAAAATCCATCAGGGGTATTGTATCGTGGTTGGGGAGGGAGTGGGGTTATAAATCCGCGAGGGATGTGTAAAGGTTTTTGGAGCTTATTCATCGAGAAGCGGAGGACACCTCTTCCAATTCCCCGCGCTCCCATTGCTCAACCGCTGATGGAGCTGCAAATTCGTCTCTTTGACTTCGCCGTTTTTGGTTAGCGGCTGAATGCCGAAGTATCGCGACGAATGGGACTGCCGACGCAATAGCGCAAGCGAGCACGAAGATATTGCCCGTCGCCCGAGTCAGCGGAAGTAACTCCCAAGCCAGCAGGCACCCGATTATCAGGACGAACCATCCGAGCAGGACAAAAACGAGCGACCTGGACACTACGTCACCGGAACTCACCCGCATGCCCTGAGGTGGAACGCTTGTCCGAAGGATTAGGAACCAGATGATCACGACAGGCAGGAGGGAAAACAGTTGTCTGCTTCCGAATTGCCACCAGGCGAATATTGCGATTGCGACTGTCAGGGGAATTAATGTGACGGCCATCCAATCGTATCGCCGTCGCGTGATGAACAGTACGCCTTCTGGAGGTTCAACCGGTTTCGCTGGAACGTAGTTCGCCCCATCGTGCAATCGGATCGCAACTCGATGGCAATAAACCGGCCACCCTTCCTGCCGTTCGGCCGGGACGACCCGGCGGAAAAAGCGAATAATCTCCAGTCGATCCTCGCGGGAAAAATTGGCCAGGCCCAGGAGGGACTTGCGGTTGAAGGCGTGGATTTCAATTCTCCAGTCAAGCGCCCGCCAACGGAGTCGTTGAATGTCCGAAACTCCAAACTGCCGTCGCTGAAACAGCGAACGGATTGAGATGAGCGAGTCATCGATCGACAGGCGACACCAATACGCTGACGCCAGTGCGTACATGCACACGAGCGCGATTCCCCCCAGTACACTCAGGCTGACCAGGAGTGCCGATGTTCTACACAGGCAATCCGCATCCTCGGCGAAGAACGGACGCGAAGAAATCATCACGCCTGCGGCGATCCCAAACAGCGCCAGAAATATCGCGGTCGCAACGATTGTTGCGGTAAATCTGGATCGAGTGTAACGAAATGTCTTGTTCACGATTGCGAGCGATTACTTTCTGCAGACTGGAGAATTGGCCGGGACGATTGTAGCGAAACGGAGGCTGGAATCGCGGTTATAAAGCGTGGACGGAAATGTAACGCGTTTGAATGCGCAGGATTGCGCCAAACAATTCCGCACCAGCGATTTGCTCTACGTGAAGGAAAGAGCCGGAAAAGTGTCGCACGTGGTTGTATGGGTCGGCTCAATTGGCCGCTCGCCAAACGATGTGCCATTGATCCTCGACAGCACCGGCACCGGCCACGCCGACAGCCACGGCCAAGCCATCCCCGACGGCGTGCATCTGCGGCCGTTTAACGAAAAGGGATGGTATTGGCAAAGTTTGAGTCATGTGCATCGGGTGGTTGCCGATCGATAGCTGGCGCACCACATCACGATCGAGCCTTGGCAGCAACTTCGATTGCAGTGACATTCTGGATCACCTTCTCCACCCAATCGCTTGCGCTGGGTTCGACGACGCAAACGCGAAATCCGTACTTCTGTCCTTCGATCGCGACGCCGGGGGAGTCGTCGATGTGCAGGTCGATTTTGAACGCCTTGGGCCGTTTGCTGGGTGAGGAGCCTTGGCCGAAGCATTTGCTGTGTTCGGTCCCATTAATCACGCGTTTAACGTAAATGCCATGAAAGCGCAGCCACAGCCGAACGGCGCGGGGATTGCGCCCTGATGTCGTGTAAATCCACAATTCATGCCCTCGAGAAGTGAGCGTGACGGCCAGATGCCGGGCACCTTTTCGCAGCGGTTCGTCGGGAAGGAATAAACGAAGAAACCATGGAAGGCGCGGCTCCCGCGCGGGATCGCCGTAGCAGATCAGCGTGTCGTCAAGGTCAAAAGAGATTCGCAAATCGCCTCGCTTCGCTTTCGGGGCTCAGTCGAACGAATATGCGCCGAAAAAATATTCGCTCGGCTTACCCTCGTTATACACCACGATATAAACTCCCTGGCCGCGCTCAATGTCTTCGTAAAAGTCCATGTTGTCTTCGATCATCTCCCGCAACACATCCAAATAAAACTGCCACCCGGACAACACCAACCGCCGCCCCGCCGAAGCCCTCGCGAAGTCGCTTGCGATTTCGCGATTCATCTCGTTTCCATTCCCATGTGACGACCGCCTTCCGCCATCTCGCGATCATGCCTACAATCCCCCTCTTCATTCTGGAGCTTTTTCGCAGTGGCACAACAACAAAATCATTTTCGCGTCGGCATCGTCGGCATCTCCGGTTACGGAGGCGGCGAAGCCCTTCGCCTTTGCGCTTCGCACCCCAACTTCAAAGTCGTCTACGCCGCCGGGGAAAGCAGCGCGGGCCAGAAGCTCGTCGAGCGATTTCCCGGCGTGCCGGGCGAATTGATGGACCTGGCCATTCAAAAATGGGACCCCGCTGCCCTTCCCGAACTGGATGTGCTCTTCGCCTCGCTTCCCTCCGGCGAATCGAAGGAAGCCCTGGCGAAAGTGCCCGCAAAAACGCGCATCGTCGACATCGGCGGCGATCATCGCTTCGCCCAGGGCTGGACCTACGGATTGGCGGATGTCTGGCCGGAAAAAATCGGCGGACAAACCCGGGTGGCTAATCCCGGCTGCTATCCGGCAGCATCCCTCACGGCCCTTGCCCCGCTGGTCGCCGCCAAATTGATTGATCCCACCGGCATCATCATCGACGCCAAGAGCGGCGTCAGCGGCGCCGGCCGCGGAGGCGGCGGCACCTTCGGATACGCCGAGGTGAACGAAGATATTTCCGCCTACGGCTTATTGAAGCACGCGCATGAGCCGGAAATGACCAAGGCGTTGTCGCACCTTTCCGGTTCAACCGCTTCGCTCACGTTCACGCCGCACCTGGTGCCAATGACGCGGGGGATTTTGTCGACGTGCTACGGCAGGGGCAAGACAACCACCGAGGCGTGCACCGAAGCCGCCCGGGCGTTTTACAAAGACCGGCCATTCGTCCGCGTGTTGGATAAGCCGCCGCATAGCAAATGGGCGACGGGGTCAAACCTGGTCTACGTTTCCTACGCCGCCGACGCCAACCGCGCCATCGTCATCGCGCTGGGCGCGATAGACAACCTTGGCAAAGGCGCAGCCGGTCAAGCCGTGCAGAACGCGAATCTGATGTTGGGCCTGGACGAGGCGGCAGGATTGGGCGGCGCGCCGCTGTGGCCGTAAGTGGAGTCGTTGACCCAAATGGAACTGGTCCTTTTCATCGGCCTGCAGGGCAGCGGGAAATCCACCTTCTTCGCACGCAAATTCGCCGACACGCATATTCGGCTGAACATGGATATGCTCAACACGCGCCATCGCGAGCAGATTCTGTTTGAGGCATGCCTGCTGGCGAAACAGCCGACTGTCATCGACAACACCAATCCCACGGTCGAGGAACGGGCGCGGTATATCGCCGCCGCCAAGGCACATCGCTTCTCGGTTGTTGGCTATTATTTCCAATCCCGGCTTGAAGCGTGCAAGCAACGAAACGCTGTTCGTTCGGAGGATAAAATCGTGCCGATGGCGGGAATTCTCGGCACCTACAATCGCCTGGTTCAGCCTACGGCAGCCGAGGGGTTTGATCGGCTCTACGATGTTCGGATAGAAGAAGGTGGCGAATTTATCGTGGAGGAGTGGTCCAGTGAAGTTTGACGAACTCGACGTTCAGATGCGCGTGTTTGAGACGGCACACGATCATTGCGCGCTGCCGGGCATTTACCTTGTCGCGCGGATCGATGGCCGCAGCTTTACCCGGCTGACCAAGGACGTCCACAAATTCGAAGCGCCATTCGACCCGAAATTCCGCGACCTGATGCTCGATACCACCGAAGGCCTTCTGACGGAATTCAACGCCGTCTACGGCTTCACCCAGAGCGATGAGATTTCGCTGCTTTTTCCGCTGTCGTGCGACTTGTTCGGCCGAAAGCTGCGCAAGCTGAATTCCGTTCTGGCCGGCTACGCCAGCGCGAAGTTTTCGCTGGGTCTGGGGAGCATGGCTTGCTTTGATTGCCGGATCTGCCAGTTGCCGCGGGAAAAGCACGTCGTCGATTATTTCCGCTGGCGGAATGAGGATGCGCACCGTAACGCCCTCAGCGCCCACTGCTATTGGAACTTGCGGAAGCGCGGCGAAACCGCCGACGCCGCGTCCAAGGCGCTGCTGGGCCTGTCGGTCGCGGACAAGAACGAGATGCTGTTTCAGCAAGGCGTGAATTTCAACGAGTTGCCCGCCTGGCAAAAACGCGGCATGGGCCTCTATTGGGAAGATTACGAAAAGGAAGGCGTCAACCAAAAGACCGGCGAAAAAGTATCGGCCACGCGAAGGCGCATCAAACGCGATATGGAACTGCCGATGAAGGAGGCGTATAGCGAATTTGTGGGGAGGTTTGTCGGCGAAAAGGGGATGCCGTGACCTACGCGGTCCTATTTATATTGATGGGAACTGTCCTTGCATGGGAGAGCATCCATAACGGCGGTTGGCAGTATGTTCTGCTCTGGCCTGCGGTGACCATCCTTTACGTGGCCTTCGGGTATGCGCTCGCAGGTGGGCGAATCTTTGGGAAACGCGCCGACGGCACGTTGCATCCGATCGCCGTCGTCCTGCTCGCGCCATATCTCGTCCCGACTTGGACGATTTGGCAGGTGCGCCGGGCACTATATGGCCGCCCCATCGGCCAGGAAGTGGCGCCGGGGCTTTGGCTTGGCCGACGCGTTTCATTTGCCGAGTTGCCGCCCGGCATCCGCTTTGTGTGCGACTTGACCGCCGAGTTTTCAGCAGATCGAAAGCTCCGGCGAAATGTCACCTATTGCTGTATCCCGGTTTTGGATGGCACAACCGGAGCGGACGAGTCGGTACTAAAAATGGTTGATCGCATCTGCCGGATCAACGAGCCTGTTTACATTCACTGCGCGGTTGGCTACGGGCGATCAGCCAGCATGATGGCAGCGGTACTGATCGCCAAACGAATCGCGGATGACTTGGAGTCGGCCGAAGCGCTGTTGGAAAAAATGCGACCAGGCGTGCATATCAATCGGGCGCAGCGTAAACAGCTCGCGCGACTGGTTTCGCTGCTTGCGGCGGCGAGAACGGCGCCTCCATTGTCCTGATCCTCTCCGCGAGCTTTACATCGATTTTTCGCCATCGCAAAGTCTTCTTTCATATGTTTCAATTCTCCCCGACCCTTCATTCCGCCTTGATTTCAGGTATACACTCGCTCATGTCCGCACTGGAAACCGCCCAACATCGCCCGCCGATCCGTCAGCATTTGCGGATTGGCTGTGTCAGTTTTTTGAACGCCAAGCCGTTGATTGACGGGCTGGAAAATTCGGCTGGTCTTGACCTGACGCTGGATGTGCCGTCGCGGCTTTTGGCGGGGTTGCAGCGGCATCGCTTCGATGTGGCCCTTCTGCCGGTGATTGATTACCAGCGCATGGAAGGATTGCGGCTGCTCTGCGCCGGGGGGATCGGGTGCGATGGCCCAACGCTGACCGTGCGGATTTTCAGCCCGATTCCTGTTTCGGAGATTTGCACGCTGGCGTGCGACAGCGACAGCCATACGTCGGTGGCCCTGGCGAAGATTATTCTTGCCGAGCGATATGGCATTCAGCCCCGCATCATCGATTTCGATTTTCATGCCGATGCAAATGGCGGCGAACATACCAGCTCCGAAACGGCGCAGCTTCTGATCGGCGATAAAGTCGTCTGTCAGGAGCCAAAAAATCTGCCGCACCAGATCGATCTGGGGCAGGCATGGAAGGAGTTAACCGGTTTGCCGTTCCTGTTTGCCGCGTGGATGGCGCGCGGCGGGATCGAGCTTGGCGATCTGCCAACAGAACTGGCCGAGGCGAAGCGGCGCGGGCTTCGGCATGTGGAGCAGATCATCGCCCGGGATGCCATCCCCACCGGATGGCCCGCGGAAGTCGCGCGGAAATATCTCACCGAATACTTGCAGTTTGATATTGGGCCAAAGCACCTGCAAGCCGTGCGGCTGTTCCATCGCCTGGCGCATCAGCATGGCGTAATCGATCATCCGCCTCGCGAACTGGATGTGATTGGGGAGAATTGATCACCGTGCCGTCGATGTCTTGGCCATGTTGTCGGGATTTGCTCGAAGAAAACGTGCGCAGATTTTGTCGATGAGTTCCAAGTCTATCTCCCCAAAAACGCCGGTTCTGACACACCCGCCGCATGAAGTTGTCCGGTTTCACGTTGGGACGGGTCGCCATTTTCCCAGCAGTTTGATCACCCGAGTGCCGATGCGTTGCAACCGCTCCACCGCATTGCGTACTGCTGACCTCAACT
>DASRRM010000510.1:0-14616 GCA_035695715.1 Tepidisphaeraceae bacterium
ATGGAAGTGGTCATGAGTTGGAAAACCGTAACCGAAGGAGTTCAAGGAACAAAGTGGGGGCGGACGAATGGAAACCGAATCAGTCGATCATTATCGCGGCGCGCCTGAAGGGAAATACGCGTTTTGAGATGTAATGTTGGACGGACTTTCGCGTCGAGCGACTGGTGATAATAACGCCCGCCGTGCTTGCACAGTGGGGATTTGCTTTGATTTCACAACGGTTTGCTGTGCGACGCGAACCCACCGTGCAAGCACGGTGGGCGTTATAAGCGTATTCCTCATTGATGCAGTGACGCACCGTCATCGTGCGCTGAGGCGCTCTGCTCCTCACGAATACAGCGCGGTCGTCGTTCGTGCCGGTCTTCGATCAGGATAGCCAACTGACAAGCTCCAAAGAGGGTGACAAGCCCGATCGCCAATTCAAGGACGCACAGGATCAGCCGGTAGGACCATGAATCGTGAATCAGGTTTTCGCTGAAGACCGCTGACAGGGCGCGGAAAAACTCGATGAAGCAATGGGCGATAACGAGCATCCCGCAGAAATAAGTGACGCTTGGAAATGGCCGGAAGTTGCGGAGAGCAAATGGAGAAAGAGCGCCGGAAATCCACCCATCACGGCCAATCAATAAGCCGCGCGCCATGGTTGTCGAGGGTGTCAGCGCGGTGAACTGGCCGCATTCGGGACAACGGCCGCTGTTTACACGCAGATCATACCCGCAGTGAATGCAATGCCCCGTGCGGACGCGGGCGCGCCGAATTGCGATACGCCGAATGCCGATCCCGATCAAGCAGGCCGGCGGCAAAAATAGAACGGAAATCGGAAATTGGTATTTGACTTCAATCGTGGCGATGAAGGGAACATGCACCGATGGCCGCCAAAACTCGTATGCCTGATGCTCCAACTGCGGCGACAAGCGCTGAACAAGCCCCTTGGTGTGGAAAAGCTGTCCGGTGTTTGCGTTTTTGCCCGCTGGCGGCGGGGCGCGTTTGACATCGCGCGAATGACGCCCGAGCGATGGATAATAAGACATGATGACTGGCACGACCGGCACAAGTGAGGGCGAATATCCAAGCGATTTCAGTTCCTGAAGAATTCGTTGCTGATCCGCAACCGGGTCGGTGCTTAGATTACTTGTACGCACAGGGCGCGTCAGGCTAATGATATAGAACGATTGTTGCACAGCGCGATATTCAGGCTCACCGCCGACCTGGTCGAATTCGTCGAGCAATTCATTCACCTGGCGATCGAGGTCGACCGAGCGGCGTTTTTCCTCGCTGATTTGAGGACGATTATCAAGCCGCACCCAGCCGTCGCTGAGCGCCAGCTCGCAAGGGCGCCCCCGATAAATGAATTGCCATGACCCGTTCGCGGAATAGGCAAGCGTCCCGATGATCGCAACAGCGAAACACGCCATCGCGATCAGCGCAAAGATAAGAATCCTTGTCGTGCGCGTCACGTGTCACCCCGCGTCGAAACTAATCCCCTGCGCCAGGGGCAGGTCTTTGGAGTAATTGATCGTGTTGGTGGCGCGGCGCATGTATTGTTTCCAGGCGTCGGACCCGGATTCGCGGCCGCCGCCGGTTTGTTTTTCGCCGCCGAATGCGCCGCCGATTTCGGCGCCGCTGGTGCCGATGTTTACATTGGCAAGGCCGCAGTCGGAGCCGGCGGCCGAGAGGAATGTCTCTGCCTCGCGCAGGTCGCTGGTGAAGATGGCCGATGACAAACCCTGTGGGACGGCGTTGTGAATGGCGATGGCCTCTTCCAATGTCTCGTAGCCGATCACGTATAAAATCGGCGCGAAGGTTTCCTCGAAGACGATCGGCGTTTGCGATGGCATGTCGACGATGCTCGGGCGCACGTAAACGCCGCCGGCAGGAACGCCTTGCGTGATGCGCTGCCCGCCGTGGATTTTTCCGCCCTGGGCCACGGCGGTTTGCAGGGCGGTGGTCATCATTTCCCCGGCATGCGCATCAATCAGCGGACCGACCAGGATGCCAGGGTGCAGCGGATGGCCGATGGGGAGTTTCGCGAAAATCTTCGCCAGGCGATCGATCACGGTTTGGCGAATCGAATGATGCACGATCAGCCGGCGAAGCGTGGTGCAGCGTTGGCCGGCCGTCCCCGCGGCGGCAAAGGTGATGGCGCGAAGGGCAAGCTCCAGATCGGCCGACGGCGCTAGAATCATCGCGCCATTCCCGCCCAGTTCCAGCAATGACCGGCCCAGGCGCTGAGCTACGGTTGCCGCAACTGATCGGCCCATGCGCACCGAGCCGGTGGCGGAAATCAGCGGCAACTTTTCCGATGCGGCAAGCAACTGTCCCGTTTCCGGGCCGGCGCCGATCACAACGCCGATCACGTCGACCGGAACTTCCGGCAGTTCGCGAATGACCTCCATCGCCACGTGATGACACGCCAATGCCGAGAGAGGCGTTTTTTCCGAGGGCTTCCAGAGAATCGTGTCGCCACACACCAGGCCGAGCATGGCGTTCCAGGCCCAGACGGCCACCGGGAAATTAAACGCGGTGATGACGCCGACCGGCCCCAGGGGATGCCACTGCTCCATCATGCGATGTCCCGGCCTTTCGCTGGGAATGGTCAGGCCATGAAGCTGCCGCGACAGCCCGACGGCAAAGTCGCAGACATCGATCATCTCCTGCACTTCGCCCAGCGCCTCGGCGGTGATCTTTCCCGTTTCCCAGGAGACGACGGCGGCCAGGTCGGCCTTCTTTTCGCGCAAGGCCATGCCAAGCCGGCGAACCAGCTCTCCCCGATGCGGCGCTGGCACGAGCCGCCAGCTTTTGAAGGCATGGGCAGCGCGGTCGATGAAGCCGGTGACATCGGCAGCACTGGCCGTGGCGATCGTCGCGAGGGTTCGTCCATCGATGGGCGATCGCACCGTCAACGGTGGTCCCGATGCATGCCCCGCCGCCACGCGGGCGGCATCGGAAAGAAGCCCAACCCGCAGTAAAACGGCATCGGAATCGAAATGGGGGTCATGCATCATGGCGCCTCGGTTATGCTGGCGAATTGTATTCCTGAGATTGTCCCATGTCGCATTCCGGGGGTCTGGGCGCGCGTATTTCGGCGCGAACGCCGGCATGGTCACTTCAGTGACCATGTGTGCCGCAAAAAAGAGGTGGTCACTGAAGTGACCACCCCGGCATTCGCAACGACACAGAACCGATCACGAAAAAAGGAGCCGTCGCATGCCGCGACGGCTCCTTTGGTTGTAAACACGAAGGTCCAGGCCCGAATCGTTCCTTATTCGGCGTGGTGCTTCTTCCCGGCATCGTTCGCCAGCTTGGTGGCCGAATCGGCGCGCTTGGAAGCGGCGTCGGCGGCGGCAGCAGCAGCGGTCGCCTTCTGGTCGGCGGCGTTGGTCAGGGCTTCAAGAGCGGCCAGGCGCTTGGCGATCTGGTCGAGCGAGGCCTTGGTCGACGCCTCATCGCGCTGAGCATCGTCCTTCTCGTGCCTGGTCACCGACTCAATATGATGCGAGGCGGCCTGGGCGGCCTGCGTGGCGGCGTCGGCTTTCTGGCTGGCGGCGGCGGTCGCGGCGTTGATCGCGTCCAGCTTCTGCGAAATGTGCGACAGCTTCTCCACCACGCCGTCCAGCTTCTGCGACAAATCCGCGATCGCATGGGCGGTCTTTGCATCGCTGCCGGTGTTGGCCGCGGCAGCTTCATCGTGATGGTGATGCTCGGCGGGCTTGGCGGCTGATGCTTCGGCGGTTGCCTTGTCTTTGGCTGACTTCTCCTGGGCGGCTTTTTGCTGGGAGGCCAACGCGGCCTTTTCCTGCTCATGCTTTTCGTGCGCCAAAGCCGCGGCCTTGTCCTGCTCGTGCTTCTCGTGCGCCAAAGCCGCGGCCTTGTCGGCGGCAGCCTTTTCCGCGTCTGCCTTATCCTTGGCGGCCTTGGCCTTGGCTGCTTCCTCGGCAACCTTGGCGGCCTGCTCGGCCTTGGCCGCGTCTTCCTTGGCCTTGGCAAGCTGCTGCTCGGCGGCTTTCACCGCGGCCTCGGCCTTGGACACCGCCGGATCTTTCTGTTGTGTTTGGTCTTTCTGCGACTTGCAGTCGCCCGCGCGGACGAGTGGGCTGACGCCAACCAGGGCCGTCGAGATCGCCGCCGCCGCTGCCCAATAAGTTAATCGTTTCATAGTTCAACCCTCAACTCGAGATGAGAATGCAGAGATGCACAATCAGCGCCGCCAGCAACATGCCGGCGTTTTTATCGCCGATCGTTATGTCGAAGGAAATTCCTGAAGCACGAACTTGACAGGACTTCTATCGATTCCAGTCATACATACTTTTGCTATGGAGATTGGTTGAAAAGATCGCGCGAAAGTTTCGCCCGATTCGGACAGCGGACAGTGCGCGAGCGCAACTGCGCGGGAATTGAGGTTGCAGATGGAACTTGTCGTGTTTCAAGATTTACGGGCCGGCGCAAAGGTTAGCCGCGACGCGCAGCGGAGCGCTTTTCCCGAAACCGCGACCGTTCCGAGCCGTCCGCGCTCCGCTGCGCGTCGCGGCTAACCGTGGAGAACCGAATGATCGCGCGCAACCGCGTTGCTGGGAGTTCATCCTTCGACTCATTCGTCATTCGGATTTGCTTCGGGTTTCGTCATTCGGATTTTCGGATTTGCGGCGCTGCGTTGTGCTCCAGTGGCATGTAGCGGTAGTAAACTTCCAGCGTCAGCGCTCCCAGCGCCGTGCTGAAAACGCGGCCCACATTTTCGCCCTTGCGGTTGTTGCTTTCCCAGAAGCCACTGTGCTCGCCATCGGGCTTTTGCATGGCGATCAGCGCATCGCGGGTTTTCTGGTTCCAGGTTTTCCAGGCGGGCGTTTTCATCTGGCTCATGCACAGCGAGGCGTAATACCAATAGTACAGATCCACGTCGCGGGCGCTGGGCGGCGTGCGCGAAAGGAAATCCGAAGCTTCGCCCATCTCGTCCTCGCTCAGTTGCCGGCCCAGCAGCATGCGCGTGAACGCCATCTGCGCGGTCATGGTTGGCGTCGGACCGGCGTGGGGTTGATAGGCGGCAAGCATTTTATATCGGCCGCTGGTAGCTTCCTCGATGTAATGGTCGATCCCGTTTTTCGTCTGCTCGGGAATGACAAAGCCGATCTGCTCGGCACTGTGAAGCGCCATCACCTGCCAGCCAAACACGCTGGTGTCGGCCGATTCCCGGGGGGCGTAGCGCCATCCGCCACTCTGCTGGTTTTGGGCCTTGACGATGAACTCGGCCCCCTTCAAGGCGGCGGCGATATAGCGCGGGTCATGGGAAAGGATCGCCGCCTCGGCCATCGCGTAGGTGGCGATGCCGTGGTCGTACATATTGCTCTGGTTTGCGCCGCCGCCGGGGGAATCGCCGCGCAGGTCGCCGTCGGGGCGCTGGGCCGAGACGAGATAATCCAGCCCGCGGGTGACGGTTTCGCGATAAGGGCCGGCTTTGTCGGGGCGGTTGTCCTGCGCCAGGAACGCTAAAAGGGACAGGCCCGTCAGGGCGGTGTCGTGTTGGGTTCCGCGGCGTCCGCCGCCGCGCCGATCGAAAATGATCGTCCAGCGGCCATTGCGCTCCTGGTTTTCCGAAAGCCAGAACAGCGCCCTGGCGACGGCGTCTTCGGATTGCTTATTGCCGCCGAGTTTTTCGATGATGGGCCGATGCACTTCCGGGGCGCGCATCTGGAATGGGGAATCGGGCGCGTTGAGTTTTCCGGCGTTGATGTCCGATGGCAGCGGATCGAAGTCGACCCTGGGCGCGGGGGTTGATGCAACCTGCGTGAAATGCGGGCGAGCCGAGACGGGATCGAGCCCGCTGCCCGATTCCTTTGGCAACTGCGCGCCGGCCAACACCGGCCCGGGAATCTCGATGGGGACATTGGTCTTTCCGCCGCCTTGTGGGCCATGCAGCGTTTGTTTACCGGCCAGGGCGCCAGCCACCGGCTCAGGGGCATTGGGCCCGGCCCCGGCGGCGGCGGGGCTTGGCGAAGGCAATCCCGCCATCGGTGCCGGCAATGAAATCGTGGGACCTTCGATCGCGTCGGGAATTGCCGCCGATGGCCCGGAAACGCCCGGCACGACAACGCCTCTCACGCCCGTGCTGGCCGTCGCGGGAACTTCCGCCGCCGCTATCGACGAACCGGCATCCGGGCGGATCGGCGCATTGGCAACGCCAACTTGTGACGGTCCGCTTGCCGAGGGCGCGGCGGCATTGGCAATCGGGCCGCTCGAGGTTGCGGCCGGACCGGCGGCATCGGTCAGCAGCGGCCGATCCGCGACGGCGGCGCGCGGGCCGGGCGCGGCCGCTTCCGGAATGTTCACCTGCGGACTTGCCGGAGCAGGGATGATATTGGCGGCGATGGCTTGCGACGGCAATGTAGTCGGCCCGGCAGCGATCGGCCGGACGGAATCAGAAACACCAGCGACAACCGGCCCGCCAACCGACGCGGCCTGCGCCGTGGCCGCACGCGGAACGGGCACTTCGATGCCGGTCGCCTTCGCACTGGCGACGGCGCTGCCCTGGCGAACCTGCCCGACGCTGGCCTCCTGCGCCACCGGCGCATCGGGCCGGCCGCTGGCCACGCGAATGGGCGGCGTGGCGGGCTTGGGCGCATTCACATCCGGCGCGCTCACCAGATTCGATGTTCCCGGCGCTGCCGCTCCCTCGACCACAGGCCCGGCGGCCGGCTTGAACGCGCCGGGGGTGACAATGGATGGCGTCGCGTTCTGGGCCGCATCGGGACGAAGCGGCGCATCGGCGGGTATGACGCTGGCCTTGGCGCCCTGGGTCACCTGTGCAGAAGCGGTTTGCAGCCGCCCGGGCGAGGTTGCCGACGGCGCGGCCGCCGATGCTGCCGGGGCGGCATCATTCCCCACCACTTTCGCCGCCGGATTTTGAGCAATATTCACCAAAGGCGCCGAAGTGCTGGTCGGTGAAACTTCTGTTGTGACATGGGCCACCGAAGTGATGCCGCCGGCGGGTAAATTCGGCCTGGCAAGAGGTCCCGGCTCGAGAGGCAGCGGCGCTGGATTCGCCTGGGCCACCGGCGCGGCCGGGGTGGGCACGGGCCGCGGCTGGATCGTCGGAGATTCCGTCGCCGCCCGGGCGGCGGGGGCGGCGGTCGGCTGCACCTGCGGGCGGGCGTCGGCCTGGGTCAACGCGGCGGGGGAATGAATGTGAACATCCGGCGCATCATTCTGAGGCAGCTCGGCCTGCGGGGCGGCGGCCTGCGGCGCGACCGAATCCGGCTTGACCGGCGGCAGATTCCGCGTCACGTCCGCCGCCGCCATGGTTGGCTCGGGCATGACATTGGCGCGCGGCAATGCAACATCCACCGGGCCGCGAGCCATGGCGGTTTCCAAAGGCGTCTGCATCACGCGCTGGGCCGACGGCGGCGCGCCCATCGTCGGCAAATCGCCGGTGGTCGACTGGCGGCGAATGGCGGTGCCTTCTTCGATCTCCGGCGAAGGATTCAGATTAATTGTTACCTCCAGCCCCAGCGCCTTGGCGCCCGGCACCGGAATGCCCATCAGCGTCACGAAGCTCAGCCACAGGCACAGCAGCACGTGAACGAGCAGCGAGATGAGCAGGCATCGCTGCAGGATACTGAGCTTGCCGCTGTCCCAGCCGCGAAGCATGAACAGCAATGGAATCATTGCCAAAACCGAGGCGAGGAAAATCCAAAAGCTTCGGCCCACATGCGGCAGGGGCCGAAGTTGGCGCATCGAATACACTTCGCGCGAGTCCGAAGAAAACAGGCGGTAAACGCCGTCGGTCGAGCCGCGATCGGAGCTGAAGATCAGGCGATATCCGTTGAACGCCAGTGCCGGGTCGGTTTCGTTGTCGGCGGAGTTGATTTCCGCGCCCGCGTTTTCGACGGGACCGAATTTCCAATCGGTGCTGACTCGGCAGCGCCAGATGTCGAATTTGCCGAACCCGCCCGGCCGGTTGGAGGCGAAGTAAAGAAAATCCCCGGCCGGCGACATGCAGCTCGCGCCTTCGACAAAGGGCGTGTTGATGCCGGGAATTTCGTGGGCCGGGCCGAAGGTAAGTTCCGGAGAAATCGGCTCGCTGCTGAGCGCCGGGAGTGTCGTGGGCTGGGTTGTTGCGACGGTCGCGGGGGCGGTGGTGGGGATCGTCAGGGCCGAGGTTGAGTCGATCGTGGGCGCGGTTGGTTGCGTCGTCGCGACAGATTCGGTCGTACCCGAAGGCGAGGTCGTCGTCGTCTCGGAAACATTCGCTGGTTCAGTGCTCGGACCGGTCGCGGGATTTGATGTTGGAGGTTCTCCCAGCGGTCGGGCTACTTCAGCAGCGGCGGCACCCGGCTCCTGCAATTCCGCGATCCACAAATCATAATCCGAATCGTCATTCTCCCGAATCGTCGCGCGCCAGTTCTGCAATTGCTGGCGCTTGGCCGCCACGCGATTGGTCGCAAAAATCAGGTGCTTGCCGTCCGGCGTGGCGTCCGGCGTGAACTCGTTGAACTCGCTGTTGACGTTCGGTCCCAAATTGAACGGCTTGCCCCATCCCTCCTTCGTTCGCGGCGAGGCCCAAATGTCATATCCCCCAAAACCGCCGGGCCGATCCGAGTAGAACAGCAGGAATTTACCATCCGCCGACACGCGCGGGCCAAGCTCGTCGTAAGGCGTGTTGATCGCCGCCACCGGCTCGGGTTTGGTCCACTGATTATTCCGGCGATAGCTGACAAAGATGTCGGCGTTGTGGGCCGGCTTGCCCTTCACGAAATAAAGCTCCGATCCATCCGGCGAAAATGAAGGCTCGTAATGCTGATCCCCCTCAAACAACTCGCCCAAAGGCTTTGGCGGGTCCCACAGCACCTCGCGCAATTTTGCCTGCCCGTCGACGACTTTAACGCCGCGATCGTCCGTCCAGACTTTCCGCCCGAGGAGCCACCACGAGACAAAAGTGACCAGCGCCAACCCCGCGATGACGGCGACGGGCGTCCAGGGGATACGACGCTTGGGTTTGATGTCAGTCTGCGTCATATGTCACCCGAGAGCGAAGAGGGACGGTGCTTCACGGGAAAGTTTCATTCTTTCACGCTCAGATACACCAGCTTCGCTTCCTTTACCTTTACATCCATGCAAATTTTCGCCACAGGCGCGAAATACTTCATAGCGGCCCTCTCATCGGCCTGAATCGTGACGCTCAGATTATCGTTCGCCTTAACCGCGGCAGTAAGATACGCTCGCAACTCCGCGTCGGAAAACTCCTTGCCAGCGATCATAGTTTTCCCATCAGCCGTGATCACGATCGTGCAGGTCTTGGGAGTCGTGGCTGCAGTCGCCGGAGTCGTTGCCGCACCTGGCGAAGTCGTGGCGGGCGCAGACGGTTTCACAACGGTATTTCGCTCCTCCGGCGCGCATGAAACCAACAATCCGAGCGAGAGTGTCAAGGTCGCGGCGATGTGAACCCATTTGCCTACTGCGATCATCACGATCCCTTCTCATCCAGATAAACCAGCTTCGCTTCCTTCACCTTCGCATTGCGGCAAACCTGCGCCACGTGCGCGAAATACTTCATCATGCTCCGCTCGTCGGCGCGAATGATCACAGTCTGGTCGGCCTGACGCTTCACTGCCGACTCGACATACGCGGCCAGGTCCTTGTCGCTGTATTCCTTACCGGTGATGATCGTTTTTCCGTCCTCGGTGATGTTGATGATCAGCTCCTTAGGCGCGGCCGACAGCGGCGTGAAGCTGGATGTTGTCTTGGGAAGCTCAACGCGCAGGTCCTTCTCAATCTGCACGAACGTGGTGGCGCACAGAAAGAATATCAGCAGGTTAAACACCATGTCCGTCAGCGGGACAAGGTTGTAAGGTTCTTCGCCTTCAGTGGCGGCATCGCGGATTCGCATGGTACGGTCCTTTTGGAGGCAAGCCGCAGGTCTTTGCCGGAAGTTAGAAGCCAGAAGCCAGAAGTTAGAAGCTAAATTTAGAAGGAAGATAACGATGATTTCTTATGGCTTCCGGCTTCTGGCTAGTGGCTACTGGCTAGTGGCTTCTTCCTTCGTCCTCACAACGTCTGCGTCACCCTCAGCTCCACATCGCTCTCGGCGTTGAATCCGTATTCATCCGAGAAACTCGACAACGAATCGTTCATGTCGGTGATGAGCCGTTCGATTCGGCCCACGAAATAATAGTAAAAAATCGTTACCACGATCGCGACGGCCAAGCCGCCAAAGGTGTTAACCATGGCTTCATAGATGCCGGTGGTCAGGCCATGCACATCGGGGCTTTGCCCGGCGGAGCCGGCGGCGTTTTGGAAGGCCTTGATCATGCCGGAGATCGTCCCGATCAGCCCCAGCAGCGTTGCCACGCTTCCCAGGGCGTAGAGAAACCGCATATTGCGGCGAAGCTTGATGGCCTCGTTTGCGCCGGCATCTTCGACGGCTTTTTCAGCCGCGATCAAGCCACGCGGCATGCGTTTGATTCCCGCCCCCACCATTCGCGAAATGGCCGAATCAAACTGGTTGCAGTAGTTGACGGCGGCTTCGCGGTCGCCGGTCGGATCGCGCCAAACGCCCCTGAGGCCGGGCAGAAATGAGGGGGGAATGACGACGCTGCGGCGCAGCGAGATGAATCGCTCGATGATCAGGGCGATTGCCAGCACGCTGCAAAGCGTGAGCGGATACATGAAGAACCCGCCCGCCAGATAAAGCTGCCAGGCACTGAGCTTTGGCGCCTCGGCCTTCGCATCGGTCGCCGCGGCGCTACCGTTCGGTGCCGCCGGGGCGGCGGCGGGCGGGTCGGCGGCGAGAAGCGACGCGGTGACCAGGAAAACCGCCGCCACGGCAAACAGCGCCGGCGGAAGTCGGAAACGAATTCGGGGGGTGGGGGACTTCATAAGTTGTTGAATTCCGTATCACGGGCGTCCCGCCCGTGTCTTTCATAACAATGCCGTGGGGGCGGGCATATTTGCCCAACGTTTTCTTCCAGATTTCCGTAGGGTGGGCGTACTCGCCCACCGCAGTAATTGCCCCGCACGAGGCATGGTGGGCGGGTACGCCCACCCTACAAACTGAAAAATGCTCTAAATGACCGCGCGCGATTTTTGTGTAGGGTCCGCACCGCGGACCATTTCGTCAGCGGCGGAAAAGACGGCCCGCAATGCGGACCCTACGAAGATTCGAAACGGCAAATCGGGCAAGCTCATTTAGTTGAACTCAGGTCACGCTCGCGTTCCAAAAAAGGCACGGGCGGGACGCCCGTGATACGGGATTCGCAATTGCCCGGCCGCACCCTGCCACGGGGCCACTGCGAATCACATCGCCTTGATGCGCTCCTGCGCCAACGCGGCTTCCTTCGTGTCTTTATACTTGGTGATGATGGTCGTGTATTGCTGTTTGGCCTGGGCGGGTTGTTTTAATTGCTCAAAGGCCCGGCCGGCGTCAAACAGCGCGGGGGCCGACCACTTTGGATAGTTGTAAACATCCTCCACCGCCAACAGCTCCTTGATGGCCGGCTCGAACTTTTGTTCCGCCAGTAGCGTTTCGCCGATCTGGAACTGGGCGTGGGCGGCAAATTCGCCATTGCTGGCGGCGATCACTTTCTTATAAGCCGACCGCGCATCTTCGTACTTCTTCTGGTTTTCCATCGCCCATCCCAGGCCAAATTCCGCGCGATAGGCAAACTCGTTCTTGGGATATTTTTCCAGAAATGTCTGATACGCTTTTGCAGAAGCGGTGTATTCGTTCTGCTCGGCCTGAACTTCTCCCAGCTTCAACAGCCCAACGGGCGCCTGCTCGTAATCCGGAAATTTCGCCAGCAAGGTGGTGAGCGGCTTTTCCGCCTCCTCGTATTTCCCCTGCTCGGCCGACGCCATCCCCGCCTCCAAAAGGGCCGACGGCGTCAATTTCGGATCGTCGCTGGTGGCAGCCGCGAAGCTGCTGAAAATGGCGGCGGCCTTTTCGTTCTTGCCGAGCTTTTCGTAGCACCAGCCAAGCTTATAAGCGGCGATCGACGCCACCTTGGCCTCGGCGGATTTATCAGCGATGACGGCTTCCAAAAAATCCGCCGCCTCGGCGTATTTCTTGTCGTTGTACAGCAGCTCGGCCAGTTCCGTCCGGGCGGCGGGGGCTAGCTTGGTTTCGGCGGGAATTTTCAACATCTTGCGATACGTCTCAATCGCGGCGGCATCATCCTTCTTCTGCCGCTGCTGCCACGCCAGGTCGTAAAGCGCCGATGACGCCAGTTGATTGGCCCGGGTGGCATCGGCTTTTTCCGGATGACTCGCGGCAAAGGCAAACGCCGCCGCCACCGCCTCGTCGGTCTTGCCCGCCTCCTTCAAGGCGACGGCTTGTTGAAACGCCGCGTTGGCGGCGAGCTTCGCGTCGGTCGATGTCGCGGCAACTGTCTTCCATTTGTCGGCGGCGTCGGCAAAATGTTTCGCGTCGAAGTCGATCCACCCCAGTAGATAAGTGGCCGGCGGCACCAATTCCGGCAAAGGCTTGCCGCTGAGAAGCTTATTCAGCGCCGCCGCCGCTGGCTCGCTCTTTTTCGCGTTGTAATTCAGTTGCCCCGCTTCCAGCAGCCCGCGCTGCACCCACGCATCATCCGCCGGCCCTTGAATCAGCGGCGTCAGCGTCTTCAGCGCGCTGGCTTCATCCTCCGCCTTCACCTGCGCCAGCGCCAACTTGTAGCGCGCCTCGCGCTGATCTCCCTTTGCCGAGGCAAGATACTTCTTCAGCACCGCCATCGCGGCGGCTTCCTGCCCGCCTTGCTGAAGCAGCGCATCGCCGAGCAGAAACTCCGCCTGCTGCGCTTCATCGCTGGTCTTGCCGTTGACGCTATCCGCCACCGGCTTCAAAAGCTCCGCCGCCTTGGCATAGTTGCCGGCAAAATACTCGCACTGGCCGATCCGCAGCTTGAAGCGCGTGAGCTTTGCCTGGTCTTTCGTATCCGGCGACAACTCGCTGAATGCCTTTTCGGCTTCAGGGTATTTGGCCAGCAAAAACAAATTCTCGGCATCCAATTCCGCCGCCGGCTCGGTCATCGCCGACTTCGGCAGCTTCAAAACGCGCTGGCAGATGGCATGGCTGACATCGTACTTCTCCAGCCGATGGATGCTGTACGCCTGTCGATACATCGCCTCGGCGGTTTGCGGGGAATCGGGATAGCGGGTCGCGAAAGCGGCAAATTCCGCCGCCGCCTCGTCGAACTTATTCTGCTCCATCAGGCAAACGGCGCGGTCCAAGAGAATCTGCTGCAGATTTGCCGGGGCCGGCTGCTGTTTGGCAAGCTGGTCGAGCGTCGCGTACGCCGAGTCGAATTTCTTGTCGGCAATGTCGCATTGCGCCAGCCCGTACGCCGCATCGTTGGCGTGCTGCACATCGTCCTTGGCGACGGGCGTCAGAATCCGCCGGGCCTCGGCCGTTTTTCCCGATGCCAACAGCGCCAAGCCAAGCTGAAACTTCGCGTCTTTGGCATACTGACTGGTCGGGAAATCATCAACGACCGCCGCCAATTCCTTGGCCGATTCCGGATAGTTGGCGACTTTATAAAGCGCCACGCCCAGGCTGAAATGGGCATCGGCCTTTCGCGCTTCGGGAGCCGCGGCCAGCATCCGGCGATATTGCGCAATTGCCGGGTCCAGCTTGCCAAGTGCCTCCAGCGTCTGCCCATAAAGCAGCGTCGCGTCGAGATTATATTTCGAGTCGGGATATTCCTTGGTCAGCCGATCGAGCGAAGCGGCGGCGGCATCGTTTTTCCCCAGCGCCCGCTGCGCCAGCGCCTGGAAATACAACGCCGTCGGAAGCTCGACGCTCTTGGGATAATGCGCGATGAAATCGGCGGCGGCCTTGGCGGCGTCGGCGGGCTTTTCGCCCAGATACAGCGCCTGCATCCGGTAAATTCCCGCCGACTCCGCCAGCTTGCTTTGCGGATATTTTGTCAGAATCTCGGAAAACGTCGCGGCGGCATCCGTATAACTCTTCCCCGCAAGCTGGCAATAGCCCAGTACCCTCAATGCCTCGTCGCGCTGATCGAATTTCGCGTCCTTCAAGACCGCCTGCAACGGCTCGATGGCCGCGGCATACTGGCCTTGCTTGTAATCGCACACCGCCAGCGCATATCGGGCGGCGGTCACCTGCTCATGCTTCGGATTCTGCGCCAGGAAGTCCCTGTATCCATCGCCGGCCAGCTTGTAGAGACCGCGCTGGAAGAGCCCGTTGGCCGCCATCAACTGCTTCGTCCCGGCATCAACCTCCGCCGGCGCAGCGGCAGGGGCCGGCGCAGGCGCATCGGCCGCGAACAATGGCGTCGCCGACAGCAACAACATCGGCGCGCCGGCCACTGCCGAAGCAACGCACCATCGGCTCAGCGAAAGCCGCCAGTCCATTAACATCGTGGACATTTCCTGATCTCCGATTCACAGGTGAGAGTCTACTTTTTCGATCGCAGGGCATTTCTCCGCGAGGCATTTCACCCGGCCGGCAACCGCGATCCGCCGCCGACCAGAAATACCTACCTTACCAACACCGATGGGTTGACGGTACGAGCCGGAAAAGTCAGGCGCAGCCATTTTGTGTGTTCGATCCCGCGCGGATGAAGGCTTAATGAGCCGCGCACGAAGGGTACTCCCGTAGTAAGCGGGTTC
>DASRRM010000511.1:0-4510 GCA_035695715.1 Tepidisphaeraceae bacterium
CCGCCGCGGATTCGAGGAGGGAAAGTGGAGCTGGCGGCGAGCACATTCCGCGCGATTTTGTAGTGCAGACCTACGGGGGTAAAATGGCCTTGGTGCCCCTAAGAATGCGGCTTGAGCCGTCAAAGTGCGAAAGTCGGGCTAGTGTCAACGGCGTCCATCAAAAGCGGGTGAAGGGGGTCGAACCCTCGACATTCACGTTGGCAACTTGACCCATCGCAGGATGGATTTCACAAGACCGACTGAGCGTGCGGCAGCTATTATTTCTTCGACAGCAATTCCTTTCGTACCCATTCGACTACGGAGCGATGCTCCGGCGAAACCGGTCGCATATACACGTCGGCAACTGCTGAACTGGCGGCATGCCCCAACCATCGACGCATGCCGCCAATTGAGCATCCCGGGCGCGAGCCGAATTCGGTGGCGCCCAGGTGTCGAAGGACGTAGAACCCCCCGAGGGTCTTGCGCAGCTCCTTCTTGGAATTGCGAAGGCGCCTCCACCAGAGATGGATCGAGTCGGTGTTCCCATGCGACATCGGCTGGCCTGTGCCAGTTACAAAAAGCAATTCGCCGGGCTCGCGTGGGTATTCCTTCAGGTATTCTATGATCGCTTTCCAAACGCCCGGCGGCGTCTCGCCGTAACGCTCAAGCCCGGTCTTACCGCGGCGCAGATCGTACGTTTTGGCATCAATCTGCCCAACGCGAACCGCCGCAATATCACCCTGGCCAAAACCCAGTCCAATTCCCATCCAAACGATGGCTCGATTTCTCGCGTCGCATTCCTTCAGAATCGTCTTGATTTGAGCAAGCGTGGGCAGCATCCGAGGCGTACCGGCCTTACCGCGAACTATGTCGCGTGCGTTCCAGTTCCACCCGAGAACTTGCTCACCGTGTTCGGGGCGGCCGGAACGGTCGATGATCGCCTTCACGGCTTGGAGCCGTTTTTTGACAAGCTGGTCCGAGAACCCGGCATCGACGAGTTCCTCGTTATATGCCTCAACATCCTGCATCTTGAGGTCGAGAACCGAGAGCGTTCCGGCGCTTCCTGTCCCATAGCGCTTGTTGACAAATTTCAGGAAGTCCGCGACATCGAATTTGTGCTCGGCGAGCACGCTTGGACTAATCGTTCCTGCACGACGGGGCTCGCCTGGTTTGCGGACTCGCTTTTCCTCGAAGTACAGATAACTCGATGAGACATGAAGCAGACTGCCCGGGGTAATTTTGGCAGTGGCGCCCGCCTGCTCCTGCGACGCGGCGGGCTTGCCGTTCGTGTCGGGCGACCGGTGGGGTGCACCCTTTAGGTGCTCGGAGAGCCAGGCGTTGTACAGGTCAGATGCCTTGTCCCGATCGACCAACCCGAATCGACGCCGTCGCGGCACGCCCGACTGAGGGTCGCGGTAGTTCACATGCCAGCCGATGTCTTGCTTCTTCGTGAACGCCAGCTTGGGGATGCGACGCTTGGAATGACGGCTCATTGAAACCTCGCAATCTGCGAAACACTCGGTATCGCGATGCGAGAATTGTAGTATGGAAATTCTGGGAAATGTCGTACTAGCGGTTTCGTGTGCAAAAGTGAGCCGAGTCGGGAAACACACAAACCCCTGCATAACAGGGGTTTGTATCTATCGGGGTGACAGGATTTGAACCTGCGACCTCTTGGTCCCGAACCAAGCGCTCTACCAAGCTGAGCTACACCCCGGCTTTTATCTGGCCTCTTTCGCCGGTGAAGAGGGGTAGATCATAGCTGGATGTTTGCGAAGATCAATCCGGGTGGATAAATCTTCAATGCCTTCAATAACTCTGGGGCTTGACTCTGCTTATTCAGCACGCAAAGCTACTCTACGGGCACTGTCGAAACAGCGAGGTTTTTATGGCTGATCATCGCGGTCCTCTGGTTACAGGCCTGCCATCGCGGCCGCGACCAAGCGTTCATCTGCCGCCGACGCCTACGCCGATTCGGAATCAGATCGCCGAGATTGGGAACTCGGCGTGGGCGGTTACCAAGTTCCTGGGGTGGTTGTTTTTGCAGATTTGGCCGTGGTAGATCGCGACGAGTCGCTATTTGCGTTTGGCCGGGCCGGAGTCGAAAAGTGGATTGGTGATTTTCAGTGGCTCGTCCGTTTGTGCGACAGCGCGGTCCGGGGAAACCGAAGTATGCTTGATTGGCGGCGCCGCATGTGAGGCCGCGGGTAAAGGTGGTCGCTGCTCCGCGGATACCGTCGCACGTTCAATGGGCGCTGCTGAACGGTCCTTGGACGCGGGAAGCAGGCCGGTGATCATCAGTTTCGGCTCTTCGACTACTTGCTCGACTTCCTCTTCGATCGAAACATCCGGGCGGTAGAATCTGCCGCCCATCGATTTGTTGTAGTCCGTCCAGTTGCCTTCAGCGCCGGCGCTTTCGCCGCGGCAAATCTGCAATGACGTCATCAGCTTCGCGTCCATGTTCTCGATCATGTGGACGGCAATGGCCTCCGGCGTGGCGGGGGTTTTTATCGCACCGAATTCGGGTAGGCCGTGATGGCTGATGATGATGTGCTGAATCACGTCGATCAGCGATTGCGGGATTTTTTCGCCGAGCAACGCCTCGGCTTCCCTGGCCTTGTGTTCCACCCAGATGGCTGATTTTACAATGTGGCCGACAAGCTGCCCGCCGTCGGTGTAGCCGAAGCTGCTGGCGTAGCTCAGTTCCCACGTCTTGGCGATATCGTGAAGGAAGATGCCCGCGACTACGAGGTCGCGGCTGAGGTTCGGATAAAACCTGCAAACCGCATCGGCCACCTCAATGGCGTTGAGCGTATGCTCGAGCAGGCCGCCGAGGAACGCATGGTGGTAGCTCATCGCCGCCGGCGCCCGGCAGAAATCGGTCATCAGCTTCTCATCGTCAAGGTATGCCTGCACCAGTGCCGACAAATGGCGATTCTGGATGCTGCCGAGCATCTCGGCCAGCTTTCGGCACATGGTGGGGATGTCTTTGGTCGTGTGCGGCAATAGGTCGGCAATGTCGTAAGTTCCCTCCCGGGCCGGGCCGACGGTTTCGATGATGAACTGGATGTTCCCCTGATAATTCTCGGCATGCCCGCGCAGATAGGCAAAGCCGTTGTCGGGCATGGCGTTGAACAATTCGCGCGTGGCGTTCCACATCCGCGCCGGCACCTGCCCACTGCGGTCGGCGATCATCGCCTTGATGAAATGCTTGCCGGAATTGGTGAGGGAGAATTGCTTGTTGGTCAGGACATAGACACCATCAATGCCATCGCCAGCAACGAAATCGCGGAGGTAGAGTCGGCGCATGACTAGCTTGTACGAGTTGAGGGCAAAGGTGGCAAGTTTTTGTTCGCAATGACGCCGCGAACGAGCGCCAGCGAGGACGCGGATCGCGCGGGGTCTCACGTCACGACGGCGCTGGCGCCGATGCGCCGCCCGGGAGTTGAATTTGACGCGAAGGCGCGAAGGGACGAAGGACTCGAAGAGATTTCTCGCGTCACCAACCTTCCCTCCGATCTGGCAAGATTGCCAGGAACGAATTCGAGGCTTGGAGTGCTGGCATATACTAAAGTGGAGATTACTTCGCTTCCTTCGTCACTTCGCGTCTTCGCGTCAAACTCGTTGCGCGTGCGCGGCGTGAGCTACATCAATCTGAAAAACGCTTTAGAGAAGAATATTCCCTGCAAACCGTTTCTCTGCTTCCTGCCAGTTCACCACGTTCCACCAGGCGGCGAGATACTCCGGTCGGCGGTTTTGGTATTTCAGATAGTAGGCATGCTCCCATACGTCCACGCCGATGACCGGATATTTCCCCTCGATGATCGGGTTGTCCTGATTTGGCGTCGAAGTGATTTCGAGCTTGTTGCCGTTCTTCACCAGCCAGGCCCAGCCTGACCCAAACCGCGTAGCACCGGCGGCGGCGAATTGTTCCTTGAATTTCTCGAACGAGCCGAAGGTTGACGTGATGGCAGCGGCCAGGGTGCCGACGGGGCTGCCGCCGGCTTTGGGGCCCATGATGGTCCAGAACATCGAGTGGTTGATATGGCCGCCGCCGTTGTTGCGGACCGGACCCTTGATGCTGTCGGGCACGATGGCCAGGTTGTTTTTCAGCAGCTCATCGATCTTCTTGTTTTGCAGGTCGGGGAAAGCTTCCAGCGCCTTGTTCAAGTTGGTGACGTAGGCGTTGTGGTGCTTGCCGTGATGGATTTCCATCGTGGCCTTGTCGATGGTCGGCTCAAGGGCATCGGACGGATACGGCAGAGGGGGCAGTTGGAATGCCATGGGTGATCTCCTTCAATGAGGTTAAACGGAATTTGGCAATCATTCGCCAGGGGCGCAAGCGTATGCCTGTTCGGGAGCAGCGTCAACGGAAGAATCATTGGCGCGGCTTGCGGACTTACCGGGCTCGTATCCGAACTTGAAGCGCAATTGCGCCAAGATAATGGTATCCGAAACAACCTATGCAATTCTGCTAGATTGTAACGCACGTCTGTCCGCTCGACGCCGGTTCTGAGGTACTCCGAAGAGC
>DASRRM010000512.1:0-7771 GCA_035695715.1 Tepidisphaeraceae bacterium
CAGCAGGTTTGGAAAATCTGCAAAAGACGCGGCGACAGTCCGCACAAGGCTATCCGGCCGCCCCCCTGCTTCACCTGCTGGCGGATATTGACAAGCATTCCCAAAGCGGCGCTGCCCATGTAGGTGAGGCGGGAAAGATCGAACACCCACCCGGCCGCCGGCCCGGTCTTGACAAGTTCCTTCAATGCTTCGTTGATCACATCAAATTCGCCGCTGTCGAGGGAGGTCGGAATTGAAAGCTCGACGATGTGGGCGGAATCGACGGTCGAGACTTGAAATAAATTCTGCGGCATCTGTTTTCAATCTTACCATAAACGCGCAGATGAGGGAGCAGACATATGGCAACGGGTGGGTTATCGGACCACGGTTGGAGGTTCGTCGCAGTGCGTCAGGAAAAGGAGCCGCGCACGAAGGGTACTCCCGCAGTAAGCGGTTTTTCGGCCTTTGCGCTAAAGTCAAAACCAGCACGGCGATGATCTGCGGACGGATCACGCCGCCGCGGACTGGTGTCGGTATTCCGCCAGTGCCCCGGCAACCCGCTCGATCACGTCGGGCCACTGGCCTGGCGTTGTCTGGCGGAACAGGCGCAGCGTTGGATACCAGGGCGTGTCGTCGCGCTTCAGCAGCCAGCGCCAGTCCTGCTCGCTGGCGATCAGAACCCAGGCCGGCTTGCCCATGGCGCCGGCGATGTGGGCGATGGCGGTGTCCACCGTGATCACCAAATCAAGCTGCGAAATCATCGCAGCAGTGTCGGCGAAATCGGATAGATCGTTGGTGTTATCGATCAATTCCATGCCGGCGGGAGGATTGGCCGCTTGGGCCGAGGCCGGACCCTTTTGCAGGCTATAGAACGTTGCGCCGGCGCGGGTGAGCGGGGCAAGCTGCTGCAGGGCGACCGAGCGGAATTGGTCGTTCTTGTTGGTCGGACTGCCGGCCCAACCGAGGCCGACTTTCAGGCGGCCGCTGTTGTTGGCCAGCTTCATCGCCCACGCCTGTACCAAGTCGGGGTCGGCTCGCAGATAGGGCACATTCGCCGGGATTGTGTTGACACGCGTATTGAAATGCAGCGGGAGCGACATCATCGGGCATTGCACATCGAACGGCGGAAGATCGGCCGGAGTCGAGAAGACTTCGGCGACGCCCTGCGCGTGTTTCATGAGCCGCTGCAACGGCGCCTGGCAGAGGAAAATCACCTTCGCGCCGCGCTCGGCAAGCAGCGGGGCATAGCGGACGAATTGGGCGGCGTCGCCGTAGCCTTGCTCGGTGTGGATGAGGATGGTTTTGCCGGAAATGTCCTGGCCGGTCCAGCGCGGCTGGGGGAACATTGGCCAGAGGGAGGGGAAATTCCGCCGCCGCCAGCGCCATTCATATTCGCGCCATCCCTGCTCGAAATCGCCGAGCATGAGTTGCAGAAGGGCCAGATTCCAATGCGCCTCGGCGTAGTTCGGCTCCAGGGCAATCGCCTGCCGATAACAATGCATTGCCTCGGCTAAAGCGCCCTTTTTCGCGATTGTCAGGCCGAAATTGTAATGCACGACGGCGCTGTTGGGCTTGATCGCCAGTGCCTGGCGATGGGATGCGATGGCTTGGTCTACAAGCCCAATTTCGCGCAGGGCTGCGCCAAGGCCATCATGGGCTACTTCGGATTTTGGATTGAGCCGAAGCGCCTGGCGATAGGCATCAATGGCGGCGGGGTAATCCTTGCGGCCACTGAGGGCATTGCCAAGATGCGTGCGATAGTCAGCGATGTTGGGCGAAAGAACGCACGCCTTGCTGATCAGCGGGATGGCATCGTCAAACCGATCGAGCTGCGCCGCCAGGACGCCAAGCAAATGCAGGGCATCGGCATGATTGGGCTGATTGGCCAGCACATGGCGATAAAGCACCTCGGCATCGGCAATTCTGCCCGCCTGATGATGCTCGACGGCGGTGTCAAAAGTCTGTTCGAGCCGGGATTTTTTCATGAAGGCGGTCCTGCGTTGGGGATTGCGAGTCCGTGGGTCAATTATCGGTAAAGCGGGCCAAGGTGCCAGAAGAAAAACGTTCAGGACCAGTTGTCAGACCTTGAAACGGAACGGTTCGTCGAGCAGCTCGCGTTACGATCTCCGGGCAGCGCAACCCGCCCTCAGAATCCCGCGTCGCGCCGGGCCCCGCCTCACCCCCGCCCCCGGCTGTGCATCGCCGCGCGGCTCTTGCATTCCGGCAAATCGCCCCCGGCGATCCGCCGCTGCGCGAATGCACCTTCCGGCATGGCCGCTTCTTCTCCTCAATCCACTTGATCAGATATAGCCGCGATGCGTTCAACAGGCCGGCCGCTGGCTGCGTCGCCAAATCGGGGGGAGGGGGAATGTGCGTGGGCGAATTCCGGCCCGGCGCGCAGCGCGGACCATGCGGATTCGCCTCCAGTCATCCACAGGACACTTGATTGCCGAGGGTGGAAGAGTTCAATTCTCTTACGAAAATAAACGGAATGTTCTGTCACGGCCTTGACGGAACGTTATTAACTGCGTATTCTCGACGCCAACAATGAAAGGATTAGGCAATGCCGCTCCAATTCAAGCCTGGCTTCGGCCCCCGTGACGTGATGAAGGAAGACTTTTATCTGCGGGAAAACCCATTCCGGATTTCCGCAATCGATAATCCTGATATTGAGCCGCCGTATGATCGGAAGATGTATGGGGAGCAATACGAGGAATTCTGCGAGAGATTCTTCCTCCGCCCTTTGATGCAGGACAAAAATAAGCAGGTGATTGGTGCAATTTGGTCAAGCCAGTCCGCCTCAGATTGGCGTGGCTTTGGCAAATCGATGTTGATGAGGCAAGAGTCAAAGCTTATTTGTGAAGATTTGGGGGCCGACCTGCTCCGAACTCACGGTGTGTTGGAGGATGACATTACCCAAAATGCTATTCTTGCTGGCTATTGCACATTCGATCAGGCGAAAGAAGTCAAGACGTTCGCCTCTGCCCTTCTTGATGCCGTGGCGTTCATTCTTGGGCAGAAATACGGCGGAATGACGGTACACCAAGAACTTCGTCGGCGCATTGCCGCGAATTTGAGCGCTGAGGCAGGATTTGAGGGGGAAGCCGTTGCCCGCGCGCTACGCGACAAACTTCGCTCCTACCAAAGTCTCAATGTTCAACTCAACCACAAGACGTTGGAAAAGTTTATCGACTTGCTTTGTAGGGACGATACCGCCTCGCTTATTTCCGAAATCCGGAATGGAATCGGTCCTCGCGTAAAATCAACGCAAGGGTTCAATTTCGTGCATGTATTTAACGCGTATGCATTGCTCGCGGGGGTCGTGTCAATCACCTACTTTGTAGATCAAATCGAGAATTTCGCGAAGTGGGCGCGAAATCAGGATCGCGAAATTCGCGTCCTTCGGGAGTCAATGTGCGCTACGTCGCCGACGGCTGAGATGGCGTCGTTCGTCTTCCAGATGCATATTTCGGCTCTGCAAGAAATCGAAGGGTGGTGGGCAACGACAGAACACCTCCCTTCGTTGGATTTCGCCGTGCCAATCAACCGGTCAAGAATCATTGATCTGAAAGGCCTAAGGACAAAGGAGGAAGCAGAGTCGCTTGCATCCCGCTACCTTCGCGAGTTCCGATTAGAACATGTTGGAAAGACGGATCCGTTACACCCATTTCCAAAGGAGGTAATCGCCGTCGTCCGCGACGCGACCAAAGGAAACCCGCGAAAGTTTCTCGAAACGTTGGGCAGCATTCTCGACAACGCCGTCGCGGATACTCGCCAGACGATCGACCTCGTGTTTGTAGAGCCGTTGCTCGCGTCGGACTACCAGGACGATACCGACGACCTCGGCGACGACGACCTCGAAAACGTCGAACGATAAGGAACCTATGGAACCCAACGAGACAGACTCATTTCCGCGAGTACCGGCTCGCGATCTGTTCCTAGTTTTGCAAATATTCGACAAGACGCGCGTTACCACCCTGGAAAATGTTCGCCTACGTATATGCGTTGACCGAGAAATCCAGAGACGCGGAACATTTTTGTGGTCTTCTGCTAAGGACACGTGCGGAGAACTTGCAAAACTCGGATTTCTCGACGGACCATGTAACGCAAAGAACTCTCAGCAATACGAGAGTATGAGAAACAACCATCTAATGCTCACCGCGCGGGGGCAGGAACTGTTGACGCAACTAAAGGTCAACCGTGGTGGCGCATACGACGTACTGTTCGCCGCGCTAGTTCGCCAGCATCCATATTTGCGTCAATTCATCTCGGTCCTGAACCAAGGCGATATTGTTGCACCTGTCATTTCGTCGTGGGAAGAACATGTATCGCCACGATATGCCGCGAACGCAGTGCTGGCCGAAGACATTGCTGATGGCAAGTTCGACACGGAACCAATGCTTGATCGCATCGCCAAACGGCTCGGACGCGAATTGGATTCTGACGAGATTTTTGAGATAACGCAGTCCGTCGATAGGCTCGTTCAAGAGGCCCTACCGAGCGCGACAAATGACGATACTGCTCGCTTTGCAAAGAGTCTCCTTGAAAAGCTGACTGGCATTGTAATTCCAGCAATCTTTCGCAAGGCTGGAATGCCATTCGACTTTCGAACTCACCGAGCGCTATGGGCGATTGGCCAGGAATTTAAGATTTGGACAACGATAATATCCCATCCAGCCTATGCGGCGCTTCTTGTAGTTAGGACCGCAACAATTGTTTTAGACGAGGTGTCGGATACGCTGTCATCGATCGCATTCGATTACGGCTTGGAAAAAACGGGAGACGGATTTCTCGGGAAACTGTTTTCAGCGTACCAAGATGTGCAGAGGATTAAAAGCGGTACATTCGTGCTGGCGTGGGAGCTTCGCGCGGTTTTCTGCGCGCGTTTTCGATGCCAACCATCAGTGTTCAATAACCTTCTTGATCGGTTCTACAATGGAAGTGACGAATACGCATTGCAACTTGAGCCTCAAAGACAGAAGCCACAGCACGAAAAAACGCCTGTAAGGGCGCGCAACAGCAACATCGGTTCCATCCGTATCGTCAGGCGGTAAGGCTATATGCTCGCTTCACTATTTTCCCGAAAGCAAGAAGCGTATTTTCCGCAGACATTCTACGAGGTGACATTGGATATGTTCGCCATTGTTCAGTACTGGCAGCCATCTGTCGAAGGTGTTGAACGAGGAAGAATGTTCGAGAGACTCTTGGAAGCGCATTGCGACGCCAGGGGCATTTCATTAACGGAGCGACCTGGCTCAAGAACGATACGAGGGCGGAGGGCGGCCTCGAAGCTCATGCACGAGAATGATGCAGTAATCGCATGCGGAGAGGTTACGATCCAACTCGAGTTGAAGCACCTAAGCGCGGACGTGAGTAAGAACGATCTCCTAATCTTCAACCAGAAAGGTCTAGATTACCTCGTGGCGGCTGACGCCTCGTTTCGGAAAACGCCACTGTATCGCGTTTTTTTAAGCGGAGGAATACTGAGTCCCGAAGCGAGACGATTTGCGATGCTCTGGGGAATTCTAGTAATCGAGCCGAATCGGCTACCGCTGATGTTACTTCATTATCTATCTGGCCGCGCACTGAATGACCTGCGTCACGTGCCACTCGCCGTTCAGGACGAGGTCTGGGACGAGATCCCATATTTGATAACGCCCCTGCAATGCCGTATCCATCGTGCGGCTGCGCTTCTTCGCGCAGACGAGCCGATGTTGACGGAAGGCCGAATGGACCGAGCGCTCGACTACCTACAACGACAGGTGGGTGACCACTATTGGAGCGCGCTGGATGAGCGAGATCCTCATTGGCTCGAACAACGATTCGACGCAATAGTCGCCGACACGTTCTTGGATCGATGGTAAGAGATTTAATATCTGTAACAAAATAGTTCAGTTAGACAAAAACAACGAAAAGCTCCGGAAAGAGCCTACAAAAACGCGGTAGCCCGCTTACCTTGTGGCATCTTCTCTTCTTAGCTTAGCGTGAATCTTCAATCGTTCTACCGAAAATCTCCCTCCGATGAAACTCCAAAAACCCTCCATCCGGCTCCGCCCCCATCGCCGGCATTGCAATCGCCCTCCCCTCATACGGCACGAAATTCTGCTCCAACGCCGGCTGGGGGAAATGGCTTTTCAATCGCTTGCTCAATACCACGCGGAGACTTTCGTGGACGGTGATTAGGCCGTTGCCGAAGGCGGCGTCGTGCAAGCTCGACAGGCATAGGCCGTTGCGGGGGTTGAGGCGATCGGTGGGGAAATCTTTCCAGGGCTTGATGTGGCTCGCCACCAATAGGCGGGGGACGTTGATGCCGGTGATGCAGCAGCGGACGTTGTAGGCGTTCAAGATGGATTGGCGGAAGAATTGCTGGCCGCGGCGGACTTTTACCGTGGCGGTTGATTCGGTTGGGCCGGAGGGGAAGGCGCACCGGAGCCGGGAAATCTATCCACGAATGTACACGAATGGACACAAGATGAAACCAGGGAGAAACCGGCCGCATGAATCCCCGCTTCCGTAATTCCATTCGTGCGCATTCGTGTACATTCGTGGACTCCTCCCGCATTTATCCGCGTCCATCCATGGAGAGAGGATTTCTCCTCCTGACATTATCCGTTATCACGACTAAAATCCGCTCGATGAACCCAAAGCGGCAACATCCTCCCCAGGCCGCCAACGAATGTGATGCGTCGGCTTCGGCCGCTGCCGGCGGAGCGGCGCAGGAGGCGTTTTTGAATGTGTTGAAGACGGCCGACGTGCTGCAGAATGAGCTGGCGGGGGTTTTGAAGCCGGGGGAGCTTTCGCCTACGCAATATAATGTGCTGCGCATCCTGCGCGGGGCGGGGGCGGGCGGGATGCCTTGCGGGCATATCGCCGGGCGAATGCTCAGCCACGATCCGGATATCACGCGGCTGCTCGATCGCCTGGAGAGTCGGGCGCTGATCGAGCGATTTCGCGACAAGGCCGATCGGCGCGTGGTGCGGGCGCAGATTACCGCTGCCGGGAAAAAGCTGCTGGGCAGGCTCGATGAGCCGGTGATGGCGTTGCATGAGCGGCAGCTTGGGCACCTGGGGGCGCGGGACCTCAAGATGCTGGCCGGGCTGCTGGGGCGGGCGCGGGAACGAACCTGAGGACGGGCGGCGGCGTAGAATAGGTGTTGTAACGGATAATGTGATAACGAGTAAATGAGCGGTTTTTGCGAAAAGCCCTTCACGCCGGGGCAAGCGGCGCGCGTAATGCTTGCTCGTGAAACAGGCTTTATCGCCGCGCCGAGATCGGATTTAGGAGCGCTGCGTAAATCCGGGGCGGCGCGGCGACAGCGTTGTTCTTGTTAACCACGGTGGTGCGCGCCGCTTGCCCCGGCGTGAAGGCTTCCTGGAGTGCTCCAGCACAATTTCGCATCGAACCCTTCATGGGAATCGAAAAACCGCAGGTTCGACTATCTAAATAAGGAGATCGTCATGATCAGCGTCATACCCTCAGAACAGCGGCATTTTGCCGATGCCGGTTGGCTGCAGACCCACTGGCACTTTTCGTTTTCCGACTATCACGACCCCAAAAACATGAATTGGAGCGCCCTGCGCGTCTTCAACGATGATGTCATCCAGGGGGGCGGCGGGTTTGGCATGCACCCGCATCGCGATATGGAAATTGTCACCTATGTCGTGAGCGGCGAGCTCGAACACCAGGACCACCTGGGCAATCGCGGCATCATTCACCCCGGCGAAGTGCAGGTCATGAGCGCGGGCAAGGGAATCGTTCATGCCGAGCATAATCATTCGGCGGATCGTCCGGT
>DASRRM010000513.1:0-2617 GCA_035695715.1 Tepidisphaeraceae bacterium
GTTCATGGCGGAGATTCACAACGCAAAGCAACGAATGCCGGCGATGCTCGCGGCCGAAGACATCGAGGCATGGCTTACCGGAACGCAGGATCAGGCCCGTGCCGCCTTGAGGCAGTACCCCGACGATCTGCTGCACGCTCAAAAGATCGCCAAACGCGTGAATACACCGGCAAACAACGACGCCGATCTGCTGACTCCGCTCGCGTGACGGCGGTCAGCCGGCGTGCCGCGTATAAGCGCGTGTATCTTCTAGATTTGGTGGGCCGACCAAGGTCAAACTGGGCACTGGATCTTGGTGATTTCTAGGTCGCCAAGCGCACAGGAATCGTCCGGCTTCACGAAGGGTCTGGCCGGTCTAAGCGCCTTCTTCAGAAACCCTTTGCCCTAGCACGGCCAGTAACGCCGCCAGCAAACAACCGGCGATAATGCCTGTGGTCAAGTCCCGCAATATTGTCAGCCCAAAAGTCGCGAGGAGGACAGAAGCACTGGGCCAACGGCGCATCAACGCCGCGAATTCGGCCTTATCGGCCATGTTCCAGCATACGACCACCAGAACGCCCGAGAGCGCGGAGAGCGGAACAAAACTGGCTAAATCTGCTGCGGCCAGCATGAAGAGCAGCACAAACAACGCGTGCATTATGCCCGAAAGTGGGCTGACCGCTCCGGCACGTATATTTGTTGCAGTACGCGCGATAGTACCGGTGACCGCAATTCCTCCGAAGAATGCAGAGCCGATATTGGCGATGCCCTGCGCCACCAGCTCCATATTGGAGCGGTGTTTGCGACCCGTCATGCCGTCGGCGACTTTGGCCGAGAGTAAACTTTCCACCCCGCCCAGCAACGTGAATGACAGCGCCGCCGGCAGCAACTGCAGTATCAGGTCGGTCGTAATTTTGGGAACGGCGGGATGCGGCAGACCATGGGGCAGTTCTCCGAAGCGACTGCCTATGGTCTCGACAGGCAGGTGCAGTCCCCACGCGGCGACCGACGCGAGCATCACCGCTATCAACATGCCAGGCCAGGTTGGCTTCCATCGCCGCTGCGCAAATATCAGGGTGGCGGATCCCGTGCCGATGACCAGAGCGGCGGGATTAAGTGTGGGAAGGGCCTTCGCCAAAGCCGCCAGTTTCGGCAGTAACAGCCCCGGTTCCGCACCCGCCAGATGCAATCCGCCAAAATCGTGTAACTGGCTGGCCAGAATGATGATCGCGATGCCGCTGGTAAAACCGACGGTGACCGCATGCGGAATATGCCGGATCAATGAGCCCAAACGCGAGAGGCCTAACGTCGTCAGCATTATGCCCGACATCAGCACGGTGAGCAGAAGACTGTCCAAGTCGTATTTCGCGACAGTCGCGGCGACAAGGACAATGAAAGCCCCGGCTGGTCCACCAATCTGGAAGCGGCTTCCGCCAAGCAGGGAAACAAGGAAGCCACCCACAATCGCCGTGTAAAGACCGCGCTCCGGGGTGACGCCGGACGCAATGGCGAACGCCATCGATAAGGGCAATGCGACGATGGCGACTGTAAGCGCCGCCAGCAGATCGCGGCGAAAACTGTCGGCCCCGTATCCTTCACGGAGAACCGTGATGAGTTTGGGGCGGAAAAGATGCGCGGTTGCGGTGCCGTCAGACAATGGCTCGTCTTTCTCGATTCAACCACCGCGGTTGGCGGTTGACACATCACTACACATGTATCATATATCATTATAGGTATGTAATATACATTAGTTAACATTCTTGCCACAGAAATCTAGGTCTTATGATCACTTCCGCTCAAATGCGTGCCGCCCGAGCCCTCGCCGGTATCGACCAACGCGAACTGGCGAAGAAGTCGGGCCTCTCCGTGCCTACTATTCAGCGCATGGAGGCGAGTGATGATGTCATTAGGGGAAATGTGGACTCTCTGATGAAGCTCATTGCCGCCCTAAAGGAGTTAGGAATCGAACTCATTGCCGACGGTGCAACCAGCCAAAGCGGCGGACGTGGCGTCCGTCTCATCGGATGAATGTGCGTAAGGCGCGTGAAAGTGGCGAAACGTCTTCCGGTAACGGATCGCGCGGCAAGCGTGATCAGGGGCCGGCATTGTTCCTTTACGCCTTCCGCCCGATGTTTATCGCCGCCGGAAGCTGGGCGATTATCGCCCTAGGGCTATGGCTTGCAGTGTTCTTCGGGTATGTGCAACTTCCGACCCGCTTCGATCCGCTGTCGTGGCACATCCACGAAATGCTGTTCGGCTTCGTCATGGCGGCGGTGACGGGATTTCTGCTGACCGCCATTCCCAACTGGACGGGCCGGCTGCCGGTGGGCGGGCCGCGCCTCGCCGTCCTGGCGATTTTGTGGCTGCTGGGGCGCATTGCCTGCCTGATCTCGGCTGACCTGCCGGCGTGGGTCGGCATCGCGATCGATCTTGCGTTCCCGGTAACACTCCTCGTTGTCGCCGCCCGTGAAATCATCGCCGGCAAAAATTGGCGCAATCTCCCGATGACAGCACCTCTCGTCGTATTCGTCGTTGCAGACCTGCTGATGCACCTTGAATCGGTGAGCGTTCCCGTCCCGGTCGGGTTGGGCTGGCGCCTCGGCATCGCCGCCCCCGTCATTCTCATTGCCGTCATCGG
>DASRRM010000514.1:0-34488 GCA_035695715.1 Tepidisphaeraceae bacterium
CCGCGCACGAAGGGTACTCCCGAAGTAAGCGGGGCCGGCGAAACCGCTTACTGCGGGAGTACCCTTCGTGCGCGGCTCATTCGTCTCCGGATTACGCCCTTGCCTCAAAGCGGACATTCTTAGAGCATTTTCCAGGCTGATCGAGCGGGCAATCGTCATCCTGAGGTACTCCGAAGGATCTGGCTCGCCGTCGCGCACGGGCAAGATCCTTCGGAGTACCTCAGCTCAGGATGACGGCCGCGCAAACGCGCCACCAACCTAAAAGTGCTGTAAGCGGCGGGGGTTTGAGGCCGCCCTATTTCCCCACAAACGCCTTCCCCAATGCGTGAATCGTGCAATGCACGTCCTGCTGAATGGCAAACCCGTCGGCGGCATCCAGGCTGCAGGTGATCTTCGTCGTCATCGCCGGGCGCAGGTCGGGGATTTCCAGGAAAACCGTGTGCCCATCGGGCAACAGCGTGGCGGATTTTACTTCCAGTTCGTCGTAACCCTGGCGGGCCGGTTGGCGCACCGACCAGAACCGCGAGCCATACGCCGCCGCCCATTTGTAATTCCACTGCAAGACGCTGAAGGAACCGGCATCGGCGGCGGTTTTCTTATCCAGCGCGCAGGTGAAACCGAGCAAAATGCCGTTGGCGCAGATATGCAATGATGCCGGCTGATGCAGGGGCTTGCCGGTATAACGCACGCGCTGCAACGCCCCGTCCTTCACGCCGGCGGTTTGCCAGCCGCGCAGGCCGCAAACATAAAGTTGCCCATCAGCCGGGCGAAAGCGGGCGCGCATGATGCCGCTGGCGAATTTGAAGGGGAAGCGGTAGACGCCGCCCTGAGTGATGCCGTCGACGTCTTCGGTCATGACATGAAGCAATGCCGCCGCCCCGTAGCTGGTGTGGAGCATTTCGCCATCCGGAAGTCCCCATCTATTCCCGGCCACCCATGTCTGGCCCCCGCTGGAATTATCAACATCCTGCGGCATCCAGACGATCGGCTTTCCCGGATCGGTGGGCGGCTTATCGGTATGCGACATCGGCGTGAAGCCGAGAAATCGGCCCTTCTTCACAATATCAATGCGCGAGGCGGGCACCCATTCGCCTTCGTTGTCGGCTTCGGTGATCATGCCGCCCGGCCCGCCGCCCAGGCCGTTGGGATTTCGCACGCCGGTTGCAAAAACCTGGAAATTATTGCCATACTTGTCGACGCGCAAAACGGTCCCGCCGTCGCTGCTGGAATCGCCGCATTTGCAGTAATAGAAATTGCCGTCGGCGTCGGTTTCCAGGCAGGTGGTATAGGCGTGGCCGTTCTCCGGCGTCACCTTGCAATCGTTGTTGAAGTTCTCGTAGAAATCGGCTTCGCCGTCGCCGTTCAAATCGTGAAGGCGGGTGATTTGATCGCGGCCAAGAACATAAACCGTATCATCGACAATCTTCAATCCCAGCGGCTGAAAAAGCCCGGTGGCATATCTGCGCCAGCGCAGGTTTTCCAATTTGTCGTCAATGCCGCTGACCACCCACACATCGCCGCTGATGGAGCAGATGGCGGCATCGCCGTTCTTGAAGAAATCGACGCCGCTGAAACGGAGGAAGCTTTTCCACGGATTGTCGTCCGGCGCAGTGAGGGTATCGATGACATACGCGCCGTCGGATTTGGGGTCAGGTTTGCCGACGACACCCTTGGTGACCACCGGTTCAGGGAAACGCGCGGGGCCGCCCTTTATCAGCGGCTGCAACTCCACCGCCTTTTCTCCGGCGGCAAAATCGTAAAACGCATCGCAGCCATCCGCCGGCCCGTTCCATAGCAACAATTTGAAACGCAACGTCGAATCGTGCGGCGGCACCACCAGCGCCAGGCACGTATCATTCCCCTGCCTTAGGACGGCACGTCCATCAACCAGCGCCTTGGCCAGCTTGTCTTTGACCGATATCGCCACCGCCGCCGCGATGGTAGCGCCATCTGGTTTGCGGGCGAGTTGCCAAACCGTCGTGCCAACGGAGGCCTGCCATTTGTCCGTCGTGTCGCAGACGCGAAGCATCGTCGAAGTCTTGCTCGGGGAAATCTCAAAGCTGCGCGAAAAGGCGAAGTGCTTGCCGAACGATTCGACGTCCGGCATTTCCAGCACCTGGGCATCGCCGACGCTGTAAGAAAGAATCACGCGATCGCCATTGACGTACAGGCCCTTATATTTCGCCCACTCGGCTGGAAGCGGGCCAAGCTTGTCGGGCCGCGAGTCGGCAAACGCCGATGCGTCAACGTCGGCGTGGGCGGCCGTAGCGTCGGGCGTCATGACCACCGGCTTGCTCCATCCCGGCCCAGCTGTCGTGCGGAATTGCACCTCGCCGGCCACATCCGGATGCTGCGCCAATCCCTCGCGTCCATCGTAAATCTTGATGAAATCGCCGGTCCATCCAAACGAAACCCGCAGCAAATCCGTGTCAAAAGCAATCGCGTGCTTCCTGTCCTTGCCCAGGCGAATGGAGATGGCTTTGGGCGTGGTGGCGCCGCGCTCGCGCGGAATGCCAAGTGATGAGGTGAAAAAGGTGCCGACATCCATGCTGGCCCAGCGCGTGTGCGGCCCGCGGGTGCCGTCAAATCCGCCAACCGGCTGGGCATCCTGGGTGATCAACTCAATCTTCGCTGGAATATGCAGCGATGACGAATCGGCAAACCCCGTCTTGTCATAAGCAGCGGCATCCTCGTCGAAATGCCACAAACCGACCGTGTCGGCATCATTGGTAAACGGCGCATCAGGCACATGATCCGTCGCCCGCCGAACCCGCGAGATGCGCACTTCGTCAATCATCGCGCCCATGGCCGGCTGGCTGCCGTCGATCGTGCCGAAGGTCAGCGGCCCAAGATCAGGATACGGCCCGACCTTGTTCACATTCTTATTTGCCGCCTCCTTGCCATCGAGATAAAGCTGCACGGATTTGCCATCGAACGTTATGGCAAGGAAATGCCAATTCCCGTCCGCTACTACCGCCGACGATTTGATCGGCTTTGGCGCATATCCGCCGTACGAGCAGCAAAGCAGTCCATCGCCACCGGTCGCATAGATTTCCCAATGCTCATTGGAATGTCGCGGCCCGCAGGAAAGGATGATGCCGTCGCTGGCCGGCTTGGCCGGGATTTTCACCCAGCACTCCACTGTCATCGGCATGCAAAAGTAAACCTGGTTATACGGCACGGTGGCGAATGCCCCTTCGACCACCTTCAGCGCCCGCCCAAATTTCCCGCCCTCAACCGCCTGCGCCTTTACGGCCGGCGCGAAAAAGCACGCGCCGGCGATGAACGCCAGCAGCACGCCGGCAAAACGCGCATTTACCAGAGCGTTCTTTGAACGTTGGGTGAAATAAGTCATCAAGCCTCCGCAATGGTGTCGCCGTGAGATCGAAACGATCAGTGTGGCGTATTTGTATTACCGGCGTGGCGTAAAATGTGCGTGAATTTCGAAACATTCACACAACCAATGTGATGCAATCATTCTCGCGCCACATTTTGCAACATTTTGTTGAAAAAGTGTTGCGCAACACTCGCTTTTTCATCAAAAAACGCGGTTCGGGCTACAATGCCTCGTCATCCGCTGAAAACCGCCTTTATGAAGCCGCAAGGTACTTGCCCTTTCCAAACGACACCGATGAAGCCACCACAGGATCAGGCTCGTCGAGAAACTCATCCCCTTCAATATAATGCCAAAAAGTTTACATTTTCACCGGCTAACGCTCGATGCGGCTTGGAATAAAAATCTTCGACCCATACTCCCTGGCTGGGAATAGAAAATGTACCCATGCTTTTGCGGCACTCTCAACGCGCCACCAGCCGCGCCACCAGCTCAGCATAATAAGAAATAATCAAATCCGCCCCCGCGCGCTTGATCGCAATCAGCGACTCCAATACCCCCCGGTCGTGATCCAGCCAGCCGTTTTTCCCGGCGGCCTCCAGCATCGCGTATTCGCCGCTGACTTGATACGCCACCACTGGAACATTTACCGCCCGGCGCACCGCCGACAGCACATCCAGATACGGCCCGGCGGGTTTGACCATCACCATGTCGGCACCTTGTTCCACATCCAGCCGCGCCTCAAGCAGCGCCTCTTCCAACCCGCGGGCCGGGTCCATCTGATATCCATGGCGATCGCCAAACGATGGGGCGGACTCGGCGGCGTCGCGAAATGGGCCGTAAAACGCGCTGGCGTATTTCACGGAATAGGAAAGGATCGACACATCTTCAAACCCCGCCAGATCGAGGCCCTTTCGCAACGCGCCCACCGTGCCATCCATCATGCCGCTGGGCGCGATGACCGACGCCCCGGCTTTGGCGTGATTGATCGCCTGCTCCACCAGCAATTTCACTGTCGCATCATTGCTAACGGTGCTTCCATCGGCTGAAAGCGGACCACAATGGCCGTGGCTGGTGTATTCGCAGAGGCAGAGGTCGGTGATTCCCGCCATCGGTAATTTTTGTTCGTGCGTTTCACGCAGCAACTGGCAGACAATGTTATTCGCATCGAGCGCCGGCGAGCCGCAGGCATCCTTGTGCTTGCGATCGATCACCCCGAAAACCAGGTAGGCGCCAAATCCTTCCTCAGCCCGGCGTTTGAGAAACTCCGTCGCCATATCGAGCGACATCTGATAGACGCCCGGCATCGACCCGACTTCCTGGCGGATGCCCGAGCCCTCGCGGACGAAAACTGGGACGATAATATCGCTTCGGCGCAATGACACGCGACGCAGCATGCCGCGTAACTGCGTTTGCTGGCGTAGCCGGCGCGGGCGGATAGGTAGATCAACCGAATCGCTCATGGGTTTCATTATAGACCGAATGTAATTCTTACAAAATAAATCGTTTACACGCTCCCACGAATACATTTAGGGCGTACCATTCATTGCGGTATCGCGCCAGACGCCAACAGGAGAAGTACGTGACGAGAATTCGCAGATGGGTCAAAGATCCTTTCCCCGGGCTGTCACATCTTCTCGGGGCGTTTCTCTCCGTCGCGGCAATGATCGTTCTGCTTGAGATGTCCGTCGGCAAGCCGTGGCGAATCGTCGCGTTTGCAATATACGGCGCAAGCATGATCTCGCTTTACCTGGCCAGCGCCGCCGCCCATTCGATCTATTGCTCCCCCGCCGCCGAGAAATGGCTCGACCGTTGCGATTACATGGCGATTTTTCTGCTAATAGCGGGGACTTATACGCCGGTCTGCCTGATCGGCTTACGCGAAAAAGCCGCGGGTTGGGCATGGACAATCCTGGCGGTTGAATGGCTGCTGGCGCTAGTCGGCATCGCGCTGATTCTCTTTCGCGGCGGAATGTCAAATCTCGTTCGGTCGATCATTTATGTCTCGATGGCGTGGCTGGCAATTTTCGCCGCCGTCCCAGTAATGCAAACGCTTTCGCACACGGCCATCCTGTGGATGATCGGCGGAGGGATCCTCTATTCCGTGGGGGCGGCGGTTTTCGTGCTCGATCGTCCCCATCTTTGGCCCGGCCGATTCCAGGCCCATGATCTGTGGCATTGCATGGTGCTCGGCGGAAGCACCTGCCATTTCATCCTGATGCTTTGCATCATCGGGTGAGATAGACTTCCCGTCGTGACAACTCCCCTGCGCTTTGGCATTCTCGGCACCGGAAATATCGCCCGGCAGTTTGCCGCCTCCTTTTCGTCATCACAACGCTGTGCCCTCGCCGCCGTCGGCTCGCGAACGATTGCAGCCGCCAACACATTTGCAACAAATCACGGCGTTCCCTTTGCCGTCGGCTCCTATGACCAACTCGTGCGCCGTAACGACATCGATGCGGTTTACGTTTCGCTGCCCAACTCGATGCATCATGAATGGGCGATTAAGGCCCTGCAGGCAGGCAAGCACGTCCTGTGCGAAAAGCCGTTGGCGGCAAACGCCGACCAGGCCGCTGAAATGTTCGATGCAGCGCAACGAAGCGGTTGCGTGTTGGCCGAGGCGTTTATGTACCGCTCGCATCCCCTGATTCACGCGGTAATGGGCGCGATCGACGCAGGAAAGATCGGCCGGGTTCGGCTCATCCGCACCAGTTTCTGCTTTCGCGTCTGGAAAACCGAAAACAACATCCGCTTCGATGCAAAACTGGCCGGCGGCGCGCTGATGGACATCGGCTGCTACTGCGTCAACTTCTCGCGCTTCATCGCCGGGGCCGAGCCAACGCAACTGCACGTCGTCGGACAGATGCACGCCAGCGGCGTGGATGAATCGGCTGCCGGCATCATGCAGTTCCCCGGCGACATCACCGCCAGCTTCACCTGCGGCATGAACGCGCAGGCGGATAATTCCGCCGCGATATGCGGGACCGAGGGTTACATCGAAATTCCCGTGCCCTGGAAGCCGCCAGTGAGCGGCGCGACGTGGGGCGTGGCCTATTCCACCCCGCCGCGAATGGATCACACCGGCGGCCCACCGCCGGCAGCGAGGCCGAAGGAAACATTCAGCATAGACGCCGGCCGGGCGCTGTATGCATTGGAGGCGGACGATTTCGCCGAGGCCGTGCAGGGTGGGAAACCTTTGCGCATCAGCCGCGACGACACGATTGGAAACATGAGGGTGCTGGATGCGCTTCGGAGGCAGATAGGGCTGGGGTTTTAAGCAGCGCGGCGGTCATGCAAAGAGCGCGTAATTCCTCAACCTGGCACGGACGGCGCGCGTGTTTCCAGCTCGAAATCCGTCAGATCGCCCGTTAGGAAAATGCGCGATTCCCGTCATACAAGATAGTCTGTAATTGTGGCGCTGCCACGTATTCGGCCGGCAAACGTCGATTGATGCGATCGAGTTTTCAAAGTGCGACCGCGACATTCGGGTGATGCTGGTTGGAAAAATCCGCGAGTCGGTAATACCGAAATATTAATTTTCGTTCCCAACATCATGGCACGACGGACATTGGAGCGGGGCAGGCGGGGAAGGCCGGAAAAATTGTCAATAAATTGCCAATTGCCTCGTTAAGGTGATATCGCAATCTTGCCTGACTCCGGAAAAACCAGCGCCAAAGCCGAGGTGATTCCCATGGCGATTTCGCCTGGCATTCTCGTTGTCGAACCCGACCCGCTGGCGCGCCTGGGCCTGGAATATTTTCTCGCCCGCGAAGGCTTCCCCGCCCACGGAGCCGCCTCTCTCGACGAAGCGCGAAAAAACATGGCCGGCGCCACGGTGGTGTTCCTCGAACTCGATCTTCCCGACGGGAATGGCGCGGATTTGTTCCGGGAAATTCGCGCCGCGGCCCTGCCCATCCGCGTGGCAATCATGAGCGCCAAGCCCCCTGCCGCAACCGCCGCCCAAACCGCCGGCTGCGACGCCTATTTCGAAAAGCCCATCACCCGATTCAAGCTTGACCGCATGCTCGCCTGGCTTAAGGCCCTTCCGCCAATCGCGCCTTCGCCTTAAAACAGTCGCAATGAAGATCGTGCAAAACACCGGCGGGATCGCACAGACCAACAGCTATCTCATCGCCGACGAATCCACCGGCCTTGCCGTCATCTTCGATGCGCCAAACAGCACCGTCAAACCGCTTCTTGACGAAGCAAAGAAAAACGGCTGGGACGTCATCGGGCTGTGGCTCACGCACGGCCATTTCGATCACATCGCCGACCACGCCGAAGTCATCGCGGCCTTTCCGCAAGCCAAAGTGCTGATCCACCGTCTGGACGAGCCGATGCTTCGGCGGCCGATTTCTTCGTTCTTCTCGCTGCCCTTCACGATTCAACCGCGGGCGGCCGATGCATTTTTGGACGATGGACAGGAATTGCAGATCGGCAGCTTGCGCGTCAACGTCATCCACACGCCGGGCCATGCGCCCGGGCATGTGATGTTCTACTTCCCCGATAAAAAGATCCTGATCGGCGGCGACCTGATCATCATGGGCGCCATCGGCCGCACCGACCTGCCCGGCTCCGATGCCCGGCAGATCAACCCCTCCATTCGCCGAGTCCTGCAACTTCCCCTCGACACCACGTTGCTTCCCGGTCACGGTGAAGCAAGCACCCTGAGCGACGAAATCGCCGGCAATCCCTATGTCCGCCAGGCGATGTTGGGACGGTGAATACGGTGAAGGAACTGGTGGTTGTGGCGTATAAAGATTGAACCGCCGCCTCAATCCGCAAACGCGATATTCCCCGGATGAATATCCAGCAAGGTAAATCCGGTTGCCTGGCGGAACATCTCCGCCACATGCATGGCATCCGCCCATTGCTCGCCGAACAGTTCCTGCAGATGCTCCATATGCTCGTCCATCACATGCTGCTCGAAATCAGGAATCTCATGCGGCAGCTTGGCCCCGGCAAAATCCAGCACGAAGGGTCGTTCGACAACCGTCATCTCGATGGCGTGCAACTCCTCGTCCCAATCGCGTAGAATAGGCACCCAATGGCCCGCGACCTCGGTGATTCCCCTTTCGCGCAATACCTGATAGACTTCCAGTTCGCGAGAAAATCGCTCGGTTCGGTCGAAGAATTTGACGGCGGTAAACCGATCTGATCGCAGAACAAAGCCGTCCTGGCCGGGACCGGGACTAAGCAGGCCGGGGAACCGGCATTGATGTCTGGCCTCATATTCCTTAATTCGAGGATCCGCCATGCAGCCCTCACTGAATGTGCCGACCAAGCCCAGCGCCAAGTGGATGTACGCGTCGCTGAGCGTACGCGACGGAGACCGCTTTTTGAAGCCGACGCACCTCTGCGGCGATTTTGTCCGTTTCGTCGAACCGCCGCTGTTCGTGAATCCACAGATTGAAATAATCCTCAGACTTGGGGAAACCGAACAGCGCAACATGGCCGCCGTTCTTCCCCACGATCCGCAGCAGACGCAAATCCCCATCCGGCTCATGCCCCCGACAGCGCAATAGTCCGCCAAAGTGGGTTTTGCTTGCCCACGCCATAAGCCGGGAAGTATCCAAGTAAAGCATTGGGGGCCTGTAACGATCGTCCCGGAATTCCCGAGGATTTCTTGCAGCAGGCGACCCATGGCCGACAAGAACATCATTCGCTATGCGCCGTCAAAGTCGAAGAGGCGCTTGCGATGGAAGCTCCTGGTCGGGCTGGCGTTCGCGCTGAGTTTGGTTATTGCCATACCACTTACGCGAATTACAAGGCGGCTGGAGTATCTTAAGAACCAAAAGCGTCTGATGGATTTCAGCTATTCGGCGAACGAAATCATCCTTGAAGACAACGCCCACCGAATCCAGCAGCTTCTAACGTTGCAACCGCCGCGATATTTGGGAGGGCTTGGCGATGGCGAAATCGAAAGGATCAAGCCATTCTTACTGGAGCGGATTCCAGTTGACGGCTCGCCGAAGCGCCTGCGTGGCGGAACCGCATTTCTTCATCAACGTTGTGCGAACGGCGGGTTCCCGCGGCTGGTCCAAGTCGCCATTTACTCTTCGAAGATCGGAAAGGCTCGCGAGCGGAACATAAACTGGCGTGTGATCCGGCCGGGCACATTTTCGAAAAATCCGTACGTCGTATTCTCCGGCGATGCATCTTTCCCAACGTTGGACTCTGAGGAAATGCGGGTATTCGCCGGTGAGCCAGACCCGCATGACCCATCTCATTTCAGCATTCAGTATGAAATCGGTAAATCGCGAGGCGTCTTGGACGGCCGCTTGCAAAGCGATGATAGTGTCGTCATTTCGATACGCAACGGTCCGAGGCTGAAGTAGAGTGGGTGGAAACCTCCTCGCTGACGGTCATTTCCGAGGCTGCCCCCATCTAACGCAAACGCATGCGCCCCAGTTTTTGCCAAGCACGCGGCTGCAAGAAGTCTATGGCGAGGCAAGACCTATCATGTCAGCCATTTCACGAACGAATTTCCCGTATGTGCGATCACCGGCCTCCTCCGCGATTCTTTGAAGGTGTAACCTGAGAGTGATCTGGTCGGACCGACCCAGGGTGAGGAGGCTCGACGAAATATTCTCCATACAACGCACGGCTGAGTCTGGATTCACCTCGTTCGCTCCCGAGGACTCAAGGAATATGAATGCGTCAATGATTCCATGGATTAATGGGAAATAATTTTCGAACATGGACTCCTCACTCCAATTCAGATGATGCCATAGCGATGCACATGAAGACATTAGGAGACAAATTGAGACACCGCAACACGGCGGGAAGCTCTGGCGAAATGGAATTTTGAAATCTGCGCGGACCCGCGTTGTTGAAAGTCGGTGGCGTTGCACAGACTTTTTGCAAGATGCGGCCTGCTCGCAAGATTACCAACTCGCCGGCTTGGGAAAACCCCACTCTGCCGCCAGGGCGTCGGCGGCGGATTCGGGGTCTTCGCCGGGGAAGCGGATGCCGTGGCGGAGGTGGGCGTGGGCGAATTCGTGGGCGATCAGCCATTTGACGAATGGCTCGGAACGATGCCGGAGCGTGCGCTTCAGGACCACCGATCGGCTGGCGCGGTTTTTCACCGGCAGGCGCATCGGAACGCTCATCGTTACGCCGGGACCGGGTTCATAGTCGCACAGGTGAAACGCCGGGTCGTTCATCAGGTCATCGCGCACCGTTGCCGGGATGTGCGCCAGCACGATCGCCACGTATCGGTGAACGAACGGATCGAGATGGAATGGGCTAAGCCAACGCTCGATTTCGTTGTCGGCGTGAGGTGCGGCGGGGTTGAGAATGGTTAGGTGCATTGGGGGAAACGAGGAACTACGAACGAGGAACGAGGAACAATCGCGAAAACGCTCTACGAACGAAGAACGATCGGCAATACGAAGCGTATGGACAACGAACGATACACATGGCGATCTTCCTTCTCCAGTTCCTCGTTCGTTGTTCCTCGTTCCTCGTTTCCTCGTTTCCTCGTTTCCTCAATCCTGATCCGTCCTCCCCGGCACGCGCGAGGGCGGCACGGGGATGTCCCCAGTGAAGGAGACCACCGACGTTTCCATCGCCGGTACCGATGCCCGGCCGATGCCGGCTTTGATCAGCCTTGCGGCAAAACCCTCGGCTTGCGGCACCTCGCCGTGCACGACGAATGCCTCGGTTTTGGCTACGAGCGTCGGCGACAGGAAGCGCAGCAGTTCGTCGCCGTCGGCGTGGGCGCTTAGGCCGTGGATTGTACGCACCTGGCAGCGCAAATCGTACCAGCGATCGTAAATGCGCAGGCGCTTTTCGCCATCCTGAATCCGCCGGCCCAGTGTCTGCGGCGGAATCCAGCCGCAAAACAGCACCATGTCGTTCGGATTCTCCACGCTGTTTTGCAGGTGATGCAGCACCCGGCCAAACTCGCACGTCGGGCTGGACGCAATAATCACGCACGGCCCGCGCTGGTTGTTGATGCGCTTACTCTCGTCAATGCTCGAGGCGAATGTCACCTTCGCCAGGCTGAATAAGTCGCCGCCGCCGATCATCTCTTTGGTCTGCGTGTCGAAGATTTCCGAAAACTTGCTGTGCACTTTGCTGACTTCAACGCCCATCGGGCTGTCGACGAAAATCGGGATCTGCGGGATCGACTTTTCGTGAATGAATTTCTCCAGATACCAGAGCATCGTCTGCGTTCGACCGACGGCAAACGACGGAACGATCAGCCGGCTTTGTTTGCCGATGATATTCTTCACCGCGTCGAGAAATTGCGGCTCAACCGCCGCCATCGGCCCATGGGAGGCGTTGCCGTAGGTGCTTTCGGTGATCAGCAAATCGACCGGGCCGGGAATCGGCTGCGGGTCGCGAAGAATCGGGGCATCATATCGGCCCACGTCCGCCGTGAAGAGCAGGCTGCGCGATTGCCCGCCTTCAGCCCATTCCAAAATCACATAAGCCGACCCGAGAATATGCCCGGCATCCAGAAACGTGAACGAAACGCCTTTGCCGAGATCGGTTTTTTTGCCGTAATCGACATGGCGCATGGCTTTGAGGACGGCGGGGATATCCCTTGGACCATAGAGCGCCTGCTCGCAAACGCCGCCTGGCTCGCGGCAGCGGCGGTTGATGTATTCGATGTCTTCCTGCTGAATGCGGGCCGAGTCTTCGAGCACGATGCGTGCGACTTCGGCGGTGGCCGGGGTGCAATAAATCGGCCCGGCAAACCCGTGCCGCAGCGCTACGGGAAGCTTACCGCAATGATCGAGATGACCGTGTGAAAGAATGATGGCGTCGGCGGATTTAACGTCGGCGGGCAGGTAAAGATTGATCCGCCGAGCTTCATCGCGCGGGCCTTGATAAAGGCCCATGTCGAGGAAAATGCGCAGGCCGTTGACTTCGATCAGGTGGGAAGAGCCGGTGACGGTCCGATCCGCCCCGCAGAATTGGATTCGCATGAAGGGGAGAGTAATCGGCTATGACGGGCGCGACAACCCCTGGATTTCAACGTCTGCGCTTCATACTCGGAATTCCAACGCGAAGGACGAATGAAGACGAAGGTGCGAAGGAGAGTACGCGGCATCTGTGAATCCGGGGCCCATTAAGCCGCAAAGTTTGCCACCTCTGGTTATGCAGGAACATCAACCCCGGTCCATTGCCGATTCCGATGCCCACAGCTTTACCGGCGGCGCATCGACGCGAAACTCGGCGGCGACCCACTTTTCCAAACCGGCCGGAGGCTGGCGGCGCGAGGGCGCATTGGGCGCAGTCTCGTGGAGCAGCGGCATCGACACCGCCCGCATCGGCCCGGGCGTCCGGGACGTCTCCGCAACCGCCGCTGCGGCAAAATCCCCGCGATCTTCCAGCAATTCAAAATCCATACGCATAGCTTTTTTCTCAATCGGCGTATCCAACCGGAGTCTACATTTCAGATTCCCCCGATCAAAATTAACTCATGTGTTTTGGCAAACGGGGCAAAATAACCCGATCAACCGGTGAAGCTGTAACGTGTCGGCCAGTGCGGTTCGGCGATTGAATTCAGGTGAATTTGAATTGCAATCCAAACCCCCATCATCCTATTTTTACCGCAAACAACTCATGCTCAGGTCTGTAGATTGTAATGACAGATCGAACGGAATTTCCGCGGAGAGGATAATGCACGCTCCTATTCAGTGGCGATGGGGATTGCTTGTGGTTCTGGGCTTTGCGGCGTTGCCGAACATCGCGCAGGCGAGCAGCTATTCGGCGGCGGTTTCGGCCAATAGCCCGGTCAGCTATTATCGCCTGGAAGAAACCAGCGGCACTTCCGCCGCCGACCTGGGAAGCGCCAACATCGCCGGCACCTATACCGGAAACTACACCCAGGGTCAGGCGGGAATTCCCGGCGGCGACACAACCGACAACGCTGCCGCGTTTAATACCAATGGCACCTATACCGGATACGTCGGCGTCCCCAGCTACACCGCCATCACCAACTACCCTGTTACCATCGAAGCTTTCATCAAGACCAGTACCGCCAACGGCAGCGACGCCACTCCCGAAATTGCCGGCATAGCTTCCACCACCGACAGCGCCTCAAACCTCTGTATCGATTTGCAGAGCGGCGTGGCCGGCCTGAAATTCCGCAACGACGCCGCCCAGAATCTCATCACCGGCGGCGGAAATATCGCCAACGGAAGCTGGCACCAGGTGGTTGGCGTCTTCGACAGCGCCACCCAGCGCGAACTTTATGTCGATGGCACCCTGGCCAACTCCAGCACTATCAGCACCACCTTCCCGACCGGCATCAACACCTTCGGCATCGGCACCCTCGATCGCGCCACCCCCGCCGACTATATCAACGGCACCATCGACGAAGTCTCCGTCTATAATACCGCCCTGACTGCCGCACAGATCCACACCCAGTTCGTAGCGTCCGGCGTGCCGGAGCCGGCTTCCATTGGCCTGCTTGCTGTCAGCGCCTGCGCACTGTTAATTCGGCGGCGGAAGGTAATCTGAAGTCGTTCACTGCCCAGCCGGCGCATGCCAGGTCCGCAGCTTCGGCCTCTCGCCCGCCGGCTTTCCATCCAGTTGCGGCAGCAGCCAGTTCAAGCCGTCAATGTTATCCAGCAATCGGCCCTCGGCGTCCTCATCGGACTCGTTAATGATGCCGATCGGCCCGGAATAGCCGCTGCCCTTAATCACCTTCAGCAGCGACAGATCCAGTTTTCCCCAACCAACCGGCACCACCGGCTCGCCGCTGCCGGGCGGGACTTTTGATGTGCCATTTAAATTGACGGCAATCAGGTAAGGCAGCATTTTCCCGAATAATTCGGGAAATCGATCGAGATCGCCAAAGCCGTGATGCAGGCAATAGACGATGCCGACGTTGGTGATTTTCTGCTGCTTGAGTTTTTGAATGATGGCAATCTGATTCTCCGGCTCGCCGAACCATCCGCCGTGGTTGTATAGCCCGAGTGTACAGCCGATCTTGGCCGCCGCCTCGGCAATCGGCCGCATGCGCTCGGCGGCGGCGTTGACTTTGGCGTCCTGATCTCCGCCGTCCTTCGCCCAGCTTGCAACCCACAACTGCGTGTGAACGTGATGTTTCGCCAAACAGTCAAGGATGAATTTCGCGTCGGCGTTCAGCGTATCGGGAAACCACACGCCGGTCAGTTCGATTTTGTGCTTTGCCAATTCGTCCAGTTCCGTATCGAATCCAGGCAAATGCTTGGCGCGCCAGTCGTAGGCGAACTTGTGCAGGCCGATACGCTCGAGCATCTCCGCCCGCTGGGCCGGGGTGCGCTGCTTCCCGTCATAGGGAACGATGCACCAGGCCACCAGATTATCGCGGGAAAACAGACCGTTCGCCGGCCGCGCGGGGACGGGGCATGCCCGCAGATTCGCACCCCATGCGGGGACGATCATGATGACGACAAATGAAACTCTGAGCCAGATTGAAGGCTTCATAATTCTCCCATGCCTGGGGGATTCGATCGTGGCGCCGATAAATTCAAGGGCATAATCATACTCAAATGAAAATACCCGCGTAAATCATTCCCGGGTATAATCAACGATCGTGAAAAGCCCATTTCCAGGCATGGACCCTTACCTCGAGCGCTCGTGGGGCGACGTGCATACGCGCCTGGTGTTTTTGTCGTCGACGGCGCTCAATAAACTTCTTCCCGAAGATCTGATCGCGCGCGTCGAAGAGCGCGTGGCGATCGAATCGGGTTTCGGCGGCGACGAACCGCAGCGCAGCAACTTGATACCCGACGCACGCGTGTTTGAAACCGCGGGTACGGGAAATCTTGCAACCCAAACCGCCGGCTCGATCTCGCTGGCGCCATATCGTCTTGAATTGTTGGATGAAGCGCCCACCGAGCGTTTCGTCGAAATCATCGATGTCCGAAACGGCGAACGATTGATCTCGGTGCTCGAATTCATAAGCCCGACGAACAAGAAGGGGGATGGACTCAAGGCATTTCTCGAAAAACGAAACACGCTTGTCGCCGGAGGCGTTAACTTCATCGAGATTGACCTTGTTCGCGAAGGCAACTGGCGAAAATTACTCAATCGATATCGCATTCCAAGTGGCGGCGTTTCGCTTTTTCGCGCGGTCATTCACGTGCCGGGCGAATTGCCCGCGGTCTTTCTTCAGCCGATTTCACTTCGCCAGCCGCTGCCGATCATCAAGATTCCGTTGCGCGCGAACGATCAGCCGTGCGAACTGGCGTTGCAGCCGCTGATCGAGGAGGCGTATGAAAGCGGGCGCTATAGCCGCACGATCGATTACCGCCAGCCGTGCGAACCGCCGCTGGAACCAGCCGACGCGGCTTGGGCGCGGGATGCAATTAACGTCGCCATCCCGCGCTAGTGGGGGCTGGCTTTCGATCCCGGCGGTGATCGCATTGATCGTCATCGGGGCAAATTCCCGCGACGATACCGTGCAGGCTGTCTCCATTATTCTCGGAATCGTTACATTTTTTGTAGGCGTTATCGGCGGGGTTATCGGAGCGCGTATTGTCATCCCCAGCCGCATTGAGCACCCCTATCTTTGGATCAGGGGCGCCGGCCGGGAATTTCTCGCCACTTTGTCCGCCGCCCGCTAGGCTTTGAGGTAAGCCCTCTGCGGTTTGTGCCGATAGCGTTTATGGACGCAGCACTATCCGGAGGAGATGCTTTGCAGGGAATACCCATTGGCCAGTTGTTGATCGAACAAGGCGTGCTTACCGACGCACAGGTTCAGCACGTTCTTCAGGTTCAGAAAATGTCGCACCGCCCCTTCGGCGACCTCGCCGAGCGGCTCTATGGCATCGACCCCCGCGCCGTCGAAGACGCCTGGGTGGAACAGTATCTCCGCACCGTCGGCATCGTCGATCTCGACGACTGCGAAGTGGAAACCGACTGCCTGCGGCTGCTCAACCGCCGCCAGGCCTGGCAGTTTCACGTCCTGCCGCTCAATCGCGACGAGCAATCATTGCAACTGGCCACCAGCGCCCAGGACCTGGTGCGCACGGTGAACTTCTCAACCCGCCGGATCGACGAACCAGTCAGCTTCCTGATCGCCGAGCGCCAGCAGCTTCGCGAGTTCTTGATGAAGCATTACCCGGTGCCAAGTTTCATCGCGCAGTATTCGGAAAAGATGGGCTGAATCCCAGCTTTCATCATCGCGCGCACGGTACCTCCGCCGATACCCGGCCCAAAGCCCATTTTCACGCTAAAAACGCATCCGTGCGCGCGAATGCGCACGAAAGCGCACGGTTTTCTTCGACCGTGCGCAGCAATTATTTAATACCTTAAATGCGATAGCCCAAGTGTGGTGGCGGCAGGACTTTAGCCGTGCCGCGGGAAAAATGCGCACCTCATAACCGGCGCGCGATTGGAAAGGCGAAGCGGGACGGGTCCGGTTTTCACGAATTCACCTTGTTTTTCACGATTTTCGCGCAACGCTAAAGGTGACATCCACGTGACATCCACCTTTTCCGGGCGGACCCTTTGTTTCCCGGGTCAATTTCCCCCGGTTCCCTCGCGAAATGAATCCGGGCCGGCGCTGCGCTTGACCCGGCTTGAAGTAGATGCCCTCGGTTTTAGGAAATCTGTTCTGTTGCGGGCTGTTGAAGCAGATCCCCTCACTCGCCTTTTTCGCTATTACGTCAGGGCTTCCCTTCAAGCCGGGTCAAGCGCAGCGCCGGCCCGGATCAGTTGCGCGAATCGCGCATAATTCTCAACGACCCTCCGGCAACGGCCCGCTGGCGAATGCCAGCGTGCCGTAGCCGAGTTGGTCGTAGCCGCCGCTGTTGGGGCCATAGTTGCCGCCGCCGCCTTCGGGGCGGACTTTGGCGACCCATGCCTTGCAGTAAGGAGCCTTCAATCCACGGCGGTTCACGTAGTGGTTATAGATCATTTCCCAGCAGGGACGCACGTCGCCGCGGCCGGCCGGGGAGATCACCGGCTGCGTTGCCAGGCTGTTCTTATATGGCGTATAGGGCACGTCATCGCCAAGGTTGTACTTCCCCACATACTCGGCCCCGGCCAGGAAGCGGTTGTTATCGTAGCCGTACAGGTCTTCGCCCTGGTTCCATGCCATTTCGCAGAGCGTGCCGACCAGCGCGATTCCCATGGTGCAGTGACCCTGGTCTCGGCCGCTCTCCTGCCATTGGCCCAGGCCATCGGGATGGATGGTGACGACGGCCTGAGCGATGGCGCCATTGCCGTCGCCGTGTTTGAAGTAGTCGACCGCCTCTTTGTAGAGGTCGCGGCGGTCGCACAGCACGCCAATCGCCAGCAGGGATGCCATATTGCACGCATCCCAGTTACACCAGTAATGGTCGAGCTTCTGCCCGTTGTGGTGAATCAAAAAGTCGCGGTTCATCGCGGCGAAGACGCCCACCATCATCTCCTGGAACTTCTTGAAGTCGCCGCGCCCCCAGCCGTCATAGTCGCGCATGATCTCAGCGGCGTTGGCGAACTCGTAGCCATAGATGCCGGCGGCCAGATAGCGGTCGGAGCTGCCGGCGATCTTCTTCAGCACCGACGCCCAGGCGTTCATGACCTCAACCGCCTTGTCGCCATAAGCCTTCTCCCCCGAAACGCGCCAACGCAGCCCGCAGGCGTATGCGGTGGCGATATCCTTGAACAGCAGGGCATAGTTTTCCCGCTGGTCGGACTTGCCGCGAAAGACCGTCTCCACAGCCCGCGGCTTCCACTTCAGCGACGCATGCGGGCTGGCCACCAGCCGCTCCCACCCAGCCTTCCACGGCTCAGCACCGGCGGCGACCTTCTCGCGCATCCGCGCGAAATCGGCCGCGGTGTGCAAAAGCCCCGGGTGCCGCAGCGCCGCGCCCGGGTCCGCAAACAGCGGCCGCCATTGCGCAAGAGCCGCGAACGCTCCAAGTTTCAAAGCCGTCCGGCGATTGATCCTGGCCATGGCCTATATATTAGCAGGTCTTGCAGCATCCAGACGCTGAAAAGTGCCGGTGTCGCATGGCGGGTTGCTGCGTCATGCCGATCGAGCTGAAGGCAGTCGTGGAACGTCAGGGGCGGATCAAGGGCGGTGGCGTTTTTCCGACGGGCGCGAAATAATGCAGGACAGCCGGATATGGCCGGGCAGATTCGAGTTTCCCGACAACAATCGGCGAATGAACGAGGACAATATGAAGAACATCTCGTTCCTGGCGCCGATGGCGGTCACAATTCTCCTGCTGACGCAATTCGTCAAAGCCGACGATCCGCCGGTGATGACCGACGTTGAGGCAACGATCATCGGCGTGGATTCAAGGCCGTTGGCCAACGCCGACGTCGAATTTTTTGAGATCGACAACAACTTCTCTCCCGGCCCGGCTGCGGGGCACGCCGTGGCCAGGACGGACGACAAGGGAAGGGTGCATTTCCGATGGAAGGCCGGCGCCAGCCAGATGTGGGTGAAGGTAAAGGACGTCGGTTATGGCATGTGCGGCATCACCGAATTTGTTCCGCACGTCACTGCCAGGCCGGCGTTCCCGCCGCTGGTGGCTTACGGCACGATCTCCGGCTTGGTCCCCAGGGAATTGATCGGCAAGGTGGCGTCGATTCGATTCCAAAATACGGGCATCGACCACATCGACCGGGACACTCCCGTTGACGGAGCAGGACGATTCAATCTGACCGATCTGATGAGTGGCCATTGGTGGCTTGCCGCCACCGACGCGCAGAAGCGCATTCTCGCCGAGCGGCTTGTTGAGCTCAATCCCGGGGTGCACATTCAGTCCGTGATATTCAAGCTGCACACCGGGCAGGAAGCAACCGCCAGCACCCAGCCGGGCGATGACAGAGTGAAGGATCCCGATGATGGCAAGATCGTGACCTGGGCCGGCGGCACTATTCGCGACGCGAAAGACAGCGCCATTGCCGGCGCGGAGGTTTATGCGGTGGTCACCTACGCCGGCGGAATGCGCATGTCTGAAGAAGACAGGCAGACCGTCACCGATCAGAATGGACATTATAAAATCACCGGCGAGGGTGGCCTGTCGATGTTTACCGGCGTGCTTGTGGTTCACAAAAAGGGGTTCGTGCCCGCCATGGCGTGGTTCGACCGGCCAAGCCCCCGTGATTATTACATCGGCAAGGTTCCGGCAACCCAGCCGGCGGGCGACCTGGATGTGGCCCTGGCCGATGTCGGCGGCACGCTGGATGTTCGCGTGGTGCAAGGAGGCAAACCAGCCGCCGGCGTGTCGGTGGTGATCCGTGGAGCCGGCGCCGACTTGGGCGACAAGTGGGTGCCCCCCGGACATGATGATCATCCGGGCATTGACGAATTCCTTTATCCAGAACTCATCACCGATGCTCACGGCGAAGCGCATTTCAAGTTGCTGGCGCCCGATCATTACCAGGTGATCGCCACGCGACCGGTGGACTTCAATGGAGAAATGCACGGTGCGCGATTTTTCTACGGGCCTTTTGCGGAGGATGGATGCGAAAAGGCGCACACCATTGCCGATGGCGTTTGCGTGCGGAATGGCGAGAAGCAATCGCTCCTATTGCGGATTTCCCCGCATGATTGCTCGATGAACTTCGCATTCCACAAGACGGATGGAAAGCCATTCACTGGCGAGGTGATTTTCAAATCGGCGCGCGGCTTTCAATCGAATGAATCGAATGGCATGATCAAACTTGACGCGGAGGGAGGTGCGGGGCCGACCCTGGGACCAGCCGGCCTTTGGCGCGTCGAAACCCTGAGTCGGCAATCGCCTATTGGAGTGTATCTTCCCGGAGCACCGCCGTATGACCTTGCCCGCGGCGTCGTTGCGGTTTCGGATTACATGAAGGGGACCGCCCGGCCGGTGTTCACCGCACGGCACTATGCGCCTGGAACTGCCGAGATTCAGGTGAAGGATGTCAACGGGCGGCCGATGCAGGCGGTGGTGGAACTTCGCTTCTCATCTTACAGCACCGCCGCGGCCATGGGGGCGACGGATAAAACAGGCTTTGTGCGATTGGAGGGCGTCGTGGAGTCGCCATTGCAGTTGAGCGCGCGCCCGATCGGCATTGACACCGGGGACGTCATTCCGCTGAAGGCTGACGACGCCGCACTGCGGGGAAGGGTTTTCTTCCCCACACAACCGGCACTGGTCAAGGCGAACCAGGTGACCCAACTCGCCATTCAGCAAGCGCCTGCCGGGTATGTGCGCGGCAAGCTGCATCCGGCGCCGGGCACCAAGGCAAATGAGTTCTTTGTCTACGCCGGCGAAGATGGCTGGCAGGCCACCTATGACCCGCAAACCGGCGAATATATGGCTGGGCCCTTCGTGGCGGGGAAGGTAACCATTCGCGTCAATTTCAAAGACTTCACCAAGGCCGCCGAGCAGGAAGTGACCGTCATCGGCGGCGATGTTGTCCATGCGGACCTGACAACTGTCGTCGCGGACCTTCACCCACAGCATGCCAATTTAATGGCTGGGGCGACAGGCGCATCAAGCGTGTCGCACGAACAAGAAGCGCTTGGCGGGAAGGTGCTGCTGTCGGATGGAAAGACCCCGGCTTACGGGGCCGTCGTCAACTACATTCAGCCGCACGAATATCAGCCGTCGTATACGGGACAGACCGACGTTCATGGCACAATTCATTCTCCCGGAGTGTGGCGACAGCGAGAAGAACCCGGCGTTGAGCCGCCGGGCGGACCGACTGAGCCGGTGGTTATGGCCTTCCTGCCCGGTGCGTGTGGAGCGGTGATCGTACCGGCTCCAAAAATGGGACGGGTGCTTTCTTTGATACTGCCGCCGCCGCTGTCTTTGCGCGGCAAGATCACCGTCGGCGGCATGGACGCCCAACAGCAGACCGGAACGATACGCGTCTATGCCGCTTACGAAGGCAAAGAATTCCTCAATCGCATGCTGAGCCTCGGCGCCACGGCGCAAGCCGACGGCTCCTACGAATTGGCGGGCTTGACGCCGGGGACCTATCGCGTGCAGGCGGCCCTGGACGACATCTGGCTTTCCACGCCACAAACCCTGGAAGTGAAAGATCAGCCGCCCATGGCGATGAACCTGGACATCGGCCGCCCTGGAGCGCCTGTGCGTGTGAAAGTAACCGATGAACACGGGGCCGGATTGACAGGAAAAAGCGTCATCATCCTGGGCCGGACAGGCCCGCTGGCCAAGACGCTGTGGCCCGACGGTTTTGAAACCGATGGCGCAGCAACCGCATGGATTCCGACGCTGGAATCCGGCAAACACACCCTCCTCGTCGGGGACGTGAAAAAAGACATCGACGTGCCCGAATTACCGGCCGCCAATGCCGTGGATGTGAGGATCATCGCCAAACGATGACCGGATTTGTTGGCTGATCGCCGGCAGGGCGCGAACGGGTGGAAGGCGAAGCGGGACAGGGGACAGGAAACGCGAAACGGGACGGGGCCGATTTTCACGTATTTATCTCGTTTTTGGCGCTTTTCGACGCGTTCACGGCACTTTTCCCGGTTTCATTCGCCCCTTTTTGACTTTGACCCGCATTCCTGCTCGCCTGAAAAGAGAGTATCCGCCTACCACAAGTGCTGGAACCACGATAATCCACCACGGTATAACGAAACCCCAGTAATCGGTTGTTACGGCTCCCGCAGGTGAAATTCTCGTCGCCCCGCTTGCAGTGGGTGTCGCCACATAACCGCGCGAGCTTCCGGCTGTCCGAAACGAAAAACCAGCGAAGCTCCAAAGGCTCGTAGAGAAACGCGTCGGGATTTGATCGTCCGGACCGCTGTAAAAGCCACGTGACCGGAATCTCAGATCCTGGTCGGAGTTCAGGGACGTCGGCGCTTTTGAGGAAAAAATGATCTTATTGCCGGGGATGTCGAAGTTGTTTCGTCTAAACAGAAGTATGGAGCCGCGGGAGGAGGAGATTCCACATATACTCCTTCCGGGAAGGTCTCCATACAAAGAATCTGCCCCGGACGTCGATCTAACGATCAGGCTATCCTCGGCGATGAAGCTTCGTAGGGCCGGCAACGAGGCGACGCACATACAGACGATGATTAAGATCGTCGCGCGAAGGCTATGCCGAAGACCGCGGGAATATCCGAGTTTCAGAAGCTGTAAATTTGTTTTAGAATGCCGTTGGAAAACACCTGATCCCATGTCGGCTCCTCCGTTTCCGTAGCGAACGCGGGTACGCTCTTCCAAGTTGCGCCGTTCTGGGGAAGGCAAAGCGGGACGTGTCCGGACGGGTCCGGTTTCCACAGATTCATCTCGTCTTTTGGCGATTTTCGACGCGCTCGTGGCACTTTACCAGTTTTCCGACCCTGCCTTACCTATCGATATCGGACCCGTCCCGCTTCGTCCGTCTCGTCCGCTTCGTCCGTCTGCAAAGATATAGCTACGTCGCAGCTACGTCCCGGTTTCATTCGCTCCCTTTCATGGGCGGCGGCCGTAAGCCGCATTCCGGGCAGCGCTGCGGGGTCGAACGTAAGTCGTACCCACACCAACTGCAAAGGTTCGGAGCCCGTTCGCGGCGACGCAAATAAGAGCGCGCCACGAAACAGAGCACCAGTAGCGCGCCTAACGCGACCGGTAATAAGAGCGGAACAACCACGAAATACCCGTCTGGCGGCATTAAATGGACGCCGTTAACCACGTGCAGGCGCGGCATTGAGTAGACATCTGAATAGACGATCTCCAGTCGCGTGCGCACGACAGTGACGCCACAAATCGAGCGGCTCGACGAATAAATCCGGCGCGGAAACTCGTCGCCGAGTGTGCAGAGTTCCGTCCAATCACTCCACGGGTCCCAAATTCCAAATCCGCCAGCCGAGGCAGGAAGTAATCCCGGAGGGTCGAGCGCTTCGGAGACATGCGCCGCAGATCCCCTGAATTCCGGCAATATATGACTGGTCTTGAAACAAATCGCGACATGCCCCCTACGCGAAACCATGCCGATTAATCCAGACCTTCCGGCGGGAAGACAAACGAGATCACGCTTCCAGCAGCTACGAACCCAGATGGCTGCGGGAACGAATGCAACACCGATCCAGAGGACGAAAATGATTTTGCGTGAAGTGCGCATCTAAATGACATTGCGCCATTAGGCGCTTTGAATCTTCGTAGGGTCCGCACCGCGGACCGTATTTTCCGCCTGAAACGTAATGGTCCGCGGTGCGGACCCTACACGAATTGAGCGAGGTTATTTAACGGGAAAGCCGAAGCGGGACGGATCCGTCCGCCCTGTCCCACTTTGTCCATCTCCTTCACTATAGCCGCACTTACTCCGTCCATAACAATCATGCCCCCGACGGAAAGGCGAAGCACAACGGGTCCGGCCCCGTCCCCGCTTCGTCCGTCTATCCCGCGCTCATCCGCGATTGCAACTCGCGCATGAGATGCCCTTGCAGTCCCGGCGGCAGTTGGAAAAATCCGTTGGCGGAGAGGATCTTGTGATCGTGCATCGGGTGATATGAGTCGGGAAGAATCTCGCCGTCTTTTATTTCAAAGGCGCCGATGATGGCTTCAGAAATAAGCCCCCTGCCGGACACCAGGTCTGGCGAAAGCAACGTAACGTATTGCTTGCGGCCCTCAGGCGTGTTCACGACGCAGACATAAATCGATGGTTCGCTCATGGCAACGGCGAGGATACCCGGTCTCGATTCCCAACGCAGCCGGGCCGTTGCCTGTTCTTTGCTGTTCCGTCCTCCCTCAAAACCGCCCCTTGTTCCCCACCAATACCTTCTCCAGCGTTTCCTCCAATACTTCGCAGACCCGTTCCACCTGGCGGCTGGTCATCTGGCTGAAAAAGGGGAGGGCGATCGTTCGGGCGGATACGTATTCGCATACGGGATAATCGCCTTCCTTGAAGCCGAATCGGTCCACCATGTAGGGCTGAAGATGGATCGGCGGAAAGTAGTTGTTGCAGCCGATGCCCTCGGCTCGCAGTTCGCGCATCACCAGATCGCGGTCGGCGGGGGCGAATAAATCGTTGAGCCGAACCACGAATACAAACCAGCTTACATGCGTGTCCTCCTGCAACGTGGGAAGGATGAGATAGCGATTGGTCATGAGCCGGCTGACGTATTGATGGGCCACGCGGCGGCGGTTTTCCAGGATTTGCTCGAGCCGGCCGATCTGCGAAACGCCCAGGGCGGCGTTGATTTCGCTCAGGCGATAGTTGTATCCCAAGCGCTGGTGAGCGAGCCATGACATTCCCTCGCGGCCCTGGTTTCGCAAGGCCCGGCAAGCGCCGGCGAATGCATCATCATCGGTGACGATCATCCCGCCTTCGCCGGTGGTGATTTGTTTGTTGGGGTAGAAGGCGAAGATTCCCGCCTTGCCGAACGAGCCGATGGCGCGGGCGCCGAAGTGGCCGCCGAACCCTTCGCAGGAATCTTCGATCAGCAGCAGGTCCCGGCGCTGGGCGAGTTGTTCCAGGTCGGCCATTCCGCCGGGATGTCCGAAGCATTCGACGCCGACGATGCCGCGGGTGCGCGGCGTGATCGCGGCCGCTGCTTTCTCGACATCCATGTTCAGGGTCATTGGCTCAATGTCGACAAACACCGGCTTGGCGTTGACGTAGAGGATGCAGTTAGCCGACGCGACGAATGAGAAGGGCGTGGTGATCACCTCATCGCCCGGCCCGATTCCCGATGCGATCATTGCGCAATGCAGGCCTGCCGTGCCGGAGGAAACGGCGATGCCATGCTTGCGCCCGGCCAGTTTGGCGCAGGCATGCTCGAATTCTTCGACGCGGGGTCCGATCGAAAGCGTCGGCGTATGCAGCACATCGATGACGGCATCAATGTCGCGCTGGGTAATGTCCGGCTGGGATAGAGGAATGCTGTCTGGCATATGACACAACGTTCCATCAAAGTTATACTGAAAACTCATTAACGTCCGATAATTTGATTATCGAACGAAGGACCCTCGCCGCATGAGTTTAGACGCTGCACGCCTGCCTGCTGTTTCCGCTGGCCCAATGTCCGCGCCGCCCGAGCCGCGCAAGAAGGACAAGGGGGCTGCCCATTTCTGGCGGGCCTGCCGGTTTTTGTATCCGTATCGCGGCATGGTTGCCATTTCGGTGCTTTGCGCCTTGTTTGTCAGTGTCACCAACACCGCCGGGCTGAGCACCATGGCGCCCATCATGCAGGTGCTGATGAAGGGCGATACCATCGCCATTTGGGCCAATCGCGAGATCACCCAGCGTCGGCTTGGGGTTAGATTCTCGGCCGATTCTGACGAGCTGCTGATCGTGAAGGTCGAGAAGAACAGCGCCGCCGCCGAGGCCGGGCTGAGGCCGCAGGACATTTTTCTCACCCCCCCGCAAAATACCCGGGCCAATTCCGGCGTGATGCTCGGCGAATTGTCCGACCCAAAACTTACGCAGAAAACGCTGCAAACCCGCACCGGCAAAACCGTGCAACTTGCGCTTCCGGCGATGCCCTGGTATCTGATTGCCGGGCGCAACTTCGCCGGGAAATTTCCCACGCATCCGGTAAAGGCGATTGCCGCCGTGTTCGGTATTATCGCGGTGCTGGCGCTGCTGGCGAGCGTGGCGGCGTACTTCCAGGAATATCTTTCCGACAAGGCCGCCGTGCTGGCCGTCAATAACATTCGCCGCCGGCTTTACGATCGCGTGCTGCACGTGCCGCTGGCGCATTTCAACCTTCGCGGCACCAGCGATGTCACCAGCCGACTGACTTCCGATGCCCAGAACCTGGCCGAGGGATACAAGACTGTTCTCGGCCAAAGCATCCAGGAACCCATGAAAGCCGCGATGGCGTTTGGATTTGCCCTGGCGATCAGTTGGCAGCTCACGCTGTTCATCGTTTTGTTCGCGCCGCTGATGCTGGCGATCATTAAGAAGTTCGGCAAGAAAATGCGCCGCGCCAGTAAAAAAGCCATGATCAGCTCCGCCGGTATGCTGGGCCAGATCGAAGGGTCACTGGCGGGCATTCGCGTCGTTAAAGGGGCCAACTCTGAGCGGTTCGAGCGCCGCCGCTATACGCGGATCATGGACAAGCTGGTTGCCGAGCAGCTTCGCATGAGCCGGATCGACAGCGTCAGCGAGCCGATTATCGGGAATTTGACGCTTCTCGTTGTCGGCGCTGTCGTGCTGGTGGCATCGTGGATGGTGCTGATTCAAAAGTCGCTGGAAGTTGTCCCCTTTTTTGTGCTGATGGCCTGCCTGGCCAGCATCGGCGACTCGCTGCGGCGGGTGAGCAAGGTGAATAACGTTTTGCAGCGTTCCAACGCCGCCGCGGCGAGAATCTTTGAAGTCATGGACCTGCCGATCGAGAAAAAGGGATGGCATTCGGCCAACACCGGCGGCAAAAAATCCGCCGCCAGCGCCAACGGCCAGTCTGCCAATGGCGCTTCCAACGGCCACCATCCCGCCACCACCAATGGCCAGCTCAACACCGCCCATCGCCCGCGCCGCAAGCTCGATACCCTGCAGCGCGAGGTGCGGTTTGAGAACCTCACCTTCGCCTATCCCGGCGCCAGCACGTCGGCCATCGTCGACGTCAGCCTGACGGTTCCCAAGGGCAAATGCATCGCCGTCGTTGGCCGCAATGGCAGCGGCAAGACCACGCTTTTGGCCCTTTTGCCGCGGTTTTACGACCCGCAAAGGGGACGCATTCTCATCGACGGCATCGACGTCCGCGACATCACGCTCAAGAGCCTGCGCGACCAGATCAGCATCGTCACTCAGGACAGCGTGATCTTCCCCGGCACCATTACCGAGAACATCGCCTATGGCCATCCCCTGGCCTCCAGCGGGCCGGACACTACGCCCGGCCGCGAGCTTCGCGCCGCGGTGATGGACGCCGCCAAGCGCGCCTACGCCCACGAGTTCATCATGGAAAAGCCCCTGGGCTACGAAACGCCTCTCGGCGGCCTTGGCGCGCAGCTTTCCGGCGGCCAGAAACAGCGCATCTGCATCGCCCGCGCCATCCTGCGCAAAAGCCCGATCCTGGTGCTCGACGAAGCCACCAGCCAGGTGGATGCCGAGAGCGAGTCGCTGATCCAGAAGGCGATCGACAGCCTGATGCACGAGCGGACGACGTTCGTGATCGCCCATAGGTTCAGCACGATCTTGAGTGCCGACGAAATCGTGGTAATGGACCGCGGCCAAATCGTCGGCCAGGGGAAACATGAGGACCTTCTGCGGACCTGCGAGACGTATCAGCAGCTCTACGAACGACAACTGATCGCCGCGCCAGCGGCGTAAGGCCGCACGGGGTCATTGTCGCAAATATCATGGACAAGTATCGACCCATCACGCCCGCGCTGGAGGACTGGCTCTCTGTCATGAACACGCGGATTCCAGCCGAGGCGCTGGGGCTGATTCGCCCGCTCACCGAAGAATTCTGCCTGCAAATATGGGACAGGTATGTCGGATATCGCCAGGACCATCCCGCATGGCTGCTGCGCGACACGTGGATTGCGGAAATCCTCGAATCCGAGTCGGCCCGCCATTGGTCCAGCGACTATAATGCGTCACGTCCGGAGCCGATGCGGGCCATCTTCAGGCAGAAAATGCCCTGGCCGGACGATGCCGCTGTTTACATGCTCTGGTCAGCTTGCGATGGGCTGGAGATTCGATGGGATATTTTTCTCCGGCATTGGATCAATTTTCTCCGTGACGATGAATTCCCGCTTCTCATCAGCCCCGACCACGCCGAGGCGGCGGTCTTTAGCCCGCACGGCGGGGTTTATTTTGGACATCGTCCCAAGGGCGTCGCCGGCGGGTGGCCGATTGTCGCGTTCGACCTTGACGAAACGCTCGGCGTGCCGATCACTGACGGCCAATCCGTCACCGGTTTCCGCATGCGCCCTTGGTGCGGCGACCTGCTTTTGAGCCTGCGCGGCAAATACAAGCTGGCCCTGTGGACGGTCAGCAGCCGGCAATATCTTGGAAAGATATTGAACCACGGCTTGCCTGACTTTTTCGAGAATACTTACACGTGGGACGAATCGCCCTCCCGCTGGAAGGACATCCGCGCGCTCGGCATCGACTGGCTTGTGGATGATAGTGACTATCACCGCGAACTGGCCGTGCCGCACGGCATGGCTGGGCGATACATCATCGTGCCGGCGTATGGAAGCGCGGAAGACGAGCGCGACCCGTCGGCGTGGGCGGGACAGGTGCGCGATATATTGTTGCCGACGAATTCAGGATGACCCATGCTCGCCCTATCCCGTCATAAAGGCCAATCCGTTGTTGTCGGCGATCGGACCGGCCACTGGTTCATTACCGTTGCCAGCGTGACGCCAGCCGGGGTATCGGTGCGGATCGAGAGTGGCGGCCGGTTGGATTCGCAAACGGCTGAACTGACCGAACACGTTCCCATTCAGGTGGGAGGAAAAGTCGAAATCCACCTCCTGGACGTTTGCGAGGACCGCGGCCGGGTTCGGCTTGGATTCATTGCTCCGAAAGGTTTTCATCTTCATCGATTCGAGATTTGGAATGCGCTGCTGGCTGAGGGCACCGCCGGTTTCTTCGACGGACCCGGTTCATTCCTGTAAGCCTTTTCCGTATGTCCCCATTTTCTCGAGGCAGGCTTCGGTCATCCTATTTCGCTGGTTCGGAAATCGTCGTCAGCAATTTACTGGCGTCATTATCAACCACCTTGGCCGTGTAAACCACAGTACCTTTGGCGTCGGCGGTTTTCCCGGTTATTTCCACGGCATGACTGAACCGGATTTTCGTCCCGGGTTTCCAATTGGCCGTGTCGGCGCCGGTGACGGTCAGATGGATGGTGTGCGGAATGAGTTTGGCGTGGGAGATGCCTTCGCCAAGGGCTTTGCCGCTGATTTCCTCATCGGCTTCGTAGATCAGCGAGAACGAATCGCCGGTGATTTTGGTCGGCTGGATTTCGCCGAGCATGCCCGTGGTGCCGATCTCAACCGGCCACTCGAGGGAGAAGGTATTCCACAGGACGTGGATCAGTTCATCGCGCCATTTTTCGGTCTTGGCGAGGGCCGCCCGCATTCGCGAAAGCCGGGCCTGGTCGTCGCGCAGAAGCGCCTTGTCCTTCGTAACATCGTCATTCTTCCCCGCGGCCTGGTCGCGCTGAATTTGCTTTGTCTCTTCGGCGACCTTTTGTTCCAATTCGGCCACCTTGACCTTCACCCGGGCGGCTTCGCCGTTTAGTTGCTGGCGGATTTCGAAACGGGTTCCGTGAAGGTAGTCGGTGAGCTTCCAAATCTGCTCGCCATCGCTGTCGCGGCCCACCTTGTACTTCCCGGTATCGTGAGCGAGCGAGATCGAAGTTGCCAGGAGAATGGCGGCGATAGCCCATTTCATAACGTTGTTACTGTTTTATTGCAGGGCTTTTTTGAACGCCGCGTCCACCGCGGCGCGCTGCTGCGATTCGGTGCCGAATTGCAGGATGCGCACCAGTTCCAGCACCTCGGCATCGCTGGCGTTATCCACGTACCATTGCATCGCTCCGTGCAGCGAATAAATGGGCGGCGGGCTGCCGCACACGTTCACGACAGTGCTGCCGAAAATCGTGCGCTCCGGACCGCAGATGAAGGTCCAGCGTGGCGTCCACTTCACGCCCAATTTTCTCAGGCGGAGCTCCAGCGGCGACGGCGTAAACGCTGGGCCGAACGTCATCCGCCTCGGCCAGAAAGTTTGCTGCTGGGTCGATCCGGTCAACGCATCCATGCGCACCTCATCGGTGCGTAGAGGAACTAGAAATAGCGAAAAAAGTCCGACACCGAGAATGAGAAGGACGCCGGTCTTTAAGACTACACGCGCCGTACCCATTGGCGGCCGGATGTTCGGTACATTTGAATAATTGAGAACGGGCGCGTTTCTCACAGGGTTATTCTACAGCGCTCCTCGAAAATGAGGTATCCGATCATTCCCTATTTACTCAAACTGAGCGGTTTTTGCGGAGAATGCCTTTACGCCGTGCGAGCGGCGCGCGAAGCGCTTCATCTTGAAAATAGCCTTATCGCCGCGCCGAGATCGGATTTAGGAGCGCTGCGTAAATCCGGGGCGGCGCGGCGAGTGCGTTGTTTTTGCGAACCACGGTCATGCGCGCCGCTTGCCCCGGCGGGCTTGTTCGACTTTCGCGACCCAATTCCATGTAGGGTACCTCAAAGCACTCAGAAACCGCTCAGTTTGAGTATTCGATATCATCGAGCAACCACTTCACGCCGGTGATCTTGCCGGCGCTATCCGTGCTGACGATGAAGGACATGGATAACCGAAAGGCGTTTTAGCGTCACGCTTCATCGCCGCTGGTTATTCCCGCTGCAATAATTTGGGATACGATCAAATGCAGGAATTTGCTTCCGCCGGGACGTCGCATCAAGTATGCTGCGGGAAACCACACGGGAAAAAGGAGAACAGATCATGGGCGCACTGGCATATATGACGCAGGATCAGCAAAAAGTCGGGGCGAAGGTGGAGGAGCATTTGCGCGGCGAATTGGAAGCGACAGCGCCGCTGCCGTTCGAGGTTGAAGCCGGGGATGCCGGCAAAACAACCGTCGGCGTCATCGCGAAGGAAGGGTTGTCGCTTTTGTTTGGCGGGCGCGGCGAGAGCCGGCTTTTCAGCCTGATCTTTAATCTTCAGCAACCCCGCCTGTTTCGCGCCGAGTTTCATATGAACCGCCAGGGGATCGGCTGCCATTGCGGGTCGATTCTCTACAGCACGAAATTGTCCAAGCCGATCAAGGGAAGCATCTCGCTGGAAGACCCGAAGATGTTCGGCAGTTCCAAATTCGTCGACGCCGACGGCGCCGATGCCGCGGCCAAGCTCAACGCCAGCAAAGAGATTTTGAAAGCCGCCAACAATTTTGCGCGGGTGAAGGCGAATATCGGCGGTGTCGACATCACCGCCCCGCGGTTTTTCAAGATCGCGGATCAAGACGGCTCGGCGGTGCTGGTCGCCGCGACGCTGCCGCGGTCTTATGCCATGGGGTTCAAGATGTCGACCGATGCGAAGGAGTTTGTGCATCTGGCGGAATTGATCGAAGCGGCGCTTTGAGGCAAATCCGGAGATGATTCACCGCAGAGGCGCGGAAGCACGGAGTTGTGGCTCGACTCATGCGGGCCATTGCCCACGAAGGATTTCTTTTTTTCTTCTCATCATTCATTTGCGCAAAAGGAGCCGCGCACGCAGGGTACTCCCGAAGTAAGCGGTGTTTGCGCGAGTAACTCCGCTTACTCCGGGAGTACCCTTCGTGCGCGGCTCTCACCGCGGCGCGAATGAATCACTCACTCACTCACTCACTCACGCGGTGGACGAGTTGAAAGCGAAAAGGCGGACTTGTGTGCCCGCCGCGCCATTCGCCGCGACTACAACACCTGATGCGCGGGCTTGGGCAGTTCGTCGTGGATGGTCTGCTGTTTGGGCTGGTCGCCGCTGAAACTGAACAGGATCATGTCATCGTCGATCCGCGCCTGCAGATGCACCGGCCGCTGCCAGATTCGGTAGAGATTCTTCAGCGTCTCGACGGCAAACTTGATCTCGATATCCAGCCCGTTGTGCTTGTGGGCCAGGTAAAGCTCGCCGCGGTTGGCGTAGTTGCCGTCGACGACGTAGATGAACGGCTGGCCCATGTTGGTCAGTTGGTAAAGCATCGTCTGCTTGATGCGCTGCGGATCGCGGCTGAGGATCCGCAACTGCCCCGTATGCGGATCGCGCCCGTACTGATAAAATTTATGCTTCTCGATGAACTCCGGCGTCATGAATTCATCGATGAAGTTCACGTCGTTGTAAACCTTGCGCACTTCGAAAATCTTCTCGCGGCCCAGGCCCAGGCCCTTGTCCCATTTTTCGCGCTCGCCGAGGTTTTTGGCCTCATCGTATTCCTTGCCGAATTTTCCCTTGTTCCAGCGGTCCTCGATGTCGCGGAAAAGTTCGATGCCGATCTTGTACGGATTGAAATTCCCCGGCGGCATGTGAACGGTACCGCTGTGATGGTCGGCATAATCAATGATTTCAGTGGCATTGACGAAATGCCTCGTCATCAAGGTGGAATGCCAGTAGCTGTTATGATTGATGAAACCCTGCGCGGCGTAGCGATGCGTTTCGGCGACGGAGATGTCGTAAACATCGGCAACGCGACTTTCCACCGCGACAATTTCGTCGTCCCATGATTCTTCCTTATACCAGTGGTGCTCATCGATGTAGGTTTGCAGCGCCTTCTGCTTGCGAGAAAGTCCAAAGCCAATTTCATTTGCAAAGAGGATCGCTGACTTTCCACAAATATGAACGTGCCAGCAGCCATCCTTGTGGGGCCGCCGGCTTGACAGAATCCCAAAGTTGAGCAGCAGGAGCTGTATGGTCTTTCCGAGAACCGGGCTTGACGTGGAAAGGATAGTCCCTTGCTTGCCTGCATACCCATCGCAGTCGAAATAGGCGCGAATGAATGCGGCCACCACGGGCTTGGGCGAGCGGAGAATGCAGTCCGGGACGATTTTCTCCCGCGCGCAGATCCCCGTTTTCATGCCAAGGTGCTTCAGGAAATCCTTCACCGTTTCGGAGCTAAACAGCAGCCGCCAGCGCCCGTCATCCCATTTCTTGCGGGGAGTGATTCCGAAGACTTCGGTTGCCAGTTCGACAAACCGGTCGGCCTGTTCTTCATCGCCGGTGGTCAGGCCGATGACGCGTTTGGCTTCACTGATGTGTCCATCGCCGACAAGATAACCGAGCAGCAGGGCCAATGATTCGCCAACGACTTCGGGAATGCGCACAACCCGCCGTTTGTTGTGCATGAGTGTCGCGGTGGCCAGGCCCGCATCGTATTCCGCAACGGCCAGCGCCACTGCCGACTTCTGGCGGACATTTCGGCCCTCGCGAAAACGCAGGACGGTATCGATGCTGACGCCGGCCCGGGCGGCAGCATCATTCAAAGTAACGCGCCTGGCGGGCTGCCAACTGAGGCGCATCGCATCGGACGCCCAGAGGTTTTTCCCGCCGCCAGTCGCAACCTTCATCCCCACGGAAACTGCATCGAGCCGGCGCCACGTCCCATCGGGCAAAAAAAGGCGATGGGTCACCGACCCCTCCAATTCAAGACCGCGCCGCGTTTTTACGCGGATCGTTGAGCGATCCTTGAACTCGGCCCAGTCATACACTGCACGGTTTTCCGTGCCATCGCTCACCTGCAATGCCAGCCGCTGTTTGACGATCTCGCCCATTGGGAATACGCCGCGATCGGTGAACACCAGGGCGTCGGAGGTCACACAAGCCCATCCCTCGTTCATTACCTTCGTCATCCCCTGCGGGGCATAATAATAACTCTCCTCGCGCACGATGCTCAGGCAGTCGGCCTGCCAGTCTTCCAGACGCGCGTGCTCCAATAAATACAGCAACACATCGCGCGTCGGCCGGCTTGGGGTCGCGTTGCGGACTTTGGCGCGGTCGCTACGCAGCTTTTTCGCCTCGGCTTCCATCACCGCCGGGGGATTGATCCAGCGGTCGAGGTAATCCTTGGCCTTGAACTTGGTCAACTCGGCCTCGTCGCGCTTGGGCGGCTCGGGCCGGGTGTCGTTTGGGCCGCGTTGCATGAACATGCTGTGCGGGTCGATCAAATGCTCGACGCTCAGGCAAATGTCCATCCAATGTTCGACGGTGTCGTAGCCGTGCTTTTCGATGTGTTTGCGGACGTGGGTGGCGTGGTTGGCCATCTCGTCCATCATTTTCCGGTTGGTCTTGCTGAACCAGTAATTGTTTTTGAAAAAGTCGGCGTGGCCGTACACATGGGCAATGACCAGCTTCTGATCGACGAGTTGATTCGATTCCTGCAGGTAGGCGTAGCAGGGATCGTTGTTGATGACCATCTCGTAAATGCGGCCCAGCCCGTAATGATGGCGTTTGCGGATCGATTCATATTCCGCGCCGAACCGCCAGTGCGGATAGCGCTGCGGGAATCCGCCATAGGCGGCGATCTGGTTCATCTGCTCGTAGTCGCACATCTCGAAGATGACGGGCATGAAGTCCAGCCCGTAAGCGCGTGCGCGCTCGCGGATTTCCTTCTTGGCTTTAAGAAGTTCCTCGGGGAAGGGGATGATATCGTGGGAAGGCATTGCGCTTACTCTCATTTCCTCGTGTAAGGAACGAGCAGATCCGAGACCATCGGAAAATGCTTCCGATTGAGCGTCACGAGCGTCGCGTGTTCGATTTCCGCAGTAGCTGCAATCAGCGAATCGGCAAAACCAGTTCCGTGGCTCTTGGAGAATTGCCGGAATATCAGTCCTGCCCGCTCGGCTATT
>DASRRM010000515.1:0-4096 GCA_035695715.1 Tepidisphaeraceae bacterium
CGGTCGATTACGCGCAGAAGCACAACATCCCCATTCCCGTCAGCAAGAAAAAGATATACAGCCAGGACCGCAATCTCTGGCACATCAGCCATGAAGGCGCGGAGATCGAGCATCCGGATGCCGAGCCGAATTGGGAGGCGTGCTTGACGATGGTGGTTGCTCCGGAAAAAGCGCCCAATGAGGCAGAAATTGTCAGCATCGATTTCGAGGCGGGAAACCCGGTTGCCGTCAATGGCAAGAAACTCCCCGCCCATGAACTCATCATCGAGCTGAATAAGCTAGGCGGAAAACACGGCGTCGGCGTGACCGTTTTGGCGGAAAACCGACTGGTGGGCATGAAAAGCCGCGGCGTTTACGAGACGCCCGGCGGCACCATCCTCTACGAAGCCCACAAGGCCCTGGAACAAATCTGCATCGAGCGCGACACCGCCCATTTCAAGCAGCAGGTCGCCCTGCGCTACGCGGAACTGGTCTATTACGGCCAATGGTTTCATCCGCTGCGCGAATCGTTGCAGGCGTTTGTCGACCACACCAACGCCGCCGTCACCGGAACGGCCAAAGTTCGGCTGTACAAGGGCCGGGCCATGCTCGTCGGCGCCAAGAGCCCGCACACGCTGTACGACCCGCAACTCGCCAGTTTCAGCATGGAAGGCTACGACGTCACGGCCGCGCGGGGATTTATCGATCTGTTCGGCCTGCCGATGAAAGTCGCCAGCCAGGCGAAAAAATGGTGACGGCCGTCTCGGCCGTGCCTTATGCTTTGGGCGTAAATACTCAAACTGAACGGTGTTCGCGTCAGAGCGATGAGCCCGGCCCTAAATTGTGCCCAGGATGTGCAAGCAGCCTCCACGCCGGGGCAAGCGGCGCGCACAACCGTGGTTAGCGAGAACAACGTTGTCGCCGCGCCACCCCGGATTTACGCAGCGCTCCGCAGATCCGGGGCGGCGCGGCGATAGAGCTGTTTGCAAGTCGAAACCGCACTGGCGCCGCTTGCCCCGGCGTGAAGGGCACTTTGGGCAGAAACCGCTCAGTTTGAGTAAATAGCAACAATCACGGGCGGGACGAGCGCGTCACCAATGACCGTATCAAAAACTCGACCACACACTTTGCGACCCCTTCGATGACCTATTGCCCGGCCCCGGGCGGCGATTTATCCTGTTAGCGTGGATCAGCCATGCCAATCCCGCCGCGGGCTCTATATCAGCGCAGCGCTGTGGTTGATTGCCGTGGCGCTGCTGGCGCTGGCGATTGGTTCGCTGATGGTGTCGCCGCGGCAGTCGCCGGATAATGCCGCGCTGATCAGCCATCCCGCGACCGAGCCCGCCGACCCCCCCGGCGTCAAGCGCCCTGCCCCAACCGTGCGAATATATGACGTTCACGACATGATCGACCGGTGGTCGGCCTCGCCTTACGCCCAGCCCTCGGTGCCGGACATGTCCACCTCGAACAACCAGCAGGGAAATCCGCAGCGCGGCGGCGGGATCGGCGCCGCGCCCGCGACGCAGCCTTCGGTGCCCGATCCGCTAATGGCCGCTCTGGTGGATCTGATTTCGGAAGATATTCAGCCCGACGAATGGCTCGCCAACGGCGGCGCTACCGCCACCATTCAATACTGCGGCCGCAGGCTTATCATCGGGGGCAGCCCGTCGCTGCATCGCGATGTTGAAAAGTTTCTGCGCAATCTCCGCGCCGCCGACGCCAATACGCCGATCGCCGCAGGAAAATGACATTTGGGTTGGGTTGTGGTTCAATTTCAATTGCCCGATGGGTGCCGCAAGCGCCACAGATCGCGCGCCAATCGCGGGAAAACATTCAGGCGGGCGGCCTGGCATTGAAGCGCCTGGGCGAGGAATTGCGATGAAACTTCACTGCACGATTCGCTGCATCCTGATCGCCTGCCTGATCGCGCTGGCGATTTCGCTCCTGCGCCGTTCCCGCCGCCCGGCGGCAATCACTGTCAGCGACAACGGCATTGTGCCGGCTGATTTGTTGCAACGAATTGCCAATGAGGACGCGATTCTTGCCAGGCCGGTGCCGGAGTTGAATCTCGATGGCGCCAGAATCGGCGCGGCGTTGCAACGGCTGTCGTCGATGACGAACACGCGGATCGATGTTGACTGGCACGACCTGGCCGGCGCGGGAATCGATAACGATGCGCCGGTTCATGTACATTTACGCAATGCAACGCTCGCCGCGACGCTGACCTGCATCGCCGACAGCGAAGGTGGAAACGTAACGCGGATAGGCTTCGACATCGACGGCCAAACGATCCACATCGCCACGATCGAACGAATCGAAAGACGCCGGACGGTGGAGGCATATAACGTTCGCGGTTTGGCCAGGCGGATTCAAAGCCATACGCAGCGCCCGGCAGGCCAGTCGCCGATGTCGCAGACCGAAGCGATCGGCAGTCTGATGACGCTGATCGCCAATACCTGCGATTCGAATGGATCGACCAATGACGCGCTGGCCAGCCCGGCAATCTGCGAAATAGGCGGCCTGCTGGTCGTCCGCCAAACGCCGCAAACGCAGCGGCAAATCACCACATTGCTCACCCGGCTTGATGCGGAGCTGCGCAAATGAGCCGAACCATGCCAAGGCACGTTGTTAACATCGTCCTTGCCGTTGCCTGCGTGGCGGCGAGCGTTGCCGTCAATCGCAGGCCGGCGCGCCGTGTCGGCGCTGCTTCGGCCAGTATTCTTTTGCCCCGGCTGCCGAGGCCGGACGAAACTCTGCTGTCACGGCCTGTTGCCGCGCTCGATTTTACTGATGCGCCGATTGAAGCCGTCGCGCTGAAGCTTGGCGAGATCGCCGGTGCGCCGGTCTGGATCGATCGGGATGTTTCTGGCGATCCGAAGACAACGCCGAATCCCGTTGTGACCGTGCATGTGAAGGACACGACCGTTTCCGGCGCGCTGTTGGCGATCATCGCCAGCCTTCATGCACAGGGGTATCACGATCTTGATTTCGATGCGATGGACGGCGGCATTCGCGTCACGTCGGCGGCGGTGGTCGGCCGGCGATTTGAGTCCGAATGCTTCAACGTCCGTAGCCTGGCCGCCGGTTTGGAGGCCAAAGCGCCCTGGCTTGTGGCCCGCCAGCCCGAATCCAGCCGATATCATGGCGAAAGCGCCTTCGAGCAAATCATCCGGCTTGTGACGACCAACGTGGCCCCGGCCACCTGGCAGGACATCGGCGGCTCCTATGGGAATATCACCAACGTCGGGGGCGTGCTGGTGGTCACGCAATCGCCGAAAAATCTGGGTATCGTCCGGCGGCTTCTCGCCGCGCTTGACCGCGTCAGTCGCGGCGATCCCCCCACGCTTACGCTCCATCCCGGCCCCACCCGGCCGCCCATGCGGCCAACCGGCATTACCCTGGTGAACATCGCCGCCCTTCTGGAAAAGCTTCGGCCACCAGCCGCTGGCGATTCGACAACCGCCGGCCAGACTCTTGACGTTCTCGACAATATCCAGGATCTCGTGCGATTCGCGATTGCCTCAACCACCGGCCAGGTGTTCAGCGTCTGGATTCATAACCCGCACGCCTGCGGCAGCGTGGTGATTTTCTCCGCCACCACCGAGCATGAGCAAACCGTGCATCGCCTGCTCAAAGCGCTCGATCAGGCGGCTGATGCGCCGGCGTTTTCGCCGGTGATCGTCGAAGGCGATCAGGCGCCGACGCTCTCTTTGCCAACGATGCGAATCGCCTGCTTCAACGTGAAAAGCCTGATGCTGGCGCTTGGCCGCGATGGATCGGCAATGCCGGCCAGCGAGCAATTGCAAATATACGTGGTGGACCACGTCAAAGGCGCCAGCTGGGTTCTGGTTAACGGCGGAGATCTATATTTGGCGGGCGACGTGCTGGTGGTCGTGCAAACGCCGGAGAATATCAAAAGCATTCAGGGGGCGTTGGAGCAATTAGCGGGGGAAGTGGAGAAACATGCGGTGCGGTGAAGGCAGCGCGGCTGCGCCGCAATCCCGAGAATCTCCGGTATCATTGGCGTGTCGCCCGTGTTTGCATTTCACGAAGACACGGGTAGCAAGAGCCGGGCACGAAGGGTACTCCCGGAGTAAGCGGAGGTAATCGTCCGAAC
>DASRRM010000516.1:0-8437 GCA_035695715.1 Tepidisphaeraceae bacterium
AATCGAGCAATGTATTGGTTGGCTCAAAGAGTGTAGAAGGGTCTGCACCCGATTCGAGAAGCTTGCGATTAACTTCGTAGCCACCATAAAACTCGCTATCATCCAGCGCTATCTACGTTTAGAGTTTTCAGACAGAGCCTAGTGCGAGGAGCGCATCCTGTGGCATCGAAACCCACATTCTGAATGTCAGTTGTGACAAAGCACTAATATGCGATCAGCTTATTCATGAACCGAGCCGGCGACACGCGCGCCAGCCCCGCCGCGATGCGTCGGCCCGCCCCGCCGCCGCCGTAGGGGTTATCGGACGCGAAGCGGATCGGCGTTCCACGGTTCCATATTCGCCGCAGGGCGCGGGCGATGGCGGGCTCGCTCATTGCCGCGTGCGCGACGTTTTCGCCATGCTCGCGGCCGGCCTGGCGCGTGCCGATGTCCAGGACCGGCGTGCCGAAGCTCGCCGCCTCGATGATTCCGCTGGAACTGTTTCCCATTAAGACCGCCGCATCGCGCATCAGCCCCAGAAAAAGGGGACGGGGAAGGTCGCGGTGAAGAATGATGCGATCATCCGGCGGCAAGGCGTCCCAGGCGCGCGAGATTCCCGCCGAGCCGGGATCGTTGTTGGGATAGACGATCACGATGCGATCGAAGGCGATGGTGCGGGCGGCGCGCAGGACCATTTCGGCGGCGGCCTGCTGCTCTTTTGCACTTGTGGATTGGGGATGAAGGACGAGGAGGGCGAATCGAAGCACGGCCGGCGCGCTGGATGAACAACCTGAATGACCTTGCGCAGTTCGTGTAGGGTCCGCATCGCGGACCGTTTCCTGCGCCCGGGCGGTCGCGCTCCGCGGTGCGGACCCTGCAAGGTCCGAAACGTCCGTTCGCACAGCGATTCGTGTAGGGTCCGCATTGCGGACCATTTCCTGCGCCGCGAGAATTGCGGTCCGCGGTGCGGACCCTACATGGTCCGAAGCGCCTGTTCGCACAGGCATAGCTTGATTCGATCGGGAGATTTTTTTCGGGACGGCAGACACGGGCGGGCCGCCCGTGCCACGGGTGAGAAACGCCGCCACATCCTCACTCGGCGCGGCGGTGGTTTGGATTTCGTCCAGGCCCGGAGAACCGGCGCGGAGAATTCGCCGGCGGTCTTCGCCCAGCCGCTCGATGCGCTGGGCGCTGAGTTTTGTGGCGGGAAAATGAATGTGCGCGAGCTTGGTGATGGCGTGGCGAAGCGAATCGTCGACCAACCCCAGCGCCCGGTCGCCGCCGTGAACGTGGGCCACCATAATTCCGCACAAATGCGCCGCCGACGCCGCGGCGAAGGCTTCGACGCGGTCGCCCACCACCAGAGCGATGTCGGACTTTAGTTTGGCGAATGCCGCCGCCAAGGATGCGATGGCTTTTCCGGTGGCGATGGCGTTGGCAGTCGGCGAGCCGTCATTAGCCGGCCACGGAATGACTGCGTCGACGGTCCACCCATCGCGCCGAATTGCGTCCAGGCTGCGGCCGCGCGAGCGATCGAGATGCATGCCGGTAACCGCAAGCTGGAGCCTAAGCGATGGATTCCCTTCGATGGCCCGCAACACCGAGCGCATGAGCCCGAACTCGGCGCGCGTGCCGGTGACAAAACAAACTCGGCGGGGAATTTCACGCGGCATCCAGCATGTCCCACTGCATGAGCGCCCCGGCGGTGACGGGCTTGATAATGCGGCGGCCGAGGGCCTTGGTGATCTCGCCGGCCGACACGCCGGTGCCGGGCCGCTGCACCGTCACATCCTCTTCCCGAAGCACTTCGCCCACCTCGAGCGCTCGCCGGGCGACGAGGCTCTGGCGGCTGACTTTGCGGACGTCCTGCTCGATCTGCAGCACGCGCTTGCCGGCGGCGCCTCGAAGAACATCCGCCTCGCGAACCAGCCGGATGTAGCGCTGAAATTGCGTGGGATCGCTGCTGGCGGCATGGTCCGGTCCCTTGGCGGCGCGGTCGTAAGTTAGATGGCGCTCGATGACCGTCGCCCCCGCCGCCACCGATAGCGCGCCGCAGGCGGTTTCGGTCGTGTGATCGGAATATCCCACCGGCACGCCAAACCGCGCCAGCTCGCCGATCCAGCATAAATTCGCCTGGCTGGCGGGCGTGGGGTAGGCGCTGATGCAGTGCATCAGGGCAAACTGCACATTCCATTCGCTCAGCCACGAAACGGTGGTTTCCACTTCGCTCATGTCCGCACCGCCGGTGGAAATCAAGAGCGGCTTGCCAAGCTGCGATGCGGCCTGCAAGAGCGGGCGGTTGACCATGTCCGGCGAGGCGATTTTCACCGCCGGCACGCGCATCGACTCGACGACTTCCATATCCGCCGGCGAAAAAGGGGTCACCAGGGGAATCATGTTCAACTGGCGGATTTCCTTGGCCACCTGCCGCAGCGCCGCCGAGGGAAGCTCGTAGCGTTTCAGCAGGTCGACGGGGTTGGAAGCGCTGGTGCGGCCGCGCTGATATTCGGCGAGATCCGAAGTCACATGCACCAGATTGACAGCGCGAAAGACCTGCAGCTTGACAGCGTCCGCGCCGCAAGTGGAGGCGATGCGTACCAACTCCAGCGCGCGATGGACCGAGCCGTCATGATTGACGCCGATCTCCGCGATCACAAACGTCGGCTGACCGGGCCCGATCTTTCGCGATTCGATATCGATATGACTCATATTGCCATCCTGACTTTCTCTTCTCTCCATTCGACACGCTCACGGCAGGCCGTTCGACAAGCTCACGGCGGGGCCCTTCGACCCGTTCGACCTCTCACCATCGCCGCATGATCGCTCCGGCTTCCCCCTCCCATGTACCCAGGAGAGAGGGTTGGGGTGAGGGGACATTCTCAAGCGGCGTGCGTCTCAGGGCATTCCCGTTCACGGCCGCGCCGCTCAACCCGTGCATCCCGCAATACCGCTTCCGCCCAATACAGATCGCGCTGATGATCGATCTCCACCGTTTCGCCCGACGCCGTTTCGATTCCACGCCGATCCACGCCGAAAAATGCGTGCGGATCGCTCGGCATCGCTTTCCCGCGCAGCATCGACGCCCGCAAAACCGCCACCACAGCGCCGTCATGAAGGAACAGCGGTTCCAAATCCTGCCGGCGATGGATGCTGCCCGGCTGCAATGCCTCCACACGATCGCCGGCAAGGCGCGACATCCATGCCGGGTGCCATTTGCCAACCGGGCAGAAACTCCGCACCGAGTCACATCCGGTATCGGCCAGCATTTTGATCGCGCGGTCGATCACGCCTGCCCCGCGCACCGGAACATTTCCATACAACACCACCAACCCATCGGCCCGAAAATCACTCTCTGCCTCAACCGTTTCCATCGCATGCAGCATCACGTCCTGCACGGAGGCGTCGGATGTGGCCAGCTTCGACGGCCGCTTGATGGCCTGGATTCCCGCCCCCTCGGCGAGCCGCCGGACTTGCGGGCAGTCGCTGGAAACCACCAGCCGGGTAATCGATTTCGCGCTGGCGGCGTGGTCAAACGTATAGGCAATCACCGGCCGCCCGCAAAGCGGCAGCAGATGCTTGCTGGGCAATCCCACGCTACCAGCGCGGGCGAGGATGACGGCAAGTGTCTTCATTTTCCTTCCAGTGGCACGGGCATCCTGCCCGTGCTTTTTCTCCAAAGGATCTGGCCTGCTGCGACGCGTCCGAACGTGGCGCGAATTTTTTTCTGCACGGGCTGAAAGCCCGTGCCACTGGATCTACGGCCGATGCCATTCCCGGCAATTCACGCACAGCGGCCGCGATTCGAGTCGGCCTTGCCGATGTTCGCCGCGAAGCTTGCCGAAATTCTTCTGCCAGACATCCTTGAGCGCATCGCGGCCGATCTCGCCCAGCACCTGCCGGGCCGACATATCTTCCTCGCACGAGACGATCCGCCCATCCGACAAAATCGTCAGCCGCGATGTCAGCCGGTTGCACGCCGTGCGCTTCGGCGGCGTCATGTCGGCCACCGACACATCCGGAATCTGGCCCGCACAATCGCTTGGTCCCTTAATCACCGCGCATCCCACCGCGCGCAGCCATTGATCGTACCACGCTTCCATCTGCGCCAGATTTTGCCGGCATTTCGTAAACGTCGGCGCCAAAATCGGCACGCTGCGCCCTTTTCGCGCCGTCACAAATTCGCGAATGGCTTCCATCACCTGCTGATGTCCGTCAACGCCCATGACCATCTCATACATGCGCGCGTCCATCGCCGGCAGATGAACGGAAACCACGTCGATTGGCGAAGTCGCAAGCCGGCCAATCGTCTCCGGCGTCAGGCCGAGCAAATCAGTCTCGATATGAATCGAGACAGCGGCTTCGCCGCGGGCGGCGTCGATCACCTCGAACAGATTTTCGCATAGCAGCGGATCGCCGGCCCCGGCAATCGTCAGCCGGGTATCATCCAAAGCGGCAAGCTCGGAAAAAAGGCACCGGGCCATGTCGGTCGACATGGGCGGCCGCGTGATGGTCAGGTGCGACCCGGCCCAGAAAATCGGCTTCGTGCTTCGCTGCGTGTTCAGCTCGAGAACCACTTCCCGCGGCAAGGCATCGACGTTATGCCAGGCGTGGGCGCGCTGCACGAGCTCTTCGCCGCTGCTGGAAATGAGGTGGCCGTTCAGGCTCACCATCGCCGATGTTACCCGCGCAATTTGCCGATCCGAATCAAGCTTGAATCGTTGCGTCGTCCGCGCCACCGCGGTGGGAACTTCGGCGCACATGTCGCCGGCCAACTGCTCGCGGCTGCTTTGGTCGGGCAGATAATGCAGCAGCCGGCCGCCATGGGTTTTGGCCGCGGCCAGGCGGTTGAGAAGCCCGCCGCGAAGCAGCGCGCCACCAAGCCCCGGCGCGGCCGGAACGAAACACATCTCGATATCCGGATGCGCCCTGGCGTGATTCACCAGCTCATCCAGCACGGCCGGATCGACCAGCGCCGCCGATGGATCGACCAGCAGCACCGCATCGCTTTCCACTTTCTTCGCCAGCTCGGCAAACCACGGCCCGTAAAATCCCAAATCGAAATCGCACGTGCTCAGGAGCCCCCCGCGCCATCCATCCGACCACCTTCGCGCCGCGCTGATGGCTTCCACTTCATGAATCGCAGTTCGCGGTCCCTTGGCCAGCACGAACGCGCCGCCGGCTTCGGTGGCCACGCGCTCGAGCTGGTCTTCCCAGCACAAAACTGCCACCGACGCGACGCGGCTGGCCAGCGCCAGGCGCTTCAGCGTCCAGCGCAAAACCGGCTCGCCGCGAAAAAGACGCGTGGCGCTGTTGCGCTCGCGGCTTTCGTGAAGCATGGAAAGGATCGCCGTTGCATTCTTCAAGCTGCAATACTCCCTGGCTGAATTTCCACCGCCGGGCAAAGCCGGCCGATCACCTCGTCCATCAGACGTTGGAAGTCGACCGCCGCGTCCAGTATGCCTGTCACATTTTCGATATCGCGGCTTACCTGAAGCCGCTGCTTGTCCGTGCCATCAGATTTGGCGGCGGCTATTTTGCGGTCGGCCTGGAATCGCCGCAGCTCAACCGGCTGGCAGAATTGCGTGACCAGGTCATACGTCGCGCCAAGGTCGTTCATCTTCGCCCGCAAAACGTCAATCGCCCCGATCGCCCGGTTCACGCGATTCTGGTCTTTCAGGTTGTCGCGGATTTCCTCGAGCAGCGGCAACGTCGCCCGCGTCACCCGCTCGATCTCCCCCGCCTCGTCGCGGCGATGCCGTAAACAGTCGGCGCTTTCTTCCAGCTTTTCCCAAGCCATCCCCGGATGATCGCTCTTTGCCGCAAAATCGATTCTGCCGCCGCAAAATTCCGCCGCCGCCTCAGCCAGCGTCATGATCCGCGTCCCGCGCTTCAGTGCCCCGCCTTCGGTGGCGTCGATGATGCGCGTTTTCGTCCGCAGGAAATCACGCTCAAATTGCTGCAGATACGTGAACAGCCGTTCCTCGGTATACATCGGCCGGCCCTGCTGGTCCGGCACGCGGCGCAGGATGAATCGCTCGCGCACAATCTGGTCCCACTGCTTCATCTCCATCGTGCCGAACCGCGACAGCTCCGGCCGCCACACATCCTCGTAGCTGGTGCCCGGCGTATAGCAAAGCCCGTCGCTGAATCCCAAGTCCTGCCCCACGAAAATAATCGGGTCGCACCCCAAATGTTCCGCCAGGTAATACGCCAAATGCGCCACCGTCGCCCCGCTGGGCAACTCGGCCTTATGCAGCCGCATCTCGCGCAATAGTCCCTCGGCAAACGAATTCCCCAACACCGAAACATTGCCGGGATACATCGATAAAATCCGGCTGTTCGCCTTGGCCTCGGCCACCATTTCCGTCGACAACGATGGCGGCAACCGCTCGAAAAACCGCGTGCTGATCTCGTGATAATCCAGCGACGTGACAAAATTCGGCTCGACCCCCATCTCCAGCAACGGCAGCAGCATTGTCTGCACGGCAATCGTCACCGCGTGGCCGGAAAGGTCCTTCAGCAGATGCTTGTTCTTCCGCAGCGAAGGTCCCGCCGACACGATGATGCCCGGCTTGCCCTTATGGCGATTCTTCAGCCGCGAAATGCATGGGGCGGCGGCGTACCAGTTGATGTTCCGCGCGATGTTCTCCGCCGTCTTGCGGCTGTTCAGCACCACCGTATTAATGCTTGTCCGGCTGAAGCTGGCAAATTCGTCGATCCATTGCCGCATCTGATCGTGAAACGCCCCGGCTAGCTGCTGGCTGGGCGGATGAACCACCTGCACCACGCCGGTGGAAATAAACGCGGCCCTTGGCGTGAGGCGGGTCAGCAAATCCGACTTGTCCAGCTTCGTGAAAAAAAGCAGCCGCCCGCTCTCGATCATCGCCGACATGTCCCGGCATTCCATCGCCGTGCGAAGCAGCAAAAGGTCCGGCTCAAAGATCATGAACAGCGATTCATCACTGGACCGCGCGAATAATTCCTCAATGTGATATCCCAGCCCAAAGCCAAAAACGTAATACGCCACATTCGCGGCAACATCGATTGATTCGGCGAGTTTTGCGGCCTCCGCCGCCGGGTTGTATTTGCTGTGCAGATAAAGCGTGCGGCCGTCGTCGGTCAGAATCGACGCCGTCGGCTGGCCGCTGCGCGACGGCTCGGTGCGATAACTTGCCTGCCCCGCGGTCGCCTCGATCGCGTCGGCCAACGCCGGGTCGATCGTCCACAGCGCCGCCAGATTCGGCAGATACGGAGCATCGGCGGGCAGGACAAAGCGCGTGGATGGATCGCTGCTTGCAGTCATGGATGCGCGGCTATAGCTTGGCACTCGGCGGCTTGGGCGAAAACAACGACGGCGAACCCTGAGCCGCAGATGCGCCTTCTCCTCCGCTTATCGGACCCCCCCGCCCGAAAGGTTGAGCGTATTCCATGAATGACTTGCTCTTTGCCGTCCCCTGGTGGATTCCCACATTGCTGGCGCTGGTTGGCGTGGCCCTTTTTTACAACGGCAACAAAACCCAGGTCGCCAAAATCCGCAACGCCGGCATCGGCCTGATCGCCCTGGCGATCGTCTGGTCGCTCGTCAGTTATTTCGTCGACACCGACAAGGAAAAAGTGGAAAAAGCAACCCGCCAGTTCGTGCAGGCCGCCGTCGACGGCACCGCCACCGGCGACTGGGCCAAATTCAAAGCAAAGCTTACGCCCGCCGTGGTCTTCAAGCTCGGCAGCGGCAAATCCAGCGGCGACGAAAAAGTAACCGCCGCCGCGCGAACGGGCTGCGAGCTCGTCAAGCTGAAATCCGCCCAGTTGCGCGAGATCACGCTGGAAGAAACCGGCAACTACATCACCGTTCACTGCGAAATTTTCACCACCGAGGAATTTGCCGCTCCGATCGAAACCAGCTCCTGGGATTTCGACTGGGTCAAGACCAACGAAGGCTGGAAAATCCAGAACATCCGCCTGCTGAAGATCAAAGACATCCCCGCCGAGCAGCTCGACAGCCTGTCGGTCAGAAGCATGATGAAATGAACCGCGTACGAGGTCCGGAGCGAGCCGCGCACGGAGGGTACTCCCGAAGTAAGCGGGTGCTCAAACCGGCCACCACCCTTCAGCGAAAATGCTTGACGCGAAGGCGCGAAGGTTCGAAGGGCGCGAAGCAGAAAGAGTGCGGCAAGGCCACAACCAAAGTAAATGCGATATCGCCACAGATTCACACAGATGAACACAGATAAAACCTAACCGCATCGGCCTTATCCGTGTTCATCCGTGTTCATCTGTGGCGATACCCGCATTTCTTAACCCGACTTTCGCACTTTGACAGCTCAAGCCGCATTCTCAGGGGCGCCAAGGCCGTTTTATGCCAGTAGGTCTGCACTACAAATTCTCACGGAATGTGTTCGCAGGCAACTCCTCGAATTCGCGGCGGCGATTGCTTCGGCAACGCCAGCTCCAAAGCCTC
>DASRRM010000517.1:0-9482 GCA_035695715.1 Tepidisphaeraceae bacterium
ACAAGGCCGAGTAGACTTGCTTGTCGCTTAGACGACTGCGGCGCCCCTGCGGCCCGCACTTCCTTTCAGAAGATGTGCACACTTCAGAGAATCCCGCCCGCTCGATCAACCTGAAAAACGCTCCAGTCTAAATAACCCTGCGCGATCATGCGCTCCCAAAGCAAGGAACCGTCATCCTGAGGTACTCCGAAGGATCTGGCCATTGCGGCGAAACAGCAAGATCCTTCGGAGTACCTCAGGATGACAGTAGCGCGTGATCGCGCAGGCTCATTTAGTATAGATCTGCTGCAAGGGTGTAAATCGCCTCCACAACGTTGCGTTACATTATCGCGGTTGCGCCAATGCCTCCGCCGCCACCTTATTCTCCAACAGCGAATCCTCGATGATCGGCGCTGCACCGGAAGATTGCTTCCGGCCAAGCGCCTGGCGCACGCCGTCAAACGCCGCGTCGGCATCGAGGCTGCGGCCCAGCAGGAGATCGGCCTCCCACTTCGCCTCCCACGCCCACAGATCGCCCGCAGGCGGTTGCGCCGGGCATTTTTCGTCGGCGAACTTGCCGGCTTCGTCGCGGCGGCCGAGCCACGCCAGAATCGCTGCCCGCCGCCACAACACCTCGGGATCCTTTGGCGCCAGCTCCATCGCGCGGCGGGAATAAAGTTCCGCGTAAATCGGCCTGGCCGCCGCGTATGGCTCGGGGATTTCGGCGATGATGCTCCGCGCCCGCCGGGCCATGCAGCGGGCGTTGCCGGGATCAGCCTCCCAAACGGCCCGCATCCCTTCGGGCGTGTTTTCGTCAAGCCGGTCGGCGATCCACTCGCCAAACATCACCTGCGAGTGCGGCGAAACCGCGCGCTGCGCCGGGTCGGCAAAGAACCACGTCATCCATCGCGCCGACGGCTGCGTTGCCGCGATTTGCCCGCCTTCCTGCAGCAGCGCATCGCGCGCGTCCGGCCAGTTGTAAAGCGGGCTGCTTCTGCCGCCGGGCACTAGCCGCCGATCACCTGCCAATTGGTCGAGCCGGGCGAGGAATTCGCCATCGTCCGGCACGGGAACGCCAATATCCCACAGCCGGGTCGTGTTATCGTCGCTGCTGGTAAAGGGGACGGTTGCGGCCAGGTCGCTGGCGGTGCTGACCGCGCGCGTGCCGTCGGGGCTGAACGCGACGGAGCGCACGATCGCCCCGTGCGGCAGCGGCTCACCCAACAATTTGCCGCTGGCGGTATCCCACAGGCGAATGTTTTTATCGATCGATCCGGTGATGAGGCGCGAACCATCGGCGCTGAAGACGGCGCATGTCACGCCGCGTTTGTGCCGCATCGGCTCGCCCCGTGGTTTGCCGGTGGCGGCTTCCCACATCCTGACCGTGTTGTCGCTGCTTGTGGTGGCGATCAGCGCGCCGCCGGGGCTGAAGACAATCTCCGTCACCACGCCTTCATGGCGCATGGGCTGGCCGATGGGCTTTCCGCTGGCCGCATCCCACAGCGTCACGATCTTCCCGCCATCACCCGTTGCAACCCGCGATCCTTCGCCGTCGATGACTGCGAGGCTTACCTGTCCCTGATACGCGCCGGCATCGCGCAACGGCTTGCCGGTGGCCGCATCCCAAAGCCCTGCCGGGTCGTCGGCGCTGGACGTGATGACATGCCGGTCGTCGGCGCTGAAAGCGGCAGTAAGCAGGGCGCTGCCGGGCCGGATCGGCTCGCCGATCGGCCGCTCGCCAGCCACATCCCAAACCTGCGCGCTCGAACGCGCGGTGATGATAAGCAGCCGGGCGCCATCATGATTGAAACGAGTGGCGGTAATGCGCGTGGATCGCTTGATCGCGTTGCCGGTCTTCGCGCCGGCGGTCGCATCCCAAATTTGCGCGGTTCCATCGACGCTCACCGTGACGACCCGATTCCCCGCGGGGCTGAAGACAGCGAACAATATGCCGCTTTCATCCCGCATCGGTTTTCCAATTTCTATTTGCGTCGCGGCCGACCAGATCCGCGCCGTCTTATCCGCGCTGACCGTCAGAACGCGTACGCCGTCCGGACTGAAGACGGCCGAAAGCACTCCGGCTTGGTGCCGAATTGGCTCGCTTAGCGGCGCGGTCGCCGCCGTCAGCCAAACCGCCGCCGTTTTGTCCCGGCTTGCCGTCACAACGTGCAGGCCATCGGCGCTGAAGGCGGCGGCATAAACCCCGTCGTCGTGCCGTAACGGAGCGCCGATTGGCTCGGCCGTCGCCGCATCCCATATCCGCGCGGCGTTGCCGCTAACGGTGATCACGCGCGTGCCATCGGGGCTAAAGCTGGCGGAATTGACGGTTTCCACGTGCTGCATCGCCTTGGCCAGAGGCTCGCCATCAGCAGCGTTCCACACGCGCGCCGTCCGGTCGGCACTGGCGGTCACCACACGCGTGCCGTCGGGGCTGAACTCGGCGCTAAAGACATATCCTTCGTGCGCCATCGGCTTGCCGATCGGCGCGCCGGTGGTTGCTTCCCAGAGCCGCGCGGTCTTGTCCCAGCTTGCCGTGACAATCCGGGTGCCGTCGGGACTGAATGCCGCCGTGCTCACCCGGCTCTGATGCTTCATCGGGTCGCCAATGGGTTTACCGCTGGCAACGTTCCATACGCGCGCTTCGCCGACGCCTTCGAATTCATTTCCGCTGGCCGTCACGATGCGCGCCCCATCGGGGCTGAACGCCGCGGAATAAACCTGGTTCGCATGCCGCATCGGCTCGCCGAGCGGCTTGCCAGTTACCGCATCCCAGATGCGCGCGGTGGTGTCGGAGCTGGCGGTGGCGATTTTCCTGCCATCGGGGCTGAACGCGGCAAACAGCACATACATCGCGTGCCGCATCGCATCGCCAACTGGCTTCCCCGTGGCGGCATCCCAAACCTGGGCCGTATGGTCGGCACTGGCCGTCACCACGCGCGTGCCATCGGGGCTGAAGGCGGCGCTCATCACATCATTGCCATGCTGCATCGGCTTGCCGATGGATTTTCCGCTCGCCACATCCCACACCCGCGCGCAGCAATCATCGCCGATGGTCAGCACCCGCCTTCCATCGGGACTAAACGTGGCAAACGTCACCAGGCTTTGGTGGCGAAGCACAGCCGTCGGCCGCCGGTGCCGATACAGCAGCGCCAGCGAATCGGCCGCCGCCGCCGGATTGTTTGCCTCGCCTTCCAGCGCCCGCGCTTCATATTGCAGCGCCTCGGCATCGCGGTTCTGTTCCAACAGAAGATGGCCGATCTGCTGATCGGTTTCCGACAACGTTCGCTGCAGCCGCCCGGCAAGCCTTCCCTTCTCGCCGGCCAGTTCCCCATTTTTGGCCGCCAGCTTTGCGTTGGATTCTCCCAGCGAAACGGCAAGCTCGCGCTGGCGGTCGGCTTTTTGCCGCGCCTGCTCGGTCTTCTGTTGCTCGCGGCGAATGCCGGTCACATACAAGGCTATGCCGCCCACGATCAACACCAGCGCCGCCGCCAGGGCAATGGCGGCACGCTTGTTTCGCAGCACGAGCTTGCGGGCGCGATACATCGCGCTTTGGGGGCCGGCTGTCAGCGGCCGCTCGCTCAGATAATTTCCGATGTCATGTGCCAGCTCGGCGGCAGTTTGATAGCGCTCGGTCCGGTCCTTGCGCATCGCCTTCAGCGGAATCCATTCCAGCTCGCCATGAAGCTGGCTGAGTAGCTGCGCCAAATGCGTGCGGCGTTTGAGCGCCACCGCCGTCGCCGCGTCATTGCCAAGGCGGCTGAGGCGCGTGCTCGGCCGCGGCGGGGCGTCTTCGCGGATGATGCGCTGAATCTCGTCATACGCCGCACTGCGCAATGTCTCTGCCTTGAACGGCAGGCATCCGGTCAGCAGTTCGTACAGCATCACGCCCAGGCCATAAATATCGGTGCGCGTGTCGATGTCGAGATTGTTCATCTCGGCCTGCTCCGGCGACATATATTCCGGCGTGCCGATGAGCTGCCCCTGCTCGGTGAAATAGGTCTTCTCCGCCAGCCGTCCATAGAGCGCCTTGGCAACGCCAAAGTCGATCACCTTCACGCACGGCTGCCCCTCTTTCACCGACACCAGCACATTGTCCGGTTTCAAATCGCGATGAATGATCCCCTTGGTGTGGGCATGCTGAACGGCCGAGCAGACATCGCGAAAAAGCTCCAGCCGCCGGCGAATGCCAAGCTGCTGGCGGTCGCAATACGCCGTGATCGATTCCCCGGCGACAAATTCCATCACGAAATAAGCGCGCCCATTTTCGGCAATTCCCGCATCCAGCACGCGGGCGATATTCGGATGATCCATCATCGCCAGCGCCTGCTGCTCGGCCCCAAACCGCGCCAGCACGCTTTTGCTGTCCAGCCCCAGCTTGATGATTTTGATCGCCACCAGCCGCCTGACCGGCGTTTGCTGCTCGGCTTTGACGACGATTCCCATTCCCCCTTCGCCGATCATTTCGATGACCTGATATCGCCCGATATTTTTCGGCAATTCCGCCGCCTCCACCGCGCCGATCAGCCGATTGATCGCATCACCGGCCAGGCCATCGCGGATCGGGTCGGAAGTCGGCGCGTCCTTCGAAGACGAGCCAGCAGCTTGGGGATCATCAGCGGGGGTTTCGCTCACGATGGCGGGCGAGTGTAGCCGGGCGACGGGGCGGTGGGCAACCGGACCGGTCGCCGCCATGGCGGCAGCGGGATTGGCAAATCGAATGCGAGTCGCAATTAAACGCTATCCCATGGTTGACTCATGCTCGTTCATTCGCTTTCATCTGGACCGTTATGCGCGACACGTTGTCTGAACTTCTTGCCCACCAGTACGAAGCTTCGCTCTGCATGCTTAATCTTGCCATCGTCCGCTGCCCACAGGCAAGCTGGGATGAACCCGTCGCGGCATTGAAGTTTTGCCAGGCGGCGTTTCATGTGCTCTTCTTCACCGACCTTTACCTTCAGCCCAGTGACGATGTCGACGCACTGAAGCGCCAGCCGTTTCATATCGAGCACAAGGCCAACTTTGGCGATTACGAAGAATTGGAAGATCGCGCGCAGGTGTTGCTGTATGAGAAATCATTTGTCCTGAGCTATCTGCAGGACGTGCGCCGCAAAGCCGAGGCGGTGACCGCGCGGGAATCGGCTGATGTGCTGGCCGGGCCCTCGGGGTTTCGGCGGCGCATGTGTTCGCGGGCCGAGCTTCACGTTTACAACATCCGCCACATCCAGCACCATGCCGCGCAGTTAAGTCTCCGCTTGCGCCTCGACTCGAACATTGAAATCCCATGGGTTGGCCAGGGCTGGTCAGAACCATGACGCCTGCGGACGAGACCACCGACTCCGGCAGCTACCAAAACTCAATTCCCCTCAGCTTTGATCAGCCCAATCCGCTTCATCACCGTCTCAGCGCCCACCGCCCCGGCAATCGAGCTCTTCACCGTGCGGTAACTCATCGTGGCGGCATCCGTCCACACGATTTCGCCCTCCTGAAACGATGGCGGAAAAGAGAACGTCAGTAGCTTGCCATCATACGTGTAGCGGCCGGTTCCCTCGAACAGCACGGCGTGCGTGTTGGCGTCGTTCCACCTGCACCACATCTTTCCATCCTCGTAAAACTTGCTCGTGAAGATCACGTTGTTCACTTGGTTCTGCCACACGCCAACCACGTCCGGCGGGGCGGCGCTGATGCCGGCGACGGTCAGCACATTTTCGTCGATTCGCGGCAGTTCCATGCTGTGCACGCCCCTGGCCCGCTGCTCGGGAATATTCACCGCCACTGATGGGCCCTGGGCGAGTTCCTTTATGTCATCCAGGCCTGCGGTAAGCGCCTGCTCGTACGTTGCCTTGTTGCCGATGTCGGTGGCTTCCACGGGAATCCATTCGGCTTTATGAATGATTTTTCTGCCGACGATGTTTCCGTTGGCGTCTTTCACATCTTCCACTTCCGCCGGCACGAAGATCACGGGAAAGACGTGATTGGTGGTGATATAGAATTTGGTCTTGATGCCGACGGCTTCGCAGACGCTGTTATAAAAAATGGCCAGGTCGATGCAGGTGCCGGAGCGGTCGAGCACCACATCGCGGCCAAATTTGACATGCTGCAATGAGTTATCCATGCCGGGAGCTTCGTAGGCGAAGCGGTTGTAGAGCATGAACCGGTAAAGCTCGCGCATGAACTGTTTGGTGCCATCGCGGGTGTATTGCGGAATGCCGCCGGGCAATTGCCCGGAAACCATGGCGGCAACCCTGCGGATGATCGGATCGTCCTTGGTCGAGTAAGAGGCCATGGCGATCGGCGCAACCGTCGGGTCGTCCAGCTCATGGCCGGGAATATCGTTATGGCCGAAGATGTCGAGCTTGGCGGTGTCGGTCCCGGTGACGGCGACGCCATCCTGCTGCGTGCATTCGTATTGCGCTTCGATTCGTGCCTTGCGCGTGCCTTCCACCAGAGCCAGCTTGTCGACATCAAGAATCGGATAGTACGGCTCAACCACCGTCTCTCCCGGAAGCACGGTGGGGAATGAATACCACTCGCTCCAATCCGGCGAATAATCCTTCATGCGAAATTTAACCCGGAAATGACTCAGCGGCTGGCTGCCGGTGTTCTTGATCCACGCCCGCCCGGCCCAAAGGCCCAGCTTATCGTCAGCATACGACTTGGCCATGCAACTGATCAGCGGTCGCCCGCCAACGTGAAACTCCACTTTGGCCGGTGCATTTTTCTCTGCCTTCACTGCGACCGCCGGCAGCGTGAAACCAAGGCGGTAGGGGCCATCATTCGATTTGACCAGCTCGACATTCGTCGCCCCGCCCGGCAGCGTCACCCGGCATTCCACCGGCCCGGCAGCCGGCACTAGCGCCGACGCGCCAGCGCGAAGAACGCCCTGGCCGTTGCCTTCATCAACCCAACCGGCTTGCAGCGCCCTGGCGTCAAACGCATCGGGCAGCTCGACTTCCCACCGGCCATCGGAAAGTGGATGGCCCAGGCCCGGCGCGGTGCATCGATAGCGTTCGGTGTGATTGAGATGATCGCGGTGCACGTGGACGCCATTGGTCTGATAGAGGGCCGGTGCGACGCCGGGATGGCTGAAGAGGTCTTCATCCTGAATGAGCCGGGGATCATCCTTGGCCGGGGCGAGATGGACGAGATAATCGATCTCGCCATCTCCTACAGAATTGATTTTGAGCGAAAGATCCGGCCGCGCAATGGCGGCTTGTGTTGGATGCGCGCCAAGCAATCCCGGCGGCGGGGCGGGCGCATCCGCCGCGGCGGCAATGCCGCGGAATGAAATGCCAACTGCGACGGCCGCCAGGAGGGCGGTCGCCGCCACGCGGCGGATGGACGGACCGCGGCGGGCGGGGGCCTGGGATAATGCACGGATAGGATGAATCAGTTGCATGGCGAGTTTTCCTTTGCAAAAAGTCCGATCGCCTGGAACCGCCGGGCGCTACGCCGCACGGAGGGCCAGTTGCAAGGAATTACGACGCCTGATTGGAATGCTTACACCGTCATTCGCCGCAATAACAAAATCGTCGTGCGCACCAGCGACGTCGAGACGATGAACGAGATCGGCAAGCTGATCGAACGGCTCGATGTGCCGACATCGCTGGTCTTGGGCTGGTCTACCTGATGTCCGCGCGCGAGGCCGACGGCTTAAACTGGCTTCACCGCGCGGAAGCTGATTTCACAGCCAGCCACGACAATGGCGGCCTGGTTCAGTGCCTGCGAAATGAAGCCGCCTACTTCGAGCAAAAAGATAAAGCCGACCAGGCAAAAGCCCTGCGCGACCGCGCTGCGCGCATGGCCGCCATCTATTGATCCGGCCACAAAGCACCTTGGCGTAAAAACAAAAAACCCCGGGAAAACCGGGGTTTTGTCGATTCCAGTCCATCGCTGGCCACCACCGACTTGTTACTAGGTATGGGCGGTACAGGACTCGAACCTGTGACCCCCAGCGTGTCATGCGCCAAAGATCGCCGCATAGAAAAGCTCGAAACAGACCTGTTTTCCAGTGTTTTTGGCCACTTCAGGCGTCAACACTGTCTTACTCAATCATACTCGCGTTTATGCAAAAATACACTGAAATCCCGACGTTTTTCTGAATTCCTTCAGAATAACTCCGCCGGCCCGTCAGCGCCCGCGATTCTGGCGCTTTGCCGACGTGCGGCTCGGCCTGGGCGTGAAACGTGCAGCAGCGTTGCGGGCGTGGGCGGGAATAAGGCGGTGCCGTCTCCTCCAGTTTCTCCAGCGCCTCAGCGCGCTTGCCGTCGCGGGGTATCAGCCTGTGGGGAAGCTACCCGCGGAATGGAAGGTTCTCATGAGGATTATATCTGACGTGGATCCGGCGCAGGCGGCGGCGATGATTCAATCGCTCATCGGCCTCGTGATGTTCATCGTGGCCGTGCTGCTGGTTTTCGCGATATTCGCTATCCGCCGCGGCGTTGAGAAGATCGCGCGCGAACTCGAGCATCACACGAAACAGCGTGAGTCCGTGTATACGCAACTGACCACGCTGAATGCGCAAATCGAATGGTTGAACAATTATTTCGCGAAGAAGTGAAGGCGTTACGGGCGGACCTGGGCGTAATCGTTCGCCAGCGTTGCGGGCGTTGACGGAAAGGCACGCCGATGCTTTCGCGCCGGCGTGCCTTTTTTAGGTGTGCGCTTAGTAGCCTTTTTTTAGGTGTCCTACCAGTCCGTCCGGGGTTTCCTTTTTTAGGCGTACGTTTAGTCATTCACGACGCGCCGCTCGTCGAGAATAATGTCCTCGAAATCGAGCCGGGCCGGGCCGGTCAAAGCGCATCGAAGTGCGGCGATTTGATGCTGTACGGACTGGTTTAATTCGCGCGCCCGGGCGGCTTGTGAGAAAGTATTGAGCGTGGACGCCGCCTCATTCAGTTTTTGGTTGAGAGGATGAAATTCGTAAATGCCTGGGCGGGTTTCTGTCCTAACCAAGCCGCGAATAACGTCGACGGCACTTCGAAGCTCGTAGCCGTTCATTTCGGTAACACGCGCCGTCACCATTTCGATGATGATGCGCCGCGATTCAGATTCTGCCGCCTTGTCTTGCTTCTCAAGCGCGGCAATCTCCGGATCATCCGCGATTTGCTTGCAAATGGCAGTCGCGCGCTTGATCGCGTCGATCAGTTCGGCGTGATGCTGTTCGCTGATTCCCGCCGCGGCTGCCATTGCCAGTAGTTGCTTGCCATCGCCTGGACGCGGAGCATGTCGGCGCTTCCAGAGGATGAGGTACTCGCACTTTGCCGCTGCGATCGCGTCGGCCTTGGCCTGGGCCTCGGCGCGGGCATCGGCCTGGCGTTGGGTTTCGAGGCTGTCAAGCTGGTCTAAAAGGGACATTTGCGATTCTCCTGGGTAAAAAGTGTGACCGGCGGCGCGAATCGCCGCCGATCACGGGAGCACTCACCGGACCGGCCGCTACCTCGCGGCGGGAAGATTGTGACGACGGCGCAGCTGGGCAACTTCGGTATCGAGGTCCGGACTTTCGC
>DASRRM010000518.1:0-5583 GCA_035695715.1 Tepidisphaeraceae bacterium
CATACCTGAAGACTTCAACAGCAGGAAGATACTGGCCGTCACGCAGTTATTCGGAACATTCGTGGGGCTGTAAAAGCTGTTGGGGTTGTTGGTATTGGGCGTCTGGCCGGCCTGAATGCCCAGCGGCGGGCCGCCGGTCTGGCTGCAGTCCAGTGGCGCGCTGGCGGTGGGGTTGAAGTACGTGCGCGGGTACTTGCCGTTGTTGGTGTTCGAATAAGTGATCAACGCGGCTGCGATGTTCTTTAGATTCGACGCGCACTTGGCCTTGAGGGCCTCTTCGCGGACCTTGTTCAGGGCCGGAAGCAGAATGGAGATCAGCAATGCGATGATGCCGATCACGACCAGCAGTTCCACGAGCGTGAAACCGCGTTTGCGGCGAAACACGTTACTGGGCTTCATAAAGAAGCTCCTTTCGAAATGTGCCGCGAATCAGAGACGTCGTACCGGTGAAAATGGATGGATGATGACATTTTTGCAGAAATCAATCTGCCGAACCGGGGAAGACGCGGGACTGAATCACAGCGGGGGGAAAATGCGTTAGCGAACACCGCTAACGCGAGATTTCAGGTAGTAAACGGCACCAGGGAGTGTGGGGGCAACCGGAGAATACACGTTATCGGAAGCTAAAAACCTTCCAGCGCCAACCCTCACGACTTGTCTAACTTATCTGGATTTGAATGGCTGTCAACGGAAATTCGGTAAAATGGAGGGCAAGCGGAGAGCGCGCACCGCCCAAGATGGAGTGTAACTGATGCAATAATCTGCTCTTAACGCAAACACCTTCCGGTATTAAAAAATCAGTAGAAGTGCGGAGTCATGCTTTTATACACACGAAGCGCAGAAATATTTACATAATACTAAAATTTTCGCGAAATCGAAGTTCCCGCAGAATGCGGTGCAATTTCCATTATCCACCAAACGAGATCGAACGAGATATTCCCCCCGAAAAACAGAAGGCCCGCTCCAGGGTGGAGCGGGCCTTGAGGCTGAAGCGATTTCCGCAGGCTTCTACTTAGAAGCCGATGGCTGTCGCGCCATCTGTAGTTGGACTGTCATCCGTTGGTAACAGATAGCTGTCCAGTGCGTCGCATGGCATGTATGACGCGCCTAAATAACCTTGCTCGCTGGATGTACCTGCCGTGGTACTGCTTGTTCTGGCTGTGTAAATGTTGTCATTGATCGGAACGGTCAATGAATTCAACGGCGAGCCGCAATACGGCGAAGGTTGCCAGGAGACGTGATAGTCACCATAAAGAACATTTTGTCCCTTGTTCTTATGGTTGTTGCTGTTGCCGGCCTGCATATCACGGGTGCTGGAAGTGTGCGTCACCTGTGTGACGTTGTTGGTCGGCGTAAAACCACCGACCAGACCCGGATTGATGTCAGCCGCGATGGCAAAGTCAGTGCTCAACGTGCTGTCCCAGACCCACTGCGTGGTAAGGGCGGTGGAGCCGGGGAACATGCAGTTGAAACTGTAGGACATGGTCTGTCCAAACACAGGGGTGTCCTCCCAGTTCGACCAGTCAAGCACGCGGTTTCCGGTGAAACCCTGAGCGGCGTTGCTGGCGGGGCAAACGAAGACGGCAGGCGTCATACCTGAAGACTTCAACAGCAGGAAGATACTGGCCGTCACGCAGTTATTCGGAACATTCGTGGGGCTGTAAAAGCTGTTGGGGTTGTTGGTATTGGGCGTCTGGCCGGCCTGAATACCCAGCGGCGGGCCGCCGGTCTGGCTGCAGTTAAGTCCTGCGCTGGCGGTGGGGTTGAAATACGTGCGCGGATATTTTCCATTGTTGGTGTTCGAATAAGTGATCAACGCCGCAGCGATGTTCTTCAAATTCGACGCGCACTTGGCCTTGAGGGCCTCTTCGCGGACCTTGTTCAGGGCCGGAAGCAAAATGGAGATCAGCAATGCGATGATGCCGATCACGACGAGCAGTTCCACCAGCGTGAAACCGCGTTTGCGGCGGGACGTGTTACCTGGCTTCATGAAGAAGCTCCTTTCGAGATGGCCGCGAATCAGACCGCTGTACTGGTGAAAAATGGATGGATAATGGCATTTTTGCAGAGCTGACTCTGCCGACCGGTAAGATGCGGAACCGATTCACAAGCGAACGAAAAAAATTGAGCCAGCGAACACCGCCGACCCAGGATTTTCAAGTATTCAATGACATGGCAATTTATGTAGCGGCCACGGGGACGGAATTCCGCCTGATTTGCACTCCGCCTGGCAGCAACGTTGGATCACTTATGAACATATCTGATTCAGAACCGGTGTCAATCGGGAAATCAAAAATATCAACAAGAAATTGGAATTTAATGGAATAAATAACCGGGAACTACGTAGCCGGCGCATCGGGCGCACAGCGCTCGATCCCGGCATGCAATTGCTTCTCGCGAAGTTTTTCCACCACCAGCGGCGGAAGCACCGTCGCAAGTTGCCGCACATCTCCTCCCAGAGATACCACCTGGCGTATCAAACTGCTGCTGGTCAGTGCGTATTGATCCCCCGCCATAATGAAAACGGTTTCAATAGAACCCACCGCGCGGTTGGCCAGCGCCAGTTGAAATTCGTAGCGCAAATCCGAAACATCACGTATGCCTCGCAGAATGGCCGTGGCTTTGACGGATCTTACGAAGTCCACAGTCAGCCCTGAATATTTTTCCACCCGCGCGCCGGAATCCTTTAATAACGAGCGGATCATCCGCACTCGCTCGTCAAGCGTGAACAATTCCCGTTTCTCAGGATTGATGCCGACGGCAACGATCAATTCATCAAACAGCCCCACCCCGCGCTGAATCACATCGAGATGCCCATTGGTGATCGGATCAAACTGCCCGGGAAACACGGCGATCTTCTTGGGGCGCAAGCTCATGCTCCCAAGCGTAAACGGCACAATGCAAAAACGAAAGCTATCGACGTATAAACAGACAGCCGAAGCTGGCCGGGGAGTAAACGCCGGCCAGCTCCGTCTTCCCCGCCTTCCCATTTCCCGGGACTCATTTGGCTTTCGCCGCCTTGTAATTCGCAGTCGGCAGCATGACCGAATCATATGCATCGGTCGGCGGGCCAAAAATGGGATCGCCTTTCAGGTCCTCTTTGCCCGGCTTGTCACCGGCGTTGTGGATCGCATGCTGAACGGTACTGCGCGAGAAAATATTATCGCGAGCGCCGGTGTCATCCTTAATCCCGCAGAACGGAGTGGTCGTGAATTCGACATGATAGTCGCCGTACAAGACATTTTGCCCCGTCCCGCCGTGGTTCAGGCTGTTGGCTTTTGCCAGCTCCGCGGCGGTGGACCTGGCGGTGACATGAAGGACGGCATCGCTGCCGGGATTCATGTCGCTGACCAGCGGCCCATCGGTGGTTATGGTTGAATCCCACACCCACTGAGTGGTTAGCGCGATCCTGCCCGGGAATGGACAACTCCCGCTATAGCTCAGGTAGTCGCCCGAGGGAAAGTTGGAAATGTCGGTGGTCTTTTCGGCGATCGCACCGGCCCCTTTTCCGAAAGTCAGGGCCTTGGCCTTGGTGGACGGGCAGATGAAGACCGCCGGATCAAGTTTTTCAACCCGGATAAGAAGATACAGTCCCGCGGTGACATCATTCACTTGCATGCCGTTCTTCTCGTCGAAGGGATTTGTGCACTTGACGCTCGTGTAGGCGACGAGGTTGTCGGGGTGCTCGTAGTCGCGCGTGGTGCGCGGGTATTTGCCGTTGTTGTCATTGCTGTATGTGGACATGGCGGCGGCAATCAACTTCAGGTTATGCGCGCAGGCGGCTTTGTTGCGGGCATCGTCCAATACGCCCGCGGCCGGCACCATCGCCACCATCAGAATTACGCACAGCGCTGCGCCGACGATGAGATCCGTCAGTGTGATGCCCTTCCCGTTTCGACTCGACATGGAATGCTCCTTCCAAAAATTCCCCGATACCAGGCCGAAGGAAGTGCCCCACGGGCACTCGAGGGATACCATACCCTCACATGCTCAAGCGAGAGACCGCCGCCAACGGCGTCAATTTTTATTTTTCGCCCCTGCTGCGCTCCATCGGCGTTGCCCACGCCTTCAGCACGCGCATTGGGGGCATCAGCCCGGCGCCGTTTGATTCATTGAATCTCGGCAATCCCAACGGCTGCGACATCCAGGACGATTACGAGCGAATCTGGGAGAACTATCGCCTGCTGCAGCGCTCCGCTGGTTGCGGCGAAGAAAAGCCATGCCGCATTCACCAGGTTCATGGCGCCGGCGTCGTTCGCGTGATGGCCGGCGAGGATTTTGACACGTCGGTGAAAGCCGACGCGCTGGTGAGCGATGACCGCTCCCGCGTTTTGTCGATTCGGGTGGCGGATTGCGTGCCGGTATTGGTTTCCAGCCGCGACGGCGGCCGCGTGGCGGCAATCCATGCCGGCTGGCGCGGCGTCATCGCCGGCGTCGTTCCCGCGGCCCTGCGTGAACTGGCCGGAGATCGCCCGGCAACTGATTTCATCGCCGCCATCGGTCCCTGCATTGGATATGACGCGTTCGAGGTGGGAAATGAAGTCGTGGCGGAATTTTTCCGCGCGTTCGGGCCGTCGGCTCCATGCAAAATGCAGAGCGACGGCAAGGGGCGGGTTGATTTACGACAAGCCGTGCGCCGGCAACTTCTTTCGGCTGGAATTCCGGAGTCGCAAATCGATATCACCGATCGCTGCACCTATCGCGATCAAACCGAATTTTATTCGCATCGCCGCGACAACGGGATCACCGGCAGGATGGCCGCGGTGATCCAGGCTGTCTGATCTCCGTTTCCACACACATTGAAACTCCCATTGGTTTCCCGATAATCCCCCCTTCCGTTATTTGGTCCGCTTTATGTTCAGGAAAGGAATCAACTGCAATGCGTCGTGCAAAGATCAGCATCATCGGTGCGGGGAATGTCGGAGCCACGGCGGCTCATTGGGCCGCCAGCAAGGAACTCGGCGACATCGTCCTTGTCGATATTCCGCAGGTGGAGGGAATGCCGCAGGGGAAGGCGCTGGATCTATATGAATCTTCGCCGATCGAAGGCTTTGACTCGAAAATTACCGGCGCGACGAGCTATGAGCCGACCGCCAACAGCGATGTGGTGATTGTGACGGCGGGCATTGCCCGCAAGCCGGGCATGAGCCGGGATGATCTGATTGCCACCAACACCGGCATCGTGAAAAGCGTGGCGGAGAACGTCGCCAAGCATTCGCCCAATGCCGTCATGATCGTCGTGAGCAATCCACTGGATGCAATGGTTTACGTGGCGTGGAAGGCGTCGGGATTCCCGACCAAGCGCATCATCGGGCAGGCCGGCGTTTTGGATACCGCGCGGTTCCGGTCGTTTCTGGCCGCGGAAGTGGGATGCAGCGTGGAGGATGTGCAGGCGCTTTTGCTTGGCGGGCATGGCGATGACATGGTGCCGTTGGCGCGATACACGTTTGCCGGGGGAATTCCGATCACGCAACTCGTGAAGAAAGACCGGCTCGACGCCATCATCGATCGCGCCCGCAAGGGCGGGGCGGAAATTGTCGGGCTGCTCAAGACCGGCAGCGCCTATTACGCCCCCGCCGCCGC
>DASRRM010000519.1:0-25886 GCA_035695715.1 Tepidisphaeraceae bacterium
GCGTCGAATGCGCCGTGTCACTTCTTTGCGGGCACCGCAGCAGGGGCGGCGGCCGGCGCGGCCGTCTTCTGGAAGCTGTAAGTCCCGCCGAACTTCTTGCTGAACCGCTCCACGCGGCCGGCGGTGTCGACGAATTTCTGCTTGCCGGTGAAAAAGGGATGACAGACGTTGCAAATATCGACGGCAATCCGGGGCACGGTGCTGCGCGTCACAAACGTGTTGCCGCAGGCACAGTGAACATTGCAGACGACATAACGGGGATGAATCTTGGCTTTCACGACATCAACTCCTTGGCGCTGGCGTGCGTGCCGCGACCTTCGCCGCACGTCAGCCAGTGCAATATAATCATACGTCCGGCCCGCGACCGGGGTTTGCCAAGGCGCGGCGGAAGGGGGAAAGACTGTAGCAGTTGAGCGACGAAGGTGCAACAGGAGTTGGCGTGCTTGCGCGATTTGCCGCGGTGTGGACAATTTGAAATTCAGCCGATACGGTTAGTAGAAGCGAGCATCGGAAGGTTGAGATATGCGCGAAATTAGCTTTGAAAAACGCCTGTCAGAACTCGAGCGCCGCGTTTCTGAACTGGACCGGACGCTAAGCCAATCCGCGCGAAAAAAGGACTGGCGACGATCTATCGGCGTGTTTACTGATGATCCGTCCATGCAGGACATCCTCAAGAATGCCATGCGCATTCGGGCCAACGATCGAGCCCAAGCGCACCGCCGTGCTGCTAAAAAGCCGGTTCGCGCATGATCCTCCTAGATACCGACTATGATTCACTTCGATTCCTCCAGGCTTCCGGCTAAACTCCTGCGCCATGGATCACGACCGCCTGTTCAAGGAATTGCTGCGGACGTTCTTTTTTGAGTTCATCGTGCTGTTTCTGCCGGACTTGGCCGCTTACGTCGATCGCGACAGCATCGAGTTCCTCGACAAGGAAATCTTCACCGATATCGCCTCCTCCGAACGGCACGAAGTTGATTTGGTTGCCAAGGCGCGATTTCGCGGCTTGGGCGACCGATGTTTCCTTATTCATCTGGAAGACCAGGCCACACCGCAGGCGGATTTCCCGTTTCGAATGTTTGGTTACTTTGGGCTTTTGCATCGGCAATTCCGGCTGCCAGTCTACCCCGTTGCGCTTTTTACCTACGACCAGCCGATGCGGCCGGAGTCGGGCCAATATGAAGTGGAATTCCCCGGCTTTACAGTGGTGAAATTCAACTTCCGCGTGATACAACTCAACCGCCTGAATTGGCGCGACTATCTCCGCAACCCCAACCCTGTCGCGGCAGCGCTAATGACAAAAATGCGGATTGCGCCGGAAGATCGCCCGCGCGTGAAGTTGGAATGCCTGCGGATGCTGGCCACGCTTAAGCTCGACCGCGCCCGCACCACGCTCATTACGACATCTATGGATAGCTATCTGAAACTGACAGCAGCGGAGGCAAATGAGTATAATCGGGAGCTGGAGACGATCGAACCAAAAGAACGCGAGGAAGTCATGCAACTGACGAATGAATGGATCGAACAGGGAAAGATCGAAGGCGATCTCGCCGGGCGTCGCGCGTTGCTGCTGCGCCAACTTCGCCACCGCCTGGGCTCGGTCCCGCCCGAAGCCGTGGCGGAAATCGAACATCTTGGCGGCTCACTGGTGGACGAATTGGGAGAGGCGATTTTCGATTTCCACGATTTGAATGACGTGCAATCATGGCTTGCGGCTCGTCGCTGAGGGAAGAGTGAGATCGCTCCTGTCATTGCTATAACAACAGCGCACCAAAGGCGAGCCTTCGTATCTGCCCCCCCGGCAGTATTACCATACAGGACTCACCATTCCCTTCCATCGAAGGAGCCTCTATGCGGCACATCCTTACTCGATTGGGCCTTTCCATCCACGCCCTGGCTGTTGCCGCCTTATTGCTGTCTGTTCCGCAGGCTTTGGCAGCCCCCCCGCCCGGCGAATCACTTCACGACCGCATCGTTCGCCAATACCTCAACGGCACATGGGATGATGCATCGGCCGAGCTTCTGTCCAGCGCAAAACAGGCTCTGGCATTGCCCCCGGCCGAAAAGGCCGATGTCGACTACATCCGCAAGACCATCGCCGAATGCCGCCCGGCATGGTGGAAAACCACCAAGGCCGGGCAAAAGGTGCGGTTTCGGCCCGTCGTTTGGGGACACACCCTCTCCGGCACCTACGACCCCGCCGCCAAAACCAATATCCAGATCAACTTCACCAATGGCGTACCCGCGGTGACGCTCACCTGGAACGCCAAAGAAATGGACGACCCCGCCGAAGCCGAGCACGGATTCACCAAAGGCGAACTCAACGACCTCACCGTCTGGTCGACGCTCGGCACCGCCCAAAGCTGGATGGACATCCCCCTTCGCTCACAAACCCACCTCGACGCGGCGGGAAATATGCTCCTCACCCGCTACCTGGGCATTCGCGGCGGAATGGCCAGCGCCTACTACGGCACGCCCCGCGCCCGCCGATGGAGCCTGTGGCTTGGCTGCTGGGCCTATAACGCCGAACACGCCAAGGACCCGACGATCATGTGCCGCAAGGCGATGGGGGCGATGTATATCGCCGAGGTTGTGGGTCACCCCAAGACCTATCCATCGGTGAAGGTTCCAAAGGAAATCCCCGCCAGTGACACCGAAGAGAAGCTGACCCCTTTTTACAAGGACGGGCTGGGCCGAACGCCGTTCACGCTTGCCGAGGACATGGCGTTGCGCGAGGCAATCAAGGCGTTCGCATCGGCAAACGAGAACAAGCCGCGTGCGACCGGCACGGTGATTTTGCCCAATGGGCTTGCCGTTGCCCTCGACCCGGCACAGGACAAGCCGCTCAGCGCCAAGCGCGATGCCTGGATCAAGGCAGCGCTTGCCGGTGGGAAATAGGCGAACGGCGTGAGCGGAAGGATCGGACCCCGCTTTGGCGCTCCCGGCTGAATCGTTATTCAATGCTTATGTGTTCCGTCGTGGCTTGCATCAGGCGCCGGAAGCGTTGTTCACGCTCCGCAAGTTCTTGCCGGCCTCCCGTGGCGCGGGGGTGAAACTGTTCCCAAAGCCCGTTCACCTCGAGGTACGGGTTTGCGTATTCCGTTCCCCGGACAGAGTCGATCCACATGAGCGCCGGCATGGCCCAGTGCTGATCGTAACGCAACTCAGGATGCGGCAGATATTCATCCAAATAACGGCACAGATGGCGGGCGCTTTTGTCATCGCCAAAACGCGCCAGGGCAAAACAATACGCTTGCCCGGCAAAACATTGCCGGCTGGGGATCAGCAGATCTGCTATTCGATCGCTATATTGTCCCCATCCCTTCACCCCGCAGTACCAAGCGGCCATGAGGCGGGCACGCCAGTTTCTGTCCGCAAAAAGCCGATCCACCACATCGGTATCCACAATTCTCAATGCTGCTGTCATGCGGCGAATCAATTTCTGTCTTTCCCGGCTGTCTTCGGCCGCCATCAGCATGGGAACGCAATTTCCGTGTAGAACGCGCAAGTAAAACGGAACAACAAATGTTCTGACGAGGTGATCTTCCGACGAGCCGATTGAATGATCGAAAAGCCGGCCGCTCGGCCTGCACCATCCAACGATCAGGTCCATCGTGTCGAGTATCGCATCGCGAGATTTTTCATCGGTATCCTTGTCGTGCGCAATGCAGTAGCGGCTGAAGAGATCGTACATTTCCCGCTGAGACATGCCCGCCGCTTTCAGCAAACACGCCAATGCGCGAAGCGCATCGGAGGGATTGGTCGTTTGCAGGGCATGCTCGAAACGAAGTTCGATTTGGTTTTCGTCCATCACTGGCCCGGTTTCGCGCCGTTGGTTCGGCTCTGCAGTTTCACGGTTACTTCCGCAGACGGCAGCGGTGCAACGGTGACGGCAACCGATGCGCTTCCATCTCCGGATTTGATCGCGTGTTCTCCTGCCCCCAGCGTTGGAATCCACGCCTGACCAGCGCCGTCGGCCACAAAATTCGCGGGCCAGTCCAATGATGCCAGCGGTCCGTCTGGTCGTTCTACGATTACCTTCGCGCCGGCTATCGGCTTGCCCGCCGCGTCAACGCAGTCAACCTGAACCGCCGCCCCCGGATTGGGAATATCCAAATTAAGAAGAGGCGTGCTGAGCGGCGTGATCGTCATGTGCAACGGCGGCGAAAGCCATATCTCATCGAGATCAGCCTGCATCACATATCCCCCGGCGTCAGCCCAGGAAGCGTGAAGGTGCCGTCGGCCTGCGGCACCGCCCATACGTCCATGGCGTCGCCGGTGAAGCCCTTGCCTTGGAATTTTGCAAGGACGCGAATTCGCCCCGGCGAGCCATCGAGCACTTTGCCGCCCACCGTTATCGTGCCTTTGATTTGAATGCCACTGGCAAGCCTAATGGACAGGCCGCCGCGCGGATCGGCCGGCGGATCGACAATGGTCGCGCCGAGCCTTCCTGGCAGCGAGGCCACGATCAATGCATGGTCCGGTCCCGGCGGCTGTGCTTCGCCGAGCCCAGAATTTCCGTAATAAACCCCTTGGCCATGGATGTTTCCACCGGCGTCTGTCATACCGACCACTTGGGCGAAGGGCTGGCCGGGGCGATAGTAAAGAATGCGGGCGCCAAAGGCAGGGGTTTTTCCGTCCCGCAGGTAGACATGCCCTTTCATATCCTGCTCGCCCATTCCCAGGCTTACCTGGCCGCCTGCGCCAATCAGCAGCGCGTTCTCCGTGCCATACGAGCGCGGGGCGGCAACGGTGATGTCCATGTGGATCAGCTTTCCAGCCACGGCCACCGCATCCTGCGATACCGTAAAATAGGTGCGAGGCTTGCCCAATGCATGCTCGAGCCCGAAAGTGACCTTCCCGGCCAAAAACGGGCCGGCCGTGAATTCGCCGGTGCTGCGGCGATATTCCACCCCAGCCCCATGCTCGAATTCATTCGACCCAATCGACATGAAGAATTCATCGGTTCGCATGCCGGGCGGCGGATGCACGAACCCGCGAACGAATCCGGCCGGCCGGGATCTCAGCACCAGATCGGCATGCTCGTTGGGGCCGAGAAACGTGTTCTCCACTGGAATAAATTCGCGGCCCACAAAAGCCGAATCATCGGCGGGCTTGAATTCCATCCCGCTGTCCATGCTGATCGGCTGAGAGCCGACAACCCATCCCCTGGCGTAAATGCGCCTTCCACTGGGGACGTGCGGAAAAGCGATTCGGCCTTTCCCGTCGGTGCTTGCGACTACCGATGGTTCTCCGACGCTCATGAAGCCGACCTGCACCACGCCGGCCATAGGCTTTCCATCGCGGTCCAGCAACTGAACGGTTGCCGAGGGCGCCTCAAAGTGCAGGGTTGTAACGTGGATGGGCTGGGCGTTGGCCAACCGCGGCGATATGGCGGCGGTCGTCACTGCCGCGTCGAATGGCTCGCCGCCGTCCCATGCCTTTCCGACACCAAATTCGATATGATGCAGTCCCGGCTCAGCGAACATCCATTCCGCCACTTTCCCCGCCACGGGCCCTGGATACCCCCGAAGCAGCCCGCCATTCACGCGCCCCCAGCGGACGGGCATATTGCCGCTCAGCGCGACGCCCGGGCCGGGGGCGATGTCAAAACGAACCGTCCGATTGACCGGGTAAATCGTCACCGTCTGGCGCAGAAGCGCTCCGGCGCGAACATAGACATGATCGATGCTGGCGTCCGGTTGCTTGTCATCAATGAAGCGATTACCCGGGTTGGAAACCAGGTCCTCATCCGACGATACAGTGATGGTGTACTCGCCGGGCAACAGGCGCTCGAAATGCGCAACGCCTGCGGCATCTGTCGCTGCTCGCGGCTCGACAATCTTCTGCACCTCGATCTCGGCCGCTTCCCCTCCTCCAAGGCTCGGATGATCGCGCAGATTGCCGCCGGCTAAACAGAGGCTGACGAATATTCCGGGCACCGCCTTTCCATCGCGGATGACCTTCACCTCGAACCCGCCGCCGAGCTTTTCCATGACCATGTCCTGCACCGGAGCCGGCACCGGCTCGCGCTTTACCGACTGCGTCGTGGCCCCGCGGGGCACGTCGATATATTCACGGCTGCGATGCGGCGTCCAGGAAATTGCCGGCGCCCACCCTTGTTTCCAGGCAACCAGCGTGGCGGAAAATGACTCGAGATTTCCCTCGCCTTTGATCTCATAATGTCCCTTTTCATCGGTCGTGGTCTTGTTGACGTTCGAGCGGAAGCAAGCGCCGTAGAGATCGCTCGCCACCGCGTACACCGTCGCGCCCACCATCGGCGCACCATGCACGTCACGTATGGTGCCCTCTGCCCAGGTGATCGTGTCCTGGTCAGCCGGCACCTGTTCCGCAGGCGCCTCGTATTCCTCGTTGGCCCTTTTCTGCTCGTCGGCAGACAGCTTTCGCACGATGACGTCACGCACGACAGCGCCCGGCGCGACCGAAATCGTGTGGTCGCTCGCCCCCACAACCTTCTTTCCCCGCCATGCCTGAAAACCCCACGGGCCGCCGCGCACATGCACCGTAAATCTTCCGTCCTTTCCGATGGCCAATTTCGGAGGCTGGGCAAGGTATGGCGACCACATGCTTAGCTCGGTTCCATCGCCGTCAACGACGGTTCCAGAAATCGTCGCCAACGGAGCCAGAGGCAAAAGTTCCACCTGGACCGTTTTTCCCGCGACAACCTCAACCTGATCGGTGATTCCATAACCGACCGCCTCGCAACTCACCTGGATTTGCGATCTTCCAACGGGCCACGCGAATGTTGCCACCCCGTGCTCGTCTGTCTGGGTTTTCAACGGCGGCGGCGTGCGCGCCGGATCGCCCGGCACAAATTCCGGCCCCCTCAGTTCAATCGTTTGATGAGGCACGATTTTGCCGTCCGGCCCGACGACGCGAAGTTGCACTTCGCCCGCCGACGGTTTGCTCTCCTGCCCGCACAGAGCCGGGACGAACCAGAGCATCGTGCCGAGGGCAACGCAACAAAACGATCGTGTATCTCGCATGGAGATCCCCTCATTAATAAGATCCCTTGGGTGCCAACCACATTGTTTTAGGCAATCACCCTTCCGCCGTCAAAAGTGTTGGCAAGCCGGCGGAGAATTGTGAGCATCGCGTTGGGGAATCGCCAGACAAGCCGCTCAGCGCCAAGCGCGATGCTTGGATCAAGGCAGCGCTTGGCGGCGGGAAATAGCCATCCGCGCATCATTGCGCATCATTGAACTAAACCGCTGCGCGGTGGGGAAGGCTCGCCGTCGGCGGCTTTTCCCCTCATCCTAACGCATTCTCATCACTGGCGGTTTGGCGGCATCATCAACTCCTTGTCTTTTACAAGGAGCCTCAGATGTCCCCACTTCGTCAGCGGATGATTCATGACATGCAACTGCGCAACCTCTCGCAAGGCACCATCAAGGCCTATGTGCGCGAGGCGGAGCAGTTTGCCATCCATTATGGCTGTTCCCCCCAACGCCTCAGCGGCGAACAGATACGGCAATATCTGGTTTACATGGTCGAGCAGAACAAGGCCAGTTGGAGCCAGTACAACGTGGCCCGCTGCGCCCTGGCATTCCTCTACAACGTTACCCTGGGCCGCTGCGAGCAGATCGAGAAGTTGCCCTGGGCCAAGCCGCCGCGGCGGCTGCCGACGGTGCTGTCAGTGGATGAAGTCAGGCGGATGATCGAGGTCGTGGCGCATCGCCCGCGCGACAAGGCCCTGCTGATGACCATGTACGGCGCGGGGCTGCGCGTCTCCGAAGCACTGGCATTGAAGGCGCAAGACATCGACACCCCGCGCATGCTCATTCACGTCCGCCTGGGCAAAGGGAAGAAGGACCGCATCGTCAAGCTGTCCGCTTCGCTCCTGACGGCGTTGCGTGATGCCTGGCGGGCACGCCCCGAAGACGCCGGCAATTCCCCGGCCGATCGCTTGTTTCCGCGAAGCGGCCATCCCGACCAGTCGATTGACCGGGGCACGGCATTTCGCGTGGTCCGCCAGGCGGCGCGCCACGCGGGGATCACCCGGCGTGTCGGTTCCCACACCCTGCGGCACAGTTACGCCACGCATCTGCTGGAGGCCGGCACGGACCTGCACACGATCCAGCTATTGCTGGGTCACGCGCACCTTAAGACCACGATGCTGTATCTGCATCTCTCGCAGGCGGCGCTCGATGCCGCGCCCAGCCTGCTGGATCGCCTGCATCCGAAAAAGCCGCCAACACCGCCAACGCCATGACACCACCCATCCAGCGTCCCGCGCTGGAACTGGCGGAAGTGGTTCGACGGCACGGCCATCGCCTGGGCGAGTTGTGCGGCGAGCATCAGCGCATCCTGCGCGCCATTGCTTCGTGCCGCACCGCGGCCCTGGGCGGTCACGTGCAAACCTGCGACAACTGCCAGTATCAGCGCATCGCCTACAACTCCTGCCGCAACCGCCACTGTCCCAGGTGCCAGGCCCATGCCTGCGCGCAGTGGATGGAGAACCGCGCCCAGGAGTTATTGCCCGTCGAATATTTTCACGTCGTCTTCACCCTCCCCAGCACGCTCAACGCCCTGGCCCTGGCCAACAAGCGGGTTGTCTACGGCGTGCTGTTCGACGCGGTGGCGCAGACGCTCAGCGAAGTTGCCGCCAATCCCAGGCACCTGGGCGCCAGGATCGGATTCATCGCCATCCTGCACACCTGGGGCCAGAATCTTTCTTTGCATCCTCACCTCCACTGCGTCATCCCCGGGGGCGGATTGTCGCCCGATGGCTCGCAATGGATTGGCTGCCGACCGGGATTCTTCCTGCCGGTGCGCGTGCTTTCCAAAGTGTTCCGCGGCAAGTTCATCGACCTGCTCAAGCGGGCAAGGGCCGCCGGCCGGCTGCTGGGCGTCGAGTGCAACCGCGACTTTAACCGGCTGCTCAACGCCTCGGTGAAGCATGACTGGGTTGTCTACGCCAAGCCTCCTTTTGGCGGACCGGAGCAGGTTCTCAAATATCTTTCCCGCTACACCCACCGCATCGCCATCTCCAACCGCCGCCTCGCGGCGATCGACGACCAGACTGTCACCTTTAACTACAAGGACTACGCCCATGGCAACCGCCCGCGCACCATGACCCTCGACGGGGCGGAGTTCCTGCGGCGGTTTCTCCTGCATGCCGTCCCCAGCGGCTTCATGCGCATCCGCCACTTCGGACTGCTGGCCAACCGCTGCCGGGGCGAAAATCTCGCGGCCTGCCGACGCCTGCTGTCTGTCCCCGATTCCCTCGCCTCCGGCCCGACCCCGACTCCACCCGCTGCGCCATCGCCTGCCGGTTCCAGCACTCATGCCTGTTGCCCGGCCTGCGGCCGCGGACGTTTGATTCCAGGTCCGCATCTCTCGCCGCTGCAACTGAGCCGCCTGACTATTCGCCTGGATTCCTCCTGATGATGCACGCGCGCTGCCGGCTCATTTTCGCCTCCCTCAAGCACGCCGCACCCCGGCGGCATCAATCTCCCCGCGCGCCAAGCATGGCAAATACGCCCCGGGCGTCACTCCCGTCCCCATTTTTTCATCACGCCCGGCGGACTCCCCGCCCGCCCGCCATCATCCAACATTCATTTAACCAATCGCTCAGGAAGTCACAGTCGGCCCGGCGCATCAACCGAGCGATACAATCCCCATAGCCACGCCCGGTTTAGCTCAACAGGACTTTATGCGGGGTGCGAGCGAGCCCCTCGCCAATCCTTGCGCTTGCCTCCCGCGCACCCCGCATAAAGTCCTCTTCATTTCGCGCCCCAATTTGGTGCGCACCATGGCCCATGTCCCAAAGTGTCCCATTTTTTGCGATTTTTGGGACATTTTCCCCGCGCAGCCTTCTTTTTTGCGATCATTAATTGTTATGCAAACATAACTTACGTCACAATCGGGAACGCAGCGCCCCTCCGGACATTTGGGACATTTGGGACCTTTTCGGGACATCAATGGGACAAAAAATGTCCCAAAAATGTCCCAAACGCATACCCGGCGGTTCAGGATGGATTTAGCCGGTTTGAATGGTATCATCATCCCAATCGAAAACGACAATCCATTTGGAGGAAAACATGCCGCGCTGGTATTTGGTGGTCGGTCTGGGTCTTTTGGTTCTAGTCGGGCGGGGCGCCACGCTTGGCGCTGCCGATGCGTCGGTGGACGATGCCAAGCGCAAGCTCGCCGCCCAGATGTTCGCCGAGTCTCATCTTAAGGATGCCGAGGCGATACTAAAAGAAGTGATCGCGCATGATGACACGCAGTACAGGGATCACCTGATGCTGGGCCAGATTTATGACAAGCTGCAAATGCCCGAGCAGGCCGCCGACCAGTATCGGCGTGTTCTCACCCTGCTTCCAGACCGCCCCACCGATCGCGACGGCTTCAAGGCGCGCTCCCAGGCCGATGCCCGCCTGAAAGTGCTGGATGCGATGTCGGCGAAGATTAATGAAGCAATCGAGGAATTTGGCAAGAAGCTCGACAGCCTTTCACGGGAGGCGATGCAGCAACGGAATCTTCCATCGATTCAAAAAATTGCGATTGTGCGGGCGGCGCTCTGGAAGGCGCAAAAGCCCGAAACGCGCGTGACAGTCGACATCGCCGCCGGCAAACAATGGCAGGCAGCCGGTTTTGCCGTGGTTGCGGGCCATAAGTATCACATTGCCGCCATCGGAGCATGGAAGCCGACCCCCGGCGTCTCATGTGGGGCGGACGGCATTTCAGGGCAGACGAATGTCAACGGGAATATCGGCTCAGTCATGTGCGACCTTGCGGGAAGTGTCATTCCCGTGGGAGTTCAAACGGAATTCACCGCAAAGGCGTCGGGGGAACTATTGTTTGCATGCAATCTCGACCCCGATATCAAAGTTGGAAGAGCCACCGCTTCCGGCAACGTTATCGTGCTCATTGAACCGCTCTAAATAGGGGACAATTCGCTGCAAAGCAGCGAAAATCGCCGATAACCCCTGAGAGAGAGCCTTCGGGCACTTTTGCCGGATCCAGGTTTCTTTCGCAGGCGCTACGTCTCGGGATCCGGCCGAAGGTCTCAGCACAGGCATACGAATGGCAGAGCCCACACGCAGCGGGTGGAGAAACGCAAACCACCTTTTGGCCAGACTCCTCGTCCGCTTATTCGGTCGTGAGACCTCGTCGGGCGGATTCATCCCGGAGATTGACGGCCTGCGATTTTTCGCCATCCTCCTCGTGGTTTTTTACCACATCAACATGTTCGTTGCGGCCACCAGCCCGGTCGTCGCCAGATCGTCCCCGCAAGACAGTTGGGTCGCGCGGATTGCGGGCCAGGGCTACCTCGGCGTGCAGCTTTTCTTCGTGATCAGCGGATTCATCCTCGGCGCGCCGTTTGCGCGCCGCCACCTCAGCGGAGCGCCGCGGGTAAGCCTTGCCTCCTACTTCGCGCGCCGCGTCACCCGCATCGAGCCACCCTATATCATCGCCACAACGATCCTCGCGCTGCACAGCTATCTCGCCGGCACTTCCGGCTCGATCCGGTCGATCGTCCCGCACTTCCTCGCGTCAATTACCTACCTGCATCATTTCATCTTCCACGAGCGCCCGATTATTTATGCCGGGTGGTCGTTGGAGATTGAGGTTCAGTTCTACCTTCTCGCGCCGCTGCTTACCTATATCTTTGCGGTTCGCAAAACAGGTCCGCGGCGCATTGCCCTGGTGGCGGCGATTTTACTTTGCTCATTTGCGCAGTTCGCCCTGCAGGAGCGCTACCATGACACCCTGATCGGGCAACTGCATTTTTTCCTCGTCGGATTTATCCTGGTCGACCTGTTCCTGAACGAATGGCGGTCGGCGGAAAAATATCCCTGGGCCTGGGATCTGGCCGCCGTGGGCGGATGGGCAGTGCTGCTTTGCGGCACTGGGGGCGAAATTGTGGCTCAGGTCATCCTCCCCTGGGCCATTTTCCTCCTTGCCGGGGCGGCATTTCGCGGGCATCTGTGGCGGGCCATCGTGCGCAACAAGGTGCTCTTTACGATCGGTGGCATGTGCTACACCATCTATTTATACCACTCGATGATTCTGCTTCCGACTGCCCGGCGAACGATCCATCATACCGTTGGCGGCAACTATTCGGTTAACGTGGTTTTCCAGTTCCTTGTGCTCGCCGCACCGATTTTGCTTGGCTCGGCGTTGCTCTTTGTGATGTTCGAGAAGCCGTTCATGCGGCGGCAATGGTTTTGGGCGGTTCTGCGGGTTTTACACATCTCGCGAACCCCGGCTGAGCGTGGGACATGAGGAGCGTGCCCCGGCGGGTTATTATCGGACGCGGCAAATCGACGGATGCAAACGTGACGATGGCGGGTTTCAATGATTCACTATGAACTCGGGTCTGTTGTATACTCCTTCACGTATGAAGTCGTACCTCACTCATTGTTGCTCCCGGGCAGGCCGAATCGTGTCGCAGGCCGCAAGCGGCTGGTTCGAAACCCTCGAAGGCCGGCGGCTGCTGAGCGCGTTTAACGCCGACATCAATTTTCAACCGGCTGCCTCGCCGGTGCCTTCGGGCTACGCCGCCGACAGCGGCGCGGTCTATGGCGCGATGAGCGATGGGATGAGCTATGGCTGGAACGGGCCGCACCCGGCACAGGTCGTGGAACATCACATCAAAAAGCCGTCCGATGGTCCTGACGAACGCTATGACACCTTTGCCGCCATGCACTTCAAGGGCAAGGGAAGCGCATGGATGATGGCCGTGCCGGATGGGACGTATGATGTCTCGATCACCACCGGCGATCCGCGGGCGTTTTCCGGATATCAGGCGGTCGACGTCAATGGCTCGCTGGTTGTTGCGGGCAAAGCCACGCGCGCGGCGCGCTGGGTTTCGGGAACGGGGGAAATTAACGTCACCAACGGATTCATCACGCTGACCGTCCCGCGCGGGCGGACGGCCAAGATTGACTTCGTCGATATTTCGCAGGTGGTCACCACCCCGCCGCCCGTGACGCCGACAACCGATACGCCTTTCACAACGCCCTTCAGCACCGGCGCGCTGATTCCCGCCGCCGAGTATGACCAGGGCGGCGAAGGCATTTCCTATCACGACACCACGCCCACCAATCTGGGCGGCGACGATTACCGTTCGCCCGATGCGGTCGATATCGAAACCGGGGCTGTCGCGCCGCATGTGGTCACCGATGTCGACACCGGCGAATGGCTCAACTACACGCTCGACGTGCCAACCGCCGGACAATATGTGCTGAGCACCGATGTTTCCAACAGCGCCGCCGGGGGCAGCTTTCATGCCTCGGTGGCCGGGACGAATCTCACCGGCGCGATTGCCGTCCCCAACACCTCCGGCGATTCCACTTTCACCACCATGACCTCCGCGCCGTTCACGCTGGCCGCCGGGTCGCAGATCATGCAGATCGACTTCGACCAGACCGCCGGCAATGGAAACGTCGGCAACTTCAACACCTTCGAGTTGCAACCCTATACGCCTCCTTCACCGACCGGCGAATCGCCCTACAGCGGCACCCCCTTCAACACGAATCAGACAATTCCCGCCATCGATTACAACCTCGGCGGGGAAGGCGTGGCCTATCACGACAGCACCCCCGCCAACCTGGGCAACAGCAACCTTCGCCCCGGCGACGGCGTGGATATTTCCACCGGCGGGGCCAGCGGCGAAATCGTCGGCTATACCGCGCCGGGCGAATACCTCGACTACACCATCAATGTCGCCACCGCCGGCAGCTATCAGCTCAGCTCATCGGCCACCAACACCGACGCTGGCGCGCAGTTCCATGCCCAGATCGCCGGTGTGAATCTCACCGGCGCCATGGCCGTGCCGAAAAACGCCAACTTCACCACGTATGGCACCGTCACGTCCAACACGTTCCAGCTATCGGCGGGCGTGCAGGTGCTGCGGATCGTGATGGACACCGCCGCGGCCAATGCGGCCGTTGGCAACTTCGACTGGTTCCAGATTATTCCCGCGCCGACCAGCTCTCTGTCGCCATTAGTCTGGACAACAAAGCACAACAACACCGCGGGCCTGGCCGAGGCCAAGTCCGTTGGGTTCAACGGCAAGCTGTATGTATTTGGCGGCTATTTCGCCACCGAGCCGGAATATCAGGCCACCACCGCCTGCGAAGCCTACAACCCGGCCACCGATTCCTGGGCCACCCTCGCGCCCATGCCGGTGCCGACGACTCACATGGGCATTGCGACCGATGGCACCTACATCTATATCGTCGGCGGCTACACCTACAACCCCAAGACGACGTACCAAACCTTCGCCACCACCAACGATTTCCGTTACGATCCGGCCACCAACACCTGGGCAACTTTTGTTCCCCTGCCGCAGCCACGCGGGGCGGGCGATTTGGAATTCCTCAATGGCCAGCTTCATTTCTTCGACGGCCTGAATGTGCAGAAGCTGCCGCAGACAGATCATTGGGCGCTGGATTTGACCAGTGCCAATCCGCAGTGGGTTGCCTCAACGCCAACGCCGTTCTCGCGGAACCATTTATCCGGCGCGGTGCTGGATGGGAAGATTTACGCGATGGGCGGTCGCTATGACGGCGACGACCTGGCCGATCCTGCCGCCGACTGCATCGTGTGGGATCCGACCAACCCCGGCGTTTGGACGCCGATCGCCAGCCTGCCGCAAATTCGCGCGCTGGCGGTGTCGGCGGTGGTGGATGGAAAAATCTACCTGATGGGCGGCACCAGCACCTCCTATCAGCCGATCTCCAGCGTGCTGGTTTACGACCCGACAACCAACACCTGGACGGTGCAAACCCCACTGCCCGCCACCCGCCTGGCCCCCTGCGGCGGCGCGATCGGCAACATGCTGATCGTCACCACCGGCCTGTCGCAAACCCTGCAAGCAACCACCTGGACGGCGGTGGTGACGTGATGATTGAGATTGATGTCGGCGCGAGAAGCCTGAACTCGCGAAGGCGCGAAGTTGCGAAGGAGGCCGCGAAGGATTCGTGGAAATTTAGCCTCGCGGGCCTCATAGACACGCCGTGATTTTGGCCGTTTCGTACGCCGGGCGCAATGAGCCGCGCACGAAGGGTACTCCCGAAGTAAGCGGTTTTGCGGGAGGCCCGCTTACTCCGGGAGTACCCTTCGTGCGCGGCTCATTCGTGTGGTGAGTATCAGGTTGTGCTGAAGTGCGGACAAAATCCATTCCCTCTTTTTTCTTCGCGCCTGTCTTCGCGGCTTCGCGCCTTCGCGAGCCTCCCGCGTTTCCCAAATCCCTTCGGATCTCAATCAAAGAGTGCGCGCATCAAGCAATTGCCTCATCGCGGCACTGGTTACCGCGAACTTGAAATTCGTCGCCGCGCGAAGCGACATCCCGGCGAATGCCCCATCAGCGCGCAGAGCCAGAAAACTCACATCGGTTTCCACATTCCCATTTCGCCGCTCGGCAAGCCGCTGCAGCACGTCGGCGATGGCGGCCTCCGGTTCCATCCCCCGGCGAAGATTTTCAACGATGGCGAAGCTGCCGCACGCCTTGATCATCTCCTCGCCCTGGCCGGTGGCGGTGGCCGCTCCAACTTTGCCGTCAACATACAGTCCCGCGCCGATGATCGGCGAATCGCCAACCCGGCCCGGCAGCTTGAACGCCAGCCCGCTGGTCGTGCACGCCCCCGCCAGATGCCCGCCGCCGTCGATGGCGAGAATGCCCAGCGTATCGTGGCCGGCCGGTTTCCCAGCGGCGGCAGTTTCGCGCTTCCATTGTTCAAAGCGGGCAGCCGCTTCGCTCGTCAGAAGATTCTCCTCGCGCATGCCGTTGGCTAAGGCAAACTGCGTTGCCCCTTCCCCCGCCAGCATCACGTGAGGCGTGCGCTGCATCACCATGCGCGCGACCTGGGCCGCATTCTTCACGCGCTTCATGCACGCCACCGCCCCGCATCGCCCGGCGTGATCCATCACCGACGCATCGAGCGTCACCTCGCCAGATGCATCCGGCCACCCGCCCAGCCCCACCGAATGCTCCGCCGGATCATTTTCGCACTGAGTCGCGCCGGCAATCACCGCATCCATGGCGATTCCGCCGGAAGCCAGCACTTGCCACGCGGCGTCATTGGCGGCCATGCCGAACGGCCAGGTTGAGATAACGATGGGGTAATTCATATTGAGCGTTCCGAATTGAACGGGTCAGGCGCTTCCATAATCGCCGCTGCGACAGAGATAATAAACCTCCTGATACCGCGCCGGCGTTTTCGCTCAACGTTGATCCAAATGCAAAGCCACCTTGCTGCCAGACTCGTGAACACAAAAACGATTTGAATTCCCTCGGTCAATCGTGGTAAACTCATCCCATGCCAGCCGCCTCACCCTCGCATCCGGTCGCCGATTTCGCGCAAAATGCGTCGTCATATATTGACCGTCTCAAACTAACCGGGAAACCCGAAGCGCTCACCGTGAATGGTCAGCCGGAGTTGATTATCCAATCCGCCGACGGGTATCAGAAATTGCTGGATGACGCGGAATTGGCGCGCTCGCTTCGGGTGATTCGTCAAAGTTTGGAAGACGCCGAGGCGGGAAAAGTCAGGCCGGCAAAAGAGTTTATTGAAGGCTTGGCCGCGAAAAATGGCTTTGATGTAAAATGACGCGATATACCGTTGTCATTACCGAAGCCGCGGCCGCGGAAATCGACAGTCAATTCGACTATATCAGCGTGGTGCGACAGCAGCCGCTGAACGCCCAAAAATGGATTCGTGGATTGTATGCCGCCATTCAACAGATCATGCTCACTTACGAAGCCGCACTTGCGCTCGCGCACCAGCATGTGGCCGCGCTCCGTCCGATCAAGGGATGGACAAGGCGGGTGTCGCAAGGAATCCGCGTCGATAAAGGCTGGTACTTCGACTATTCGGTGGATCGGCTCCCGTCAAACCCTCCCGGTCCGGGCTCGGGGATTGGCGGAGCGCCGGGGTTCCTCATCAGCGATGCCGGCGAAATTTCCGTAGTCGGCTGGCCGCAACTGCGGTCGGTAAAGGCAAGGATCTGCCCGAACTGAAAGCTGTTTTGCGAACGCAGTGTTGGTCAACCGATCCCATCTTGTCGGGCATTCCCCGAGTCATCGATGATTTTGCCACAAGCTGTGGCAAAATTGCAGTCGCCGCCGCTCGCCGAATATTCGGAGCGCGCATCCGATGCTGCCTTTGGAAAAAACCGAGGCCGTCCGCTCGGAGCTGACCACGCGGCGGCGAACACCATAAGCAAAGTCGACCCCGACCGGACCTCGCGCCCATCGCCCTTCCCCCGCCTCCCTGCTCCGCGTAACGTTTACAGCCGTGCGCATTGCGCTGGTTATTCTTCATGCCGATCCGGCTCGCGGCGGGGCCGAGCGGTATACCGTCGATCTTGCCGCGGGACTGGGTGCGCGCGGACATGACGTTGCGCTGATCTCTACCAGCTTCGCGGCGGGAAATTTGCCCCCGGGAGCGGTGCAGCTTGAGACAGGCAGCGGAACGCGAACGGGGCGGTATTTGCAGTTCCTCGATCACCTCGACCGGCATCTGGCTTCGCATCAATATGACATCGTTCATGCGATGCTGCCGGTGCGGCAATGCGATGTGTACCACCCGCATGCGGGCATTGCCGCCGAGGCGGTTCATAGCGGGCATCTGAAGTATGAAGGGCCGGTGATGCAGGTGATTTCGCAGATGGCCAACCGGATGAACCTGCGGCGGCGGCGCTTTGCCGCGGTCGAGAATTCACTTCTCACCGGCCCGCGCCCGCCGACGGTGATCTGCCTGTCGGATTATGTGAAGCGCAGTTTGCTGAAGCATTATGCGCTGGATGATGCGCATCTGGCGAAGCTGTTTAACGCGACCGATCTGGCGCGGTTTGACCCCACTTTGCGGCCCGAGGCCGGAGCGGACATCCGCCGTCGGTTTGACATTGACGCCGATCGCGTGGTCGGGCTGATGATCGCGCAGGATTATCACCGCAAGGGTTTGGCCGAGGCGATTGCCGCCATGGCGCGCGTGCAGGACAAGCGGCTGGCGCTGCTGGTGGTCGGAAAGCAAAATCCGGCGTCTTATCGCAAACTTGCCCAAAAGCTCGGCATTGCCGACCGCGTTATCTTCGCCGGCAAAACCGCCGACCCCTACGCCTTTTACCGGGCGGCCGATTTTTTCATTCTCCCGACGCGCCACGATCCGTGCAGTTTGGTGGTGCTCGAAGCGCTGACGATGGGCGTGCCGGTGATCAGCACGATTTTCAACGGGGCTTGCGAGATCATGGAAAATGAAAAGCACGGCTTTGTGTTATCCGACCCGGCGGAAATCGCTGCGCTGGCCAAAAGCATTGGCGCGATGCTGGACGATGGCGCGCGGCGCGGGATGGCCCGGGAATGCCTGGCGCTTCGGCCGACGCTGGCATATGAACGCCATGTTGATCGGCTGGAGGAGATTTACCGTGCGCCCCGATCTTGACGGATGAACTCGCCACGCGGCTCACATCGATGTTCGAACAGATTGGCCGCGTCGATCCGCGACGAGCCGGCATCGCGGACTGCAAACCGCCAATGCAGCAATTGGTTATAGTTTGTACTTTTACCGCAGGTGCATCGAGTCGGGGCCCCGAACCTCAGACCACTCCGAGACAGCGAGTTGGGCAGACAGTACTTGCAGGACAGCTTTCTTGTTCAGTTGCTTGGAAGGCGGCCACTTCACGAAGACGCCGCTTACTCCGCTGGGCCACTTACCGGTGACAATCGTCGGTTCGACAACCAAGGGATCGGGGCCGAAGATGAAGACCTGCCACTCTCGCTCCGCGAGGCGATAGGTGCCCTCGACGAAGTCCATCTCGTCGCTCATCACAAGATCATAGCTGATCTCTGCATGCATCTTAGAGTGACCGGGCCGGGGCCGTATAATGGTGACGTTCTTTGGCGACCACCTGAGCGCGCCTGGCGAACGAAGACAAACTAACAACGCCAGGCGGTTCGGTCCACACATTGGCCGGATGATCGCGCACGATTCCAATAGAGTGCGGCGGCGATGGGCCGTATAATAAGCGCTCAACATAGAGGTGATCGCCATGCCCATTCATGACTGGACTCGAGCGCCCTGCGGCTACTTTCATCATTTTCACCAGCGCTGGACCGGCGCAATCTGCGATGCGCTCAACGCTGGTTTGCTTCCCAAAGGAGTTTTCGCGCTGGTTGAACAATACTCCGGCGCGGTCGTTCCCGACGTTCTCGCCCTGGAGGCCGGGCGGCTCGAGGATCGCGACTGGTCCGGCTCGCGCGGCGGCGTGGCTTTGGCGACCGAGCCGCCTAAAACCCGGTTCGTTTCCCAGGCCGACGAAGAGATCGTCTACGCCGCCCGGGCCAACCGCGTGGCGCTGCATCGCGCCGATGAGACGATTGCGGTCATTGAAATTGTCTCGCCAGGAAATAAAGCCAGCCAGATGGCCCTGCGACAGTTCGTCGAAAAATCATTGGAACTTTTCGAACGGGGGATTCACCTTCTGGTTGTTGATTTATTTCCGCCTACCCGGCGCGATCCGGAGGGAATTCACCCCGCGATCTGGTCGGGCATCAACGATGAGCCGTTTTCACTCCCGGCCGACAAGCGGCTCACGCTCGCCTCCTATGTGGCGGGCTTCTCTAAAACGGCATACGTCGAGCCAGTTGCCCCCGGCGACAGCTTGCCGGCGATGCCGTTATTTCTGGAGACGAAAAAATATATCCGCGTGCCGCTCGAGGAAACCTACGAGTCAACCTGGAATGCCTGCCCGGAGGAGTTCAAGCAGCGCGTGCTTTAGCCTCGAGTTTGTCCTAGCGACGTGCGTAATCATTCCTGGCCGGCTTAGGCAGGATCGAGTCTGCCAAGGACTTTCCCACCGGCCGAAAACGCTGTTCTCTCCACTCTGCATCGCGGCTTTGCCTTGACTCATTAGCCTTGGCGCGGTGTGCTGGCTTCATGGCCAAGAAGGCTTACAACGACATGTCCACCGCCGGGAATAAGCCGATTCCCGCGCCGGCGATTCGCTATCAGCCTCCGCTGCCACGCAGATATTCCCCGCCGGTTGCGCTGATCGGCTGCGGTGGCGTTTCAACGTATCACTTGGCGGCGTATCGGGCGATGAAGCTGAATGTCGTCGCCCTTTGCGACCGCCATCCCGAGCGAGCCGACGCACGACGGAAGGAATTTTTCCCCAAGGCGAAAGTTTACGATGAACCGCGCCAATTACTGGGCCGCGATGACATTGAAGTCGTCGACATCACGACGCATCCGAAGGAACGCGCACCGCTGATAACGGCGGCGATTGACGCGGGGAAACATGTGCTGAGCCAAAAGCCGTTTGTGCTCGATCTGGACGTCGGGGAGCGGCTCGCGGAACGCGCCGAGCGCAAGGGCGTGAAGCTGGCGGTGAATCACAATGGCCGCTGGGCGCCGCATCTGAGCTATGTTCGCAATGTCATCGCGGCGGGGTTGATCGGCGAGGTTTTCGCGGCGCATCTGGCGTGTCATTGGAATCACGAGTGGATCGAGTCGACGCCGTTCAATGCTGTGCATCACATCGTGCTTTATGATTACGCGATTCACTGGTTTGATATTCTGACGTGCATGATGCCGGACCAGACGCCGCGAACTGTTTTTGCCACGCTGGCTCGCGCGCCGCATCAGAAGGCAAAGCCGCCATTGCTCGCCCAGGCGATTTTGGAATTTGACAATGCCCAAGCCTCGCTGCTGTTCGATGCGGCGATCGTCGCCGGCCCGCGCGATACCGGCTATATCGCCGGCACGCGCGGTTCGGCCCGTTACGAGGGGACGAGCCTTACGCAACATGCCGTTACCGTAAACACTGAAAAAGGCCACTTCGCGCCGAAATTGGCGGGCAAATGGTGGCGTGAAGGGTTCATGGGGACAATGGGCGAATTGCTCTGCGCCATCGAAGAAAAACGCGAGCCGTTCAATAGCGCGCAAAGCAGCCTGGCCGGATTGGCCGCGTGTTTCGCGGCGGTGCGAAGTGCCGATAGCGGCCGGCCGCAACAGGTGGGAAAGGTGCGGAAAATGCGGTAAACGCGACGAAAGCTCGCGGCTTTCCCGCATCACGGCCGTCTCGGCCGTGCATATTCAACCGGCTGGAACGTTTGTTTGTGGCGGGCGGTGGGGCAGACATTCATTCTTGTCTGTCTCGAGTCTAGGAATGCGGCACATTCCTGTCCCGCCGAGCAGACTCGAATGGTTCGCGAGGGACAAGAATGTCCCTCACTCACCATTCGAAGCAGACAAGAATGTCCGCTCCACGAGTGTTGCAAGCCGTTCGCCTCCATTAATCGCCACAACATTCAATCCCCCGCCGTCGCTTTTATATTGCAATCGCCGCTTCCGCGCCACAGAATGCTATACTTGTGAAGTTGTTTTCAATGAGGGTTCCATGTCAGCCACGCAGATCGGTCCGGACGTCAATTGCAACCGCCGCCACGCTGTCACGCTGATTGAGCTTCTGGTGATCGTCGGCGTTTTGGTTTTTGTGATCGCGATGCTCTTCCCCGCCCTCTCCAAGGCGCAGCGGCAATCGCGCACGGTTACCTGCCTTTCAAATCTACATCAGCTTTACATGGGATATGCCGCCTATTTGCCGCTCAATCAGCAGCAGTCGCTGCGTTACGACACCACCGAAAGCGCCTTCTGGCCCAACGTATTGCGGCCCACGTTTCCCGATGTGAAGGACATCCTGCTTTGCCCCGAAGCCAGCGCGCCATCCTACGGCCTGGGCACCGACAAAACATCCTGGGGACCGTACGATCGCGCGCACGGGTCGCCGGCCAGCATGGCCTTCATCGGCAACACCTCCTCAAGCTACGGCTTTAACGGCTGGCTTTACGCCGGCGAAGATGAAACATTCACCAACCGTTTGTTTCGCACGCACCTGGCCGACCGCGTACCGGTGTTTGCCGAGTCGAACTGGGTGGACGGCTGGCCGCCGCGGAGCGAGGGCGCAGGCCGCGAGCTTCCGCCGCCCGCGCTGGCCGCCGGCGCCGGGCTGTCGCGGTTTGAGCTGGCGCGCCATGGACAGTCGATCAACGCCAGTTTTCTTGACGGCCATTCCGAGCAGATTCCGCTGGATCGCCTCTCAGAGTTGAAGTGGTCGCTCCCGCCGCGACCCCAGCCCGGCGAATTACACCGCGGCACGAGTTGGGAAACGCGGTGAAACCAGAATTTCTCGACTATGCAACTCCGCCGCGCCCGCCGCGCGCCACCGGCCAGCGCAACGCGGCGTTAATGCTGGCGTTGGCGACGGTTTTCTGGGGTTGCGGATTCACCTGGGCGAAGATGGGCGGGGAAGCCGTCCAGCAGGCCGCCGGTGCGGGCGAGCATTCGCCATTCGGTCCGGTTTTCTTGCTGGGGTGCCGATTCACGCTGGGCGGCGTTGTCTGGATATTGCTCTTCCCCGCCGCCCGGCGCGGCTGGACCTGGCGTGGCGTCGCGCAATCTTTTGCCGTCGGCACGTTATTGGCACTGGGGGTGATCGTGCAGCACGTGGGGCTGGATTACACGCCCGAAGCCGTCAGCGCCTTTCTCACCAGCTTGACCATCCTCTTCGTGCCGCTGCTGATGACCGTGATTTTGCGCAAGCCGCCCCGACCGGTGTTATGGCTCGGCGTGATCGTGGCGACGGCGGGCGTGTGGCTGATGACCGGCGCAACGCCCCGGGGGTTTGGCATCGGCGAATTGCTCGGGCTTGCATGCGCCTTCGCCTTCTCGCTGTACATCCTGGCCGTCAACGAAGCATCAAAACACCAAACCCCCTGGCGGCTGACGGCGGGCCAATTTCTCACCACCGGCCTTCTCTCCTTCGCCACCTGCGCCGTTTTGCGCGACGGGCCGCACCATCTCTCGCCGCGGGTCGTCGCCGATATCATCGCAATGCCGCGGGTATGGGGAAATGTGGTGCTGCTGGCGGTTTTTTCGACGCTGGCGGCGTTTGGGCTCCTGACCCATTTTCAGCCGAGAATCGACCCCACGCGGGCGGCGCTGATTTACCTGATCGAGCCGGTGGTGGCCGCGATTTACGCCGCCGTTGCGGTGCATCACATCCCAGGCTATCTGCTTGCCGCCGGCGCGGGACTGATTCTGGCCGCCAATGCGCTGGTTGAAATCCTCTCAGCCCGCATGCCGCCCACCGAAGCGCCGATGGTGATGGAATGAAGTGCGGACTCGTTGAATAGAAATGCAAGGAGCTCGCGAAGGCGCGAAGCTGCGAAGACAGACGCGAAGAAGGCAGAAAAGCACGGACTCGCTTCGCGTTCTTGCAACCGCCTGAGCGTCGCGAAGGCGAATCTTCCAGCCATTCTTCGCGTTTTCCTTCGCGGCTTCGCGCCTTCGCGAGCTCTGCCTTCTCACCCAACCTCAGTTGAGCCGCCCGGCTCGCTTGCAATCTTCCAGCGAACACGGGATCGTTTCCCTCATGAAATCTGCCACCCTCGCTCTCTTCTTCTCAACGATCTTCCTTTGCAGCAGCGTGAAAAACAGCGCGCACGCTGACGATTATTATCCCCCGCCCGACAGCGCCGGCGGTTGGCGAGAATTGCACGATCCGGCCAAGATTCGCGAACTGGCCGGCATGGACGCCGACCGCCTCGATGCCGCTTATGACTTCACGCAACGCTGCACGCAGAACGGCGGACTTCTCGTCGTCCGCCATGGTTATCTCGTCTTCGAAAAATACTTCGGCCGGGCGCATCGCAACGCCAACCCCGACATGGCCTCCACCGGCAAAGCCGTCACCAGCATCGCCTGCGGCATCATGCTTCACGAATTTCACGACAAGATTCCCGATGGGCTGGACACCAAAGTCTTCACCGAAAAATACTTGCCCGAGGCGTTTCCGCTGGACGATCCGCGTAAGGCCAATATCACCCTCGGCCAATTGCTCTGCATGAGCGCCGGATATAACGGCGAAGGCCAATCGCCCACCGGAATCGTTCATGGCAAGGCCATGCCGCTCAAACCGTCGGCCGGGCAGAACATCCGCGACCTGGATATGTCATCGATTCGCGTGCCGCTCTGGACCGATCCGGGCGCGGGGTATTCGTATTCATCGCCGTCGCCGCACGTCGCCTCGATCGTGCTGCGGCACGTGACGGGCATGGAATTGCAGGACTACATCGCCGAGCGGCTGGGCAAGCCAATGGGCTGGGGCGCGTGGGGTTATTGCCTGCATCGCGGCGATTATGTTATGCCGCACGCCAACGGAGCCGGGAGCATCGCCTTGCATGCGACCGATGCGCTGCGGTTTGGATACTGCCTGCTGCATGAGGGGAAATGGGATGATAAGCAACTCGTCCCGGCGGATTACGTCGCCTTGTGCAATAAGCCAATCAAATACAACCCGCATTGCCCGTTCACGCTGCAGTTTGAGAACAACTCCGACGGCCACGTCGCCGGCGCGCCGCGCGATGCATACTACAAATCCGGCGCGGGCGGCTTCGGCATCTTCATCGTTCCCTCGCTCGATCTGGTCATCTACAAGCTCGGCGGAAGAGACAACCAATACGACCCCGCCCTGACCGAAATCCCCCAGCCTTTCAACTATGACGGCTCGCGCGACAACTGGAAACCCATCCCCCGAACGCCCTTCAACGAAGGCAGCCTCGGCGGCGACGATGGCCTCCGCCGCGTGCTGGAAATGGTCTCGGCGGCGGTGCGGGAATAAAGCTGGATTTTTAGCACTCCTGCCAAAATGCTGAAAGTGAACGCCAAGCCGCCGGGGACGCCAAGGAAGCCGCCAGGAATTTAGTACGTTTTTTCTCTCTCTTCTTTCCGAACTTGGCGTTCATGGCGTCTTGGCGTTCAACCATTTCTTTACGAGCTTTTCGCGTGATCAGCGTCCCTTCAACAACTGTCCCAGTTTCTTGCGAAGCTCGGCCAGTGCCGGCCCGGGGATTGAGTCGTTGTGATCCACGCCGGGCATGACGATCAATTGCTTTGGGCCGGCGTAGGCGTCGATGACTTTTTGCTGATATTCGGGGGGAACCAGCGTATCGCCGCCGGTTACGATGAAGATGGCGGGGACGGTCGAATGCCTGGCGTTGGCGATGGAATCGAGATCGGCGGGAACGCTCAGGGAAACGGGGATTGCCGCCAGCCACAGGTTCCACCACCCGAACCGGCCCATAATGAGCGACCGCAGCGGCGGCGGGCTGTGTAGAATCACGCCGCTGACCGGACGATGGGCGGCAACGTAAAGTGCCGCGGCGGTTCCGATGCTGCGGCCGGCCACGAAGATGGGTTTATCGCCCGCCTGCTGCTTCAATGCATCAAACGCCGCCACGCTGGCGGGCGCGATCGAGGAAAGTTTGGCCGACCCTTCGCTCTGGCCATATCCGGGATAATTGACAGCCCACACCTCAACCGGCAGATCGTTCCACTGTTCCGCCACCTGCTCGGCATCCCATTCCGCCCGCGAGGCGTTCCCCACAAACGTCAGCACGTACGCCTTTGGCCTGTGGGCGACCGCCCCCAGCGACGGCATCTTCCAGATTTCCAACTTCCCCACCGGCCCAGCCACGATCAGCGGCTTAGCCGCCAGCCCGCTGATGGGCTGGCGGGTCGGAAAAAGGATCAGCCGGTCGGCACATCCGAAAAGCACCATTGCCAACACACAATAAACGATTGCTCCGCGAATGGCAGTGCGCCGCAAGCGCCGCTTTCGCGGGGTTTTCGCGGGAGATGCATGATTGCTTGAGTCGGAGGATTCGCTTTGGACCATGCGATGAATTGTAACGGGTAGCCCGGTTGACAACTATCCGCGCAGGAATCGCGAAATCGCAAGCGACGACCGGGTCGTCGCGTTGAAGGGGCCAGATTCGCGATCGCCGTCCGGAAGTCGCTTGCGATTTCGCGATTTTGTCTTCCACGCGCCGAAGAGGTTTGACCACGGAT
>DASRRM010000520.1:0-16440 GCA_035695715.1 Tepidisphaeraceae bacterium
TCCCCCGAGTACAGGGGAGAGGGAGCAGGAATCGTCGGGCAGCGGCATTGCGTCCCTTGATACTCATCAAGCCGGGAATGAGCCTGTTTCGCGAGTATGCGCTGCTCCCGAACCCGTTGTCTCCGCCTATCAGCTCAAGCCCGGCGAATTTCCCCCCGCCGGTTCCGAGCATCGCATCAGCGGCCATCTCGTTTCGGCTGATTACATCCATCGCACCGGCCAGTTCCGCGCCGACGGCGCCGGTGAACTGCACGACTTCAGCCTCCTTGCCTCCTGTCCCGTTTATTATCTCAACGCCGAGGCTGATCTGCGCGATGTGCCGCTGGAAACCCATCTGCAATTTTATCTTTATCAGGACGCCAACGGCGATTTCACCACGGCCGGCCTGGTTCGCGACGATGTCACAAAACTCGGCCCGCACGGCCTGGAGACCTCTGACGCGACCACGCAGCCGACTGATGCCGAGCGATCGGCTACCGAGCAGCAGCGGAAGAAGCACACGGCTTTCCTCAAACAGCGCGGTTTGCCCGCCCGCATCGATCGCGTCGATGGGAAAAAACTCGTCATCACCCTGCTCGGCGATCCAGCAGGTCTGGCGGCGTTGTTCAAAGACCAGGGAATCGCCCCGGCACAATGGGCCAAGGAGCATCGCGAGGTGAAGGCCGTCGTCGCTAATGAAGAGCTGCGAACCTACAACCCGCCAGTGGATGGCGAGCAGTCCACCATCGTGGATTTCCATGAACTGCCGACCGGTGATTATGGCACCAGCGGCGTGCAATGGACGATCGAACCGCGATTGCTTCTGGAAGGATTTCGCCGCGGCCGGATCATCCGCCTTTTCGCGCCCGGCTGGCCGGTGAACGACATGCCGTTCGGCGAAACGCTCTACACCGAGCGGCCCGGCGCAAAAATGGAGGAGGAATCGCCAAACCAATATTCCTACCGCACCGATTTCGGCAACGAGCAGCTCCAGTGGTATCAGCTCAAGCCCGGCATTTTTCCGCCATGGCAATCGCAACACACCGTTGCGGGCGAATTGCTGAAAATCGACGCAAAGCATCGCTCCGGCCAATTTCGCACCGACGGCACGGGCGCGGTAGTCGATTTCACGCTGCCGCCTTTCGCCGCGATTTTGTATCTGAACGCGGAGGCCGAATTCGATGAGTTGCCGCTGGGCCGGCGGTATTGGTTTTATCTCTATCGCGATGAACGCGGCGCGTTCACGCACGCCGCAGTGGTCATGGATGAATTCACCCGGCTGAGCAACGAGAAGTCCAGCTATCGGGTCGAAAGCGTGAACGCCGCCGAGGGGAAAATTTTTCTGGCGGACCAGCTTGACGAAATGAAGGACGACAAGGACCACACGATCCGCCCGCCGGATTTAAGCCATGCCGAGTTGCTTTTAGACGACACCGCCCATGTTTGGAAGGACAATAAGCCCGCGAAGATTTCCGACATTGCCCCCGGCGAGGAATTGCTGATCAACACCACCGCCGCGACGTCCAGCGCGCTTTCTCGCTGCACCGATATCTGGATCGGCCTCGAAACTCACAAACAAGCCGCCGCCGAGCAGCGCGCCAAGCACAAGGCCTTCGTGCAACAGCATGGCATGCCCGGCTGGATCGAAAGCCGCAAGGACAAGCAAATCACGGTTTCCTTCTTCGCCGGCAATCGCCGCGATTTCCAGGACATCAAGCAAGGCGAGCCCTGGGGCCAGAGCGTCACCGTGCATCTATGCGACAACGACCTGCATCCGATCGACGATCATCCCCAATTGCTGCGCATCACCGGCAACCTCCCCGAACAAACCACCTTTGGCACCTACGGCTCATCCGGCGCGCGATGGGTTTTGGAATCGGATCATCTGCCGGAGGATTTTCAGCCGGGGCGGGTGGTTCGGGTGGTGAAGCCGGAATGGGTTGGGCACGGCGAGGGGAAATGACTTTGAGGCTGCCATGGAAAAGCTGGGACTGCTTTTGGAAAGAATGGAAAACGGGTCGCCCATCTTGCATCTCATGCTGAAAGAAGAGGAGGTAGTCGCTGCGGTCGATGAGCGCGACGACCGATCGTTTGCCGACCAGTGGATGAGCTTATTTCGACAGGTCGAGATCATTAAGGGAGGAAGGCGTGATGCAGACCCGCGCGTTGGACGCCTTCGAGAACTGGCTTATCTTCAAGCCTTCGAGCGTTGGCGATCGTCCGATCTGGCCGCGATGATCTCGGATGACTTCGGCTTGATTGGAGATGCTCTCGCAGTTGGTTTTGAGGACGAGTCGATCAAAAAAATTCTTGAGCAATATCTTGCTTTAAAGTTTCCGCGCCGTATCGCGTAGGGAGGGCGTACCCGCGCATGCCCGCCCGCCATTTTGCGCGGCTGGCAACGCGACCCCTGGGGCCAGAGCTTTGAAGCGCGAGTTGGGTTGGGCGTGGCGAGGGGGAAGTAATGCTGGAAGGACCATCATGAGGACGCCGATTGCTTCGATGCTGCTGCTGATCTGCGTGTCGTGTATCGCCGGCTGCTTGCAGCACCTCACTGAGCGTCCGGGCGTGACAGGGGATGTGATAAATATTTCCGGCGCACCGATAGCGGGCGCGGAGGTGGGCTTCTACTGGGTCGATTCTGAGACAACACAGCCAACATCACCAGGTGCCACAAGGCCCGACGCATGCGTCATGACGGCCCGCGATGGATACTTCAAATTGCCCGCCCGGCAGTTATGGGAATGGGGTCTCATAGTGTATTCGCACCCGAGGTCCTCGCCAACGGTATCTGCCTGCTTGTTCATGCCACCCCATTCCACCGCCCGGCTATAATCGTCTGCTCATGAAGTTGTTCCCTCCGAAGGCCGACCGGCTCTTCACGGCACTCGCCGTCGTGGCGCTGGCGCTTGGCCTTCCGCTGGCTTACGTCAACGCCAATGATGAGCGCATCTGGCTTTATCCCTACGCCAACATTGGCCTTGACTGCGATGGATATTTCATTCGCCGATGCGGCTCGGGCGCACAGAACATTTTCTACTTCCCGGTTGTCGGACCCGTTCTGACTGTCTGCGTCTGCATCTGTGTCGCCTGGCTGCTGAGGAAAGTGCCTCGGCTTGTGATTCGTGAGATTTTGACCGCCAAGCGCGACATAGCCGCCGAGCGCATCCGCGATTTGAAGAGAAGGCATATCTGCGTCACGTGCGGCTACGATGTCCGCGCCACGCCCCAGCGCTGTCCCGAATGCGGAACGGCAGTCGGAGCGCCGGGAGGGTGAACAGGTTCAATCGGAGTGGGCATCGTCTTCCCGTATCATGCGTATCATGGGCGTCTCGCCCATGCCTGACGGTACGCCGCCAATCCGATCAGTAGTCTGGTAGATGTGGTCGGAATACGACTCGACCAAGCTCGCCGAAGGCCGACGAAATGCAATGGAGTACCATTGCCCATGGGCGAGACGCCCATGATACGGGCGAAAGCGCTCCGGCCGATTCCACGGTGCACCGACAACGGTTCATCTCGCGCCTACCGTTGCTGGAATCTGCGTCCGGGTTTTATAATGTCCGCCATGCCCGTCCAACTCACACAACTGTCCCTGACCACGATCGAATCGCGCGTTTGCGATATTGCCGCCGAACAAATGGGAATCCGCCGCGCCGAGCTGCATCCGAACCTTCGGCTGATTGAGGATCTTCACTGCGACAGTCTCGACATGGTTGAGCTGATCATGGAGATTGAGGATGAATTCGACGTGACAATCCCGGATCAGCCGCAGGACATGGTGTATAAGTCAGTGTTTACGCGCGAGCCGTTTCGGCTCAGGGATCTGGCGGAATTGGTTTATCTGCAACTGGGCACCGGCAAGCGACAGCGTGGATGGACGGGGTGGTTGGAAGGCGACCCGCAGCCATCTCCAGTGCGAAACGGAAACACCTTCACGCAGCTCGGCGGGAGCGCATGGCCCAAGGTCAGCGCATCGGAATGGCCGTTCGAGCCGCTCGGGAAGAATCAGTCCGGGTTTGCAATTTACCGGCGGCGAACCGACGGCATGATCTGCGTGAGAATCCCGGCGGCAGACGTCATGATCGGCACGGATGGCGCCGACTGCCCGCCCGATGAGCGGCCCATACATCGCGTGCATCTCGATGAATTTCGCATCGACCAGGAGCCGGTGTCGACGACGGCGTTTTGCCGATTCCTGAATTCGATCGGGGATGTTCCGCAAGCCGCTCTTGAACATTGGTTTGTGCTGGCCGGGAATGACAAACGGCGCGAGCACATGCTGATCCGGCGTGAAAATGCGGGCTGGACGCCGGTGGCGGGGACCGAGCGCATGCCGATGATGCTGGTGACGTGGCATGGGGCCAATGCCTATTCGCTCTGGGCGAATCAGCAAGATTGGCGGGCCTATGCCAACGACGACCGGAAAGAAGGTTGCACATTCCTGCCCAGCGAGGCCCAGTGGGAATATGCCGCCCGAGGACCCTGGCCGCGGCTTTATCCCTGGGGCGATGAGCCGCCCGCGCCGTCGAAGTTGCGCTTCGCCCAACATCGGCCGGGCCAGACGTATCGCCCTGAAACTTTGCCCATGGCGGATGTGAATGAAGACCTCGGCCTATCGCAGTTCGGCCTGCGGCATATGGCGGGCAATGTGTGGCAATGGTGCGCCGATTGGTATTCGCCGGACTTCTACGCCACGCCGCAGGCTGCGGAGCCCAATCCGGTCAATCGCCAGGCGACCGGCATCCGCAGCGAACGAGGCGGGAGCTGGATCGGGCCGGCGTTTCTATGCCGATCCAACTATCGCCGCGGCCGCGTGCCAACAGCCAAGGGGCGGTGCCTGGGGTTTCGGTGCGTGAGCAGGGCGTGAGCGGTCGCCGCCGGATGCGATTGCTTTTCCCGGACAAACTTTGCTCCCTCCAACAGGCCGGCATCATTTCATCGCCTGATACGGCATATGCAGCGCCTCGGCAACGGCGCTATTGGTCACCCGTCCGCCCACCATGTTGATTCCTTCGCCCAACCCCGCATCCCCGGCGGCCGCTTTTTCAAAGCCGGCGTTGGCGATTTTCAACGCGTAAGGAAGGGTGGCGTTGCACAGGGCGATGGTGCTGGTGCGCCCCACCGCGCCGGGCATGTTGGTGACGCAGTAATGCACGACGCCTTCGACGACGTAGGTCGGCTGCTGGTGCGTTGTGGGGCGGGCGGTTTCGACGCAGCCGCCCTGGTCGATCGCCACATCGACGATCACGCTGCCGTTTTTCATCGTAACCAAATCCTGGCGGGTGACCAAACGCGGCGCTTTGGCGCCGGGAATGAGCACCGCGCCGATGACCAGGTCGGCCTCACGCAGATGCTCCTTGATGGTGAACGGATCGCTGAAGATGGTCTTCACGTTGGCGGGCATCACATCGTCGAGATAGCGAAGCCGGTCGAGGCTGACATCCATGATGACCACATCGGCGCCCAGACCGGCCGCGACTTTGGCCGCATTGGTGCCCACCACCCCGCCGCCCAAAACGACCACGTGCGCCGGCGCCACGCCCGGCACGCCGCCCAGTAAAATTCCGCGGCCCATCATGGGCTTCTCAAGATATTTCGCCCCTTCCTGAATGCTCATCTTGCCCGCGATTTCGCTCATCGGCGTCAGCAGCGGCAGCGTCCCGGCCTTGTTCTTGATTGTCTCATAGGCGATCGCCACAATCCGCGCATCGAGGCAAGCCTGCGACAATTCCAGGCTCGCCGCAAAATGAAAATAGGTGAACACCACCAGCCCGGGCCGAAACATGGCAATTTCCTGCTTCTGCGGCTCCTTCACCTTCACCATCATCTCGGCCTTGTCGAACACCTCTTTGGCCGAGCCAGCGATGACGCCCCCCGCCTTGACGTAATCCTCATCCATAAACCCGCTGCCGATCCCGGCATGGGTTTCGACGAAAACCTGGTGCCCCGCCTTGACGCATTGAGCGACGCCGACGGGCATCATGCCAACGCGATATTCGTCGGGTTTTACTTCTTTGGGAATGCCGATGCGCATATTCGATTCCTTTATCCAGTCCGACGTTGTTATCGGAAATCAAGGTCAGGCTCAACCTGCAATAGCCCTTCCAGGATTAACTGCTCCCGCGCCGCTATGCGTGCCGAGTGGTTCATCTCAAGTACTTTAATGGTCGCCCGGCCCGAGGGAGTCAGGCCGACCAGGACGGCTCTACGCCATTGGAAATGCTCTTTCCACTCGTCTCTTCGGGGATGGAATAAAAGGACTGTCGCGCCAGTCTCTGGATCGATTCCCGAAAGGTTGGGGCCTTTATGGAAATTGCACCTCGCGCACGAAAGCGCAAGATTCCGCTCGATCGTAATCCCGCCGTGCTTGCGCGCGATAATGTGTTCAATGTGAAATGGCGGCTGGGGAAAATGACAGTACTCGCAGACATGTTCCGCACGCCGGCGAACCAATTCATCGATCGCCTTCTGCATTGCTGATCTCACGCGGCTGGATTCTTGTCCTTCAAGGAGACGCGTGCTTTGGAATGCATGATGGCAATGAAGTCAGCCAGCATAATATAGTATGAAAGTTGATCTGCTTCCTCGGACGTCAATTCGCCTTCGTTTGCCTTCTCCGATAAACGGGCGATCCGGTCGCTATCATTTGCGTCTAACGAAATCTTCAAGAAGAAGCTCGCGACTTCCGGAGGCAATGGAGCCTCGTCCGGCCCAAGCATCCGTCTTAGAATTCCGCTGTCGAAAGTTGCTGAATCCATGACGCCGATTGTACGGCTCAAATCGCCAAACGTCACGAATAATTATCAGACCTCCGCCGCCTCTCACCATCCACGCCCTTTCCAGCCGATGCAAAATGTAAACGCATGTTGCACCAACGCAACATGGCGGCATGGGCGCTTGTCCGTGCGTGCTCTTATCGGCCATGCCGCTTTTGACGGCGTTTGGAAGCACGGGCAAGATGCCCGTGCCACTGTTAAATATGCTTCAGGCAAATACTCCCGACAAATCACGCCTCCTGATTCTCGATGAGGATCGCATTATCCTCTCCTCGCTCGCTCAATTCCTGCGGCGCGAGGGATACGACGTCAAAACCTCGGACCGTCCGGAAGAGGCGATGGCCATTCTCGAAAATGGGCAGATCGAATTATTGCTCGCCGATGTAAATATGCCTGGTGTGAAGCCCGCCGAATTCCTGCGCGATGTGCGGCGGCGGTTTCCGCATGTTGTGGTCATCGTCCTCACCAGCTACGGCTCCATCGGCGGCGCCGTCGAAGCCACCAAAATGGGGGCGTTTGACTACCTCACCAAGCCGATCGTCGATGAGGAGATTCGCGTCGTCGTTGAAAAAGCCGCCCGGCAGCAGTCGCTTCTGTTCGAGAACCAGACCCTCCGCCAGCAGCTCGATCTTCGCTTCGGGCTGGAAAACGTGGTCGGCCATGATCACAAGATGCTGAAGATTTTCGATTTGGTGGACGCCGTCGCCGACAGCCGCACAACTGCATTGATGACCGGCGAAAGTGGGACCGGCAAATCGCTTTTGGCGCGGGCGATCCATCATCGTTCGCCTCGGCGCGACAAGCCGTTCATCGAGGTAAGCTGCGGGGCGCTGCCGGAAACACTGCTGGAATCGGAGCTCTTCGGCCACACCAAAGGCGCATTTACCGGCGCAGTGGCGGATAAGCCGGGCCGATTCATGGCCGCCGACGGCGGGACGATTTTTCTCGATGAGATCAATTCCGCCTCCCCCGCGTTTCAGGTGAAGTTGCTGCGCGTGCTGCAGGAGCGGTCATTTGAGCCGCTGGGAAGCAGCGAAACGCGAACGGTCGACGCCCGCGTGATTCTCGCAAGCAATGTCGATCTGGCCGCTCTTGTTGCTGCCCAGCAATTCCGCCAGGATTTGTATTACCGCATCAACGTTGTGAACATCCGCCTGCCCGGCCTGCGCGAGCGGCTTGGGGATATCGCCCTGCTGGCGAATCATTTTCTGCGACAGTTCACCCGGGAAATGTCCCGCGAGATTCTGGGGTTCACCGATGCGGCCCTCGCCGGCATGCAGCGCTACAACTGGCCCGGCAACGTTCGCGAGTTGGAAAACGCCGTCGAGCGCGCCGTGGTTCTATGCCGCCGCCCGCAGATCGACCTGGAAGATCTGCCCGAAACGATCCAATGCTTCACGCCGACCCGCCCGAGCATGGCGCGGATGGAAGAAGATGAGATTTACAGCCGGGCCGCCTCGTTGCAAGTTGCGCTGGAAGGCCCGGAGCGCCGGATCATCGAAGCGGCCCTGAAGCGCAACGCCTGGAACCGCCAGGCAACCGCCACCGAGTTGGACATCAACCGCACCACGCTCTACAAGAAAATGCGCAAGTATCGGTTGGATGTGGGGGAAATGAATTACGTCCAGCAGGCGTCTTAATTAGGCACGCCATCGTTGTTCGTGCGGCCCGAAGGCGAAAGTGATGTATCCCGACGCCTTCATACGGCGGCGTTTTCGAGCGGAGGTTCCTCATGTTCTATGCGGTTGATGATGATCGCAAGCGGGTCAATATCATGGCGTTCCGGCGTGGCGCGCAACAGATGAAGTGAGATATTTCCATAGGTTTTGGCCCATTGTCATGCCGCCGGAATTCGCGGCGGCCGCGGATGGGTATGCACCGTAAGTGCAATTATCATCAAAATTTGAGTTCAAGCCATACAGCGGCTATCGTGCGAAGTGGCCAGGCCTGCCGCACCGATAACAACCGTTTGGAAAATCGCTAACGACGGCCTGCCAGTGGTGTCTTGATTATGGAGCCGAAGGCGAGCGAATCCTGGGGCGTTGACCCCGGGGGCCAACCGTTGGGCGAGGAATCCACCTCGCCTCCTGGCGGCGAGCCCACCGATGGAGCGCTCGTTTCGCAGGTTCTGGCCGGAAAACGCGAGGCGTTTGACGTGCTGATCGGCCGATATCAACGCCAGGCCGTCGCCGTTTCATATCGCTTGCTCGGCAACAGCCACGACGCGATGGAAGTGACGCAGGACGCGTTTTTGAAGGCGTTCGCAAGCCTGGCGACATTGCAAAAGCCTGGCGCGTTTGGCGGCTGGTTGATGCGAATCGTGTCGAACCTGTCGTTGAATTTCAGGCGTGGCCGCAAGACGCGCATGCAACTGCCCCTGGAGGCCGCCGAAGGGGCGGCAACCGATACCAGCAGCGTTGCCAGCGATTGGGCCGCTCAGGGCGGCGATCCGCTGCATCGGCTGGAAAGCGAGGAAATGGGCCGCAAACTGCAGGCGGCCATGCAGAAGCTTCCCGAGAAGCAGCGGCTGGCGCTGATCATGTTCACGATCGACGAAATGCCGCAAAAAGATGTGGCCGCCGCACTGGATTGCAGCGTTGAAGCCGTGAAATGGCATGTGTTTCAAGGGCGAAAGAGGCTGAAGGAATTGTTGAAGGATGTTTTATAAGGGATTGTCAATTGTCAGTGGTCAGTTGTCAGTGGCGAGTTGCATGTTTATCGCATGCACGAGACGCACCAACGAACAACTGACAACTGACCACTGACAACAAACCATTATGCAAGACCTCGAATTCACAATCAGCCAGTACCTTGACGGCACCTTACCGCCGGCGGATCGTTTGGCGCTGGAGCAGGAGCTTCAGGCCAATGCTGACGCGCGGGCGATGCTTGGCGAATATCGCAAGCTGGACATGGCATTGAAGGCAATGCTGCCGATGCCGGCGATCCCGTGGGACCGTCTGCAGCAGTCGATCTCCGCGCAAGTGGCCGAGGCACACGAGGAACAAACGGCGCGGGCGTATCGCATGCCGGCCTGGATGCGCAGGTCGGTCATGCCGCTGGCGCTGGCGGCATCGTTGCTGATCGTGGCGGGGGTGGGAATTCAGATCTACAACAATTCACGTCAGACGCCCACGGGATGGGAGAAATCTGGAACGACCGCCCCGGTCAGCACCGGATCGTCCACCTTCGTGGCATTTCAAACAGATCAAGTTGCCGGGCCGGGTCAGGCGGATGTTTCGATCGGACCGGGTGCCCAGGCGAGCAATGGGTCGGTGGTGATAAGCTACGGCGTCGGCCCCGCCGCACCCGCCCCTTCGCATGTCACTATTGTAAGCGGTGGAATGCCAGCGCATGATACTCAGTCGGCAGCCTATTTCGACATGCAGTGAGCCAGGGAGTCACCTCATGCGTCATGCTTTTTTTGCGGCCTTGCTCCTTTCCATCTCCTTTGTCGCGATTTTTCCTGTCACGCTGGCGCGCGCACAAGACAGCTCCGCCGCAGTCAGCGAAGCGCTGGATAAAGTCGTGAACCTGGACGTGAACGGCATCATGCCGCAGGTGATGAAGAAGATCACCGATCAGACCGCCGTTCCCATCGAAATCCCGCCCCGTGTTTACGACCTGCTTCCCTGGGGCGAACAGACCAACATCAAAGCCACCGTCAAAAACCAGACTGTCCGCCAGGCGCTGACCGCCATCACCCGCAAGCTCGGCCTGAACTGGGAACTGGGCCCGCAGGGCGTGAAGCTTGTGCCGCGGATTCCGCTGGAGCGGATCGGCCGGCGGGCGACGATTCAGGAACTGGAAACGCTGGATTATCTGGACACCACGCCGCTGGGCGCAACGCCCGCGCCGGGCAAGCCGACCACGGTGGAATGGGTGATCAACGCGATCGACAAGAAGCTGGCGGAAAACAAGTCGCCGATCGCCGTGGAATTCCGGGTGCACGACAAGACCCAGCCGGACCAATCGATCAGCCTCCAGCGAAATGCCACCCTGAACGACGCGCTGAAGGAATTAACCAAGCAGACGGATTTCACCTGGTATGCCTGGGGACCGAATGTGGTCGTGTTGAGCAAGGAAGATCAGATTGCCCGCCAGCTCGATCGAACCATCACGCGAAACTTTAACGGCGCAGACATCGCCCAGGTGCTGGCGGAATTGTCGCAGGCATCCGGCGTTGAATTCAACCTCGAACCCGGCGCGCTGCAACGCGTGCCCGCCGATTTCCGCAGAATCACGCTTATTCTCGGCAACGCCAAAATCCGCGAAGCTTTGGAAAATATCCGCGGCGTGACCGGCCTGGATTATATCATCAAACCGGGAGGCGTTTACCTCTGGAACCAGAACGCCCCCGCACCCGCCGCCACAACTCCGTCTCCGATCGTCGCCACCCTGCAACTGGACAACGGCCTGTCGGTGTTTCTCCGTGCCAACGATCTTCCCCCCGACATTCTGGAATACGTCGAGCACAAAAAGACCGCGGAGTACAAACGGTTGAGGCAGCAGATGAAGGACGACAAATTCGTCCCGACCACCCAGCCGTCGGCAACTCCCTGACACAACGTTCGTTCCCTTCCTGACCGACCACCCACTAAAGTGATGGCCACTTTAAGCCTCCGGCGTCCAAGCCGGTTTTGCCTGCGCCATATTCTTCACGTTCCATATTTTCTTGCGCTTCGGTAGGCTCACGCGGAGTGTGGGCGTGGCCCGAAAATGCGAGAGGACTTTTGTGGCGCGAGCTGTTGAAACAAGGAAAAACGCCGGCTTTATACTGCTGGTTTCCATTGCAATCATCATTTGCGGGCTGTATTTCGCGCGCGAAGTCCTGATTCCCATTGCGCTGGCGGTGCTTTTTACATTTCTGCTGGCGCCGGCGGTTTCGTGGCTTGAAAGAATCCGCATTCCGCGCATGGTGGCCACGCTTATGTGCGTTGCGGTGGCCGTCGCCCTTCTTTGGGGGATCGGATACACGGTTTACTATGAGCTGAAGTCGCTGGGCGAATCGCTCCCGAAATACGAGGTTGAACTGCGAGAGAAGTTTCACAAAATCGGGCAACACGGGTTTTTCTGGCGCAAGATGGAGCGCGAAGCGCAGGCCATCACCGCCCCCACCACCAAACCAACCACCAATCCCTCGACCACCACATCTACGCCCCAGCCAAAGTGGTCGCCGGAAAACCCTTTGCCAACCCGCGTCTATCCCGAACCCCCCAAGACGCTGGAGCTGCTGAAAAATTATGCCGGCACCATCTTTAGCCCGCTTGCCACGGCGGCGCTGGTTTTGGTGCTGGTCTGCTTTATGCTCATGAGCCGCGAAGACCTGCGCGACCGCTTGATCCGCCTGCTCGGCAGCGCCCGGCTCAATCTCACCACCCAGGCGCTGGATGAAGCCTCCACGCGCATCAGCAGCTACCTGGGCGCGCTCTCCATCGTCAACTTTTGCTATGGATCGCTTACCGCTCTTGGATTGTGGCTCATTGGGAAGTTCCTGGGAGGCGGGCAGGCGTTTCCCAATGTGCTGGTCTGGGCCATCCTCGTCGGCTTCCTGCGATTCGTGCCCTACGTCGGCATCTGGATTGGCGCGGGATTCCCGCTTCTGCTGGCATTTGCGGTCTTCCCCGGCTACTCGGTTTTCTTCGCCACGCTGGGAATGTTCGCCACGCTGGAAATCATCGTCAGCCAGGCCATCGAGCCGTTTTGGTATGGATCGAGCACCGGCATGTCCGCCCTGGCGGTGCTGGTGGCCGCGGTCTTCTGGACCTGGCTTTGGGGACCGATCGGCCTGCTGCTGTCGACGCCGATGACCGTCATCCTTGTGGTGATGGGGAAATATATCCCACAGCTCAAGTTTATCGACATATTGCTTCGCGAAGAGGCGGTGCTGTCGCCGGAATTCCGGCTGTACCAGCGACTCATCGCGATGGACCAGGAGGAGGCCGCCGATCTGGCGCGCGATTACCTCAACGAAAAGCGCTCGCTGATTACGGTATACGATGACCTGCTGATCCCGGCCCTGGCAATGGCCGAGCATGACAGCCATCACGAGCGCGCCACCGAGGAACAATTTCAGTTTGTCCGCCAGAGCGTTCGCGACCTGACCGAAGAGCTTTCTGAGCAGTTTCGCGAGATGCTCGGCGCGGCATCCGCCGACGGTCAGCCCGGCGACGCGGAACATCCCCGGGCGGCGACGATGCTCGAGTCGGCCAAATCAACCGTCGTTGCCGCCGCGTCAACCGTGGCGGCCGTCGCGTCGAACGTGGCGGCAGCGGTGACCGGCACGACGCGCGCCGCCGAAGCCGAGAACCCATCCCCCGATCAATTCCGGCGATTGCCGCATGGCTGCGCGGTGAATGTGCTGTGTCTTCCCGCCCGCGACGAAGCCGACGAAATTGTCGCGATCATGCTCGGGCAGGTGCTGGAAGTGCGCGGATATTGCACCTTCAGTCCGTCGGCGGCCATGCTTGCCTCGGAAATGGTGGAACAGGTGGAAGCGAAGAAAATGGACCTGGTCTGCGTGTCGGCCATGCCCCCCGCCGCCGTCGCCCATGCCCGCTACCTCTGCAAGCGCCTGCACGCCCGCTATCCCGACATCGGCCTATTGGTTGGCTTGTGGACGATGAAAGGCGATCTGACCAAAGCCAAAGCCCGCATCGCCTGCTCGCAAAGCGTTCGGCTGATCACAACACTTCGCCAGGCCCACGACCAAATCGAGCAACTCGCCCACCCGCTGGTGATCCGCGCCACAGCGAGCCGACCGGCGGGAACGCCGGAAGCAGGCGTGCAAACCGCCGGGGCGGCGGGATGAGCCTGGTGGCGTGCTGTGCGCGGGTGCCGCAAAAACCAACATCCGCAATGATCTTGAGCCGCGACGGATGAGACAATGCGAATTGTAGGGTCCGCCTTGGCGGACGCGTTCAAGACGATGTAACCCTTGGGGTTTTACCTTCTACCCAGATGAAACCACCATAAACGCGTCCGCCAAGGCGGAACCTACAGTCACTCACATCTTCCGTTGGTCTGGCGCCGCTCATGATTGTGGGGATGGCCTAAGGCCTCTGCGAACAGCCTCGACAATCCCGAAAGATTTTCGCAGCAACCCCTGCTGATATTCGTCAGCAAGTTGCTCGCGCTCAGCTTTGCCGGCGGAATCCTCAAGGCCTTCGCGCTGGCGGCGCAGCAGTTCGGAAAGACGCTGGTCTTGTGGCGGGTCCATGACGCTATCAGCGATTCGCAATCACTTCCGCGTCGGAGAGGCATCGCAGCGCCGATGCCGCCTTATGTTGGATACCACGCGGTGCCGGCAAATCACTTCTTTTGCGATTTATCCGGCGGATTGACCAGCATTGCAAACAGGATCACCGGCCAGAGCATCGCGATGAAAAAGTACACCGCGCCCGCGGTTCTACCCGAATGGCCATCCATCGATAGCCGCTCCCGACGCCAATAGAAATAGGTAACGACGGCTCCGATGGCCATGTAAACCCACATTTCCCAAGGCCAATCGCGCATTGCCGTTTCCCCGTCTCACCGGTCAAACTGCGCATCAAACGCAATCGCCGACGGCTTGAAATCGATCTTTCGCACAAACGCCGCGGACTCGGCGGCGCCGTGCTCGCGGTCCATTCGGCTGTCTTCCCATTCCACCGAGAGCGGGCCGTTGTATTTGATGTCGTTGAGCGCGACGATGATTTCCTCGAAGTTGACGTCGCCGCGGCCCGGCGAGCGGAAGTCCCAGTAGCGGGCCGGGTCGGCAAAGGTCGTATGCCCGCCGAAAACGCCGACGGTGCCGTCGCCATGGCCCCACCAGGCGTCCTTGATATGCACGTGGAAGATGCGGTCGGCAAACGTGCGGATGAATTTCACGTAATCGACGTGCTGATATCCCAGATGCGATGGATCGTAGTTGAACCCGAAACGCTTATGACCCTTGATCGCGTCGATCGCGCGCTGGGCACTGGCGATATCAAACGCGATTTCCGTCGGATGCACTTCCAGGGCAAAACGCACGTCCAGTTTGTCAAACTCATTTAAGATCGGCGTCCATTTTTTGGCGAAGTCGTCAAAACCCTTCTGCCAATATTCCTGGCTCGTCGGAGGGAAGGCGTAGATCGAATGCCAGATGCTCGAGCCGGTGAACCCGTTAACGGTGACGGGGAATGGCGATTTTTCCGGGGCGGCATCGAACAGCGCGCGGGCGGCCTTGGCCGTGTCGACCATCTTTGCCGCCGCTCGCTGCTGCACGCCTTTGGGATCGCCGTCGCCCCACACATCCTCCGGCAGAATCAGCTTGTGCCGCTCGTCAATGTTGTCGCAGACCGCCTGACCAACGAGATGATTGGAGATGGCGTAAGTCTTCAGCCCATGGCTCTTGAGAATATCCCAGCGGGTTTTGCAATACCCCTTGTCCTTGACGGCCTTGTCGACTTCAAAGTGATCGCCCCAGCAGGGAAGTTCCACGCCATCGAAGCCGAATTGTTTGGCTTTGGCGCAAATGGTTTCAAAAGGCAGGTCGGCCCATTGGCCGCTGAAAAGAGTAACGGGACGAGCCATGGCGTGGTTCTCCTTCGCTGGTGGAAATAAAGACGAGCCGGTCGAAATTTCAGAAGTGGGAATGAAACCGCAAGGCGCGCGAGAAGTCAACGGGGTCGAAAGTCGGGTCGTCGATTTAGGCGGACCGCCCGTCACACGGCCGTCTCGGCCGTGCCGAATGCGTTGAATGTCGAAATGCGCCAGCAACGTATAAGAAACTGGCGAATCACGGACGATAGTTGCGATCCAAGCAGGAGATTACAACTTTCAAATTCTGTTCGGTTTGCCAGCAACCATTTATCTGATCACGACCGAAGCCTGGAACCGATCGGCCAGCGTCGCGCCGGTGGGCGAGCCCGCCTTGGCGATCTCGCCATCGATGAGCTTGATCCGGTCTTTAATACCAGGGTGAGTCGGGAAAAGCTTGGGGCCGCCCTGCTCCTTCTCAATGCGCTGGAGGAAGCGGGGCAAGCCATGAGGATCATAGCCAGTGGCGATGGTGTATTTCACGGCCTCGGCGTCGGCTTCGTCTTCCTGCTCGCGAGAGTAGCCGTTTACAAAGACGAGATTGAGGCAGGTACCGAAGGCTCCCTTGAAGGCGGCAATACGTTGGTCACCAGCCGCGGCGGCGTCCGTAATGCCTCCCCAAAAATTCGCATTTTTTACAGCCTTCAGCCCGTGTTGCAGGGCAACGTGCCCAACTTCGTGGGCGAGAACGCCGGCCAATTCCGATTCGTCGTGCATGCGTTTGATTGCACCGCGGGTGATGAAGATATAGCCGCGCGGTCCTGAGAATGCATTTACTTCATCGGTGTCGAGCACACCAACGAAGTACTTGTATTGTGATGCCGGCGATGCTGCTCCCACGGTTCGACCAACAAGAGTAACATAACGCTGGAGATCGGGATCGTGATCCAGTTTGTAGGTGTTTGTGGCCTGGAGGCCGATCGACTGTCCGAGGGAAATTTCAGCGCTGTCCGAGAGCGTCTGGGATCTGAATATCTTCAAGCCCGCCTGGCCCAGGCCATTAATGTCGATGTTATTCGCCGCATTGCCGTGCCCAAATCCACCGGTAGGCAGCGCTCCCATGCCGGGGACACTGATGGCGGCTCCTCCACCGCACCCGCCCATGTTGAACGGAACCATC